>NZ_JBLXIB010000009.1:0-161720 GCF_048269745.1 Zunongwangia sp. | reverse complement strand
GCCTTTTTTAATCCAGAGGGAATTCTTCTTCACTTTGATTAAAAAGATCAAGTAATTCTGTTTTTGGATCGAGTATAAAATGCTCTAATTGTTTTAAGGCTTTTTCTTGGATTGCCCCGAAACTTTCATACTCTAAAGATCCAGCAGCAATATAGTCTTCATCCAAATCTAGCACTTGAGACAAATAAGTATCATCTTCACCATAATAATAAATGATAGCATCAGAGCCTAAAATATTAAGCTCTAGTGAATATTGAACATGCTCAAAATGCTCTTTAGTGAAAAATTCGGGTAATCTAAAAGATATTGTTTTGCTTGATGGATCAAACGAAAGAATGGTAGGGATATAGAGTTTTCCAAGATCAAACATCAGATTAAGTGTTTTCAGTTCATCTTATACTAATGTACTAAAAGAATCGTATACCTAAACCAGTTTTGGCCATCTGGAAATCTAATTTTAACGTTGATTTAAACTCACGATTAACTCACAGCTATAATGAATTGATTCTTAGAAATCTTTAAATAAACCTAGATAAATTAACAAACCTCCATATAGTCATTTTACATAGATCATTCCTCCATTATATTCACTAGAAATATTTCCTTCTGTAGGTAAAAAAAGGGTTATAGCGTATTTGTCATCATAAGTTTGAACTATAGATGGATTTGCGAAAGATTTAGAACCTCCAGGAGTAGAAATTAAAACTTCTGTATAGAATCCGTCTCGACCTAACATAATTTTCCAAGCGCTCCAATCTCCTTTTACAAGTTGAGCCTCTTGTAAAGTCAAATCCGTCTCGTAGTAAAGAAAACTTTTTCTACTTCCTATATTTCCTTTAAAATTCATTTCTCTCAAATTGTATTCGGATATAGCGTCTTTCCATGCTTTCCAGTTAATACCATTTTTTAAAATACCCATTGCTATTCTATCTATATCTCCATCATAGTAATGAAATCCAATTTGAATATTACCGTTCATCGGAGAGGTACCTGAAACTGCCCTAATATCCGGAGTACCCTCGACACCTAAATCATTGACAGAGGTTTTTATACTTTTCCGGAAAGAACTTGTATTTAAAGTCAAGTCTTGATAGTTATTATAATATTTAAATGCAATATTGTTTTTACCTTGGTGTTTGTCTTCTTCATATGCAATAAGATATCCTTGGCCCCATTTTATAATGTCTCCTTGATGAGCATCATGGTCTAATTCTATTAAATGGATCCAATTGAATAAATCATTTGAGCCAGCTAATTGTAGATTGTAATTATCATTTGATGTTCCTATATGATAAACTCCCAAATATTTAAAATGATTTTTGGAAGTTTCATTAGTTTTAGCAATTTTAAGGACATCCATATTTTTTCCTTTGTTGTCTTTCAATTTAAATTTATAGGGAGAAATAATTTTTGATAATTTACCATCGCTATAATTAATCAATGAATCAAACTCTAGTGGTAAATACCAGCTATATCCCAGTTGAACTAGTTTTTCCGTAGGTAGTTTTTTAAGATCGCTTATATTTTGATTTTGTAAATAATTTGCATTTTCCACAATTATAGTATTCCTGAGATCATCAAGACTCATATTTCGTAATTCCGAGGGTTTACGTATTGATGCCTTATTTAAAAAAGTATATAACAGACTATAATTAGATAATTCCAAATTAGACATTGCCTGCAAGTTGGAGATACTTTCAGAAGTTTTAGTGTTAAGTTCTACTATTAAGGTGTTCCTAATATCCTCATCTGACATATCAACAATAGAATTAAAATCTCTCCAATGTGTATTTAAAATTGTTGGTATGAGAATTTCCTGATTATGTGTAGAGCTTATTTTTTTTGGCGAATTGGATGCAGCAAATAGGGATGTCTCAGAATTAAGAATCTTTTCATCTAGTTCAAAATCTTCTTGACAACTAATAAGAGTTAGTAAAAAAATGAACAGTAAAATGCTTGAATTTCTCATACCGTTGTTCTTTAAGGATTAGTTTTCATTACGAAGTATCTTGAAATTCTATGATATACTGCCTGAGAAGTTTTTATATTTCATTTTCAGATATAAAATAGCTTTTACCAATACATTTTTTTTGATCTTTTTGAGCTCTCTTTGGTTTCTATGAAATTCATTTAAAGAGTTCAAATATTGATTTCTGAAATAATTTATTTTACACTTGAAGCCTTTAAAATATTCCATATTATCGTGTATAAAATGAAATCTATTTTCGATTATTCGCCCAACATTTTCGTAAGATAAATGCTTGGCGATATCCTGTTTTGCAATCTTTCCTTTTTGAAATGCTAATTGTTGATTTGAAAACACCTCTACTATACAATTAACAGAATTTTCTTCAACTGGATTTCCCCAAATTGTGCTTTTATCAAAATGATTATCGATAGTAGCGTTTGCTTTAACCATAGTCTCTACTAAAAAACTATTTGAAGAGCTCATAAATTCGGTATTTCCCGAATAATTGGTGGCGATCACTGGTTTTCCATATGCCATAGCTTCAGCTAAAGTGAGTCCAAAACCTTCAGCATGATGTAACGAGATATAACAATCGCAATCTTGTATTAATTGCTCCAATTCTTTCCGATTTATATATTCATTTATGATTTTAATATTTTCATAATCTTCAATGAGTTCCATCAATCTTTGATAGTCTTTTTTATGATGATGGGAGTTGGAAGTTTTTAAAACTAATTCAATTTGGTGATTGACTATTTTACTCGCTTTTTTGAAAACTTCAATTAAAAAATAAGGGTTTTTTCGCAACGCCGAGCTATTGAAATCAAAAACGAATAAAAAACTAAATTTTTCTTCATTATAAATAGATAACTTAGTTTTATTGAATTCATTACGTATAATAACTTCTATCGGATGAGGCACTACCGTAATTTCGCCTAGAAAGAATTTTGAAAAAATGGACTTACAATATCCTGAGGCAGTCCATATTTCATCAAAAAAATTAATGCTAGAATGGTTTTTTTCCGGTACAATCTCAGATTCCCAAACCAGGTAAAGTATATTGTATTTATTTTGAAAAAAATCTAAAGGTACAATATGAAACACTTCGTTTACTTCATGAAGCGAAATTTGAAAAAGATTGCAGTCGTAAGCCAGTTCATCTAAATTGGTCTTGGCTATTGTTTTATAATCGTAGATTTTAAAAGGAATAGTGGTTTTCTTTAATGCTTTTATATTTAATTGTAATGCTTTTCCTAAACCAAAGTTTCCGTTTACATGTCCAATGACGTTTATTCCTTTCATATTATATTCTCGTAGGTTCGTTTATTATCTTGATAGCCCGATCAAATTTATCTACTATTTTATTCCATGTATAGTTTTGTTGAATATATGTTTTTGCATTTTCGGCGTGCACATTTAAATCATCAGTAGACATATTAGTTACGGCATCAAGAGTTCTAAATAAATCATGATCGGAATGATAAAAGAATCCAGAATTACTATTTATAATATGATCTTTTAAAACTTCACAATCACCGTTTGAAATTACAATTTTGCCACGACTCATAGCCTCCAGAGCAACCATAGATAAACTTTCAAATTTTGAAGGAATGATAAGGGCTTTCGCGTTACTTAACAGATTAATTTTATAATCTTCATCCACAAAACCAGTAAATAGAATATCACTGGTAGGTTGCAGTTCGGTATGATTTTTTCCTACAAAAATCAGTTTAAGATCGGAAGAGTTTTTCTCTTTGTAGTCTAAAAATTGCTTATAGAGGGTATGGCAATTTTTAACTGGATCTATCCTCCCAATATATAAGAAATAATCGCCATCCATTTTTGCTTTCATTCTCTCTATTTTCTCACCTATTACGGGATCGATACCAATACCTGCAACATCAGAATATGGTGTTAGATTTTTAAAAGTTGATTCCACCAATTTTTTTTCGGAAAGCGTATTGTACATTATAAACCTTGCCGATTCGAAAACACTCTCATAGGTTATAGCAAATAATTCAGGTTCATTATGAGCGGTTGGAATAAAAATACTTTTCTCCTTAACTTCTTTCATGCCAACAGCAGTTGGATAATATAAATACGTAAAAAAAATAAAAGCATTATATTCCTCTTTATTATTCTGTAAATACGTAATCATATCCGGACAATAAGGTCCCTGGGCATTGAGCCAATTTTCACTTTGCTTGGAGCTAGCGCTTATTAGATGAAATCTTTTATCCAAATAGTTTACAAGAGAATGTTTATTTAATAAACGCTCGTATCTCTTATTTTTTAAAATTTTTCTTCTAAACTTTCTTAATTTTTCGTGTTGTCTACCATAATCTGTTTTAAATCTCTTAACGATGACATCATTGATTATTTCAATATCGTTTTTATAGTAATTATCCCAAGAGACATAATCTACCGATTTTGTAGTAAGCACAGCAACATCATACTTTTTCTGAAGCTGTTCGGCTAGAATTCTAGCATGATATTCTGCTCCGCCGTTTACTTCAATTCCATATCGCTGGACGATTATTGCAATTTTTGACATTATGAATTTTAATGATTAGAGTGAAAAAAATAGAAAGGATTTTTAAAAAATAGATAATAACAGTTCATAACTTATATCGTTTAAGAATTTTAAAACTTGATCATTTTTTATAATATTCCAACCTAACAATATTGAGGTGCATAAACCATCAAAAGGTTGCTTAAGAACAAGCAAAACTTTATATGACAAATATAGAGTTTTGAAAATTTTGATCATTATAAGTTTAACTTTAATAATAGGGAATAGAATTTTTAGAAGTATGAAATTCGATTTTGTACCTATTAATCGGATGAAAAATGAATAGCAAGAGGATAACACGCAGAGCGATGTTATGGAATTATAATTAATTGTAATTCAGTAAATTAAATATTTTTATCCTATTGTTTTTCACAGAATTTGCGACAAATGCTCTAGAAAGCCCTATAAACAGGCAATTTCTTACAGCAAATTTCACGGAAAAATGAAAATTAAGCTATGATTTGGATAGTCCTCACCATATTTCCTTTCACTACGCTACAGTCAAAACGGTTCGTCAAAATGATCTTGAACATAAGCCAAAAGCAAATAAAAACACTAATAGATTGAAGTAGAAAATTTGCTTTTGACTCACGTTCGCTTTAGCAACATTCTGGTAAAATTGACCGATCTATATTTCATAGGTATAAGCTTACTTTGAATGTTACAGCCTTACCTTTTTGATCTCCAAAAGAACAGTATTTAGCATTAGCGGGCGCATAAACCGGTCAGCTACGCTTTTCTATTTATAGCCCTTTCCTAATCCTAAATCCTGTAGATAAATAAATATCAAAAAGGTAATGTGACGGCTCTAAAAGAAGTAAATGGAGTTAATAACGTTTCCCCTTAAACATCTCTTTTTTTAATTGCGACCGTGGGGAGCAATCAAGATTGTGTCCACAGACACAAATCTTGAAGTTCCCTAAAAGCCTCGTAAATTTTATTATAAATACGATCTAAGGACTTGTTGACTTGCAGGCTTTATTCAATATAGCCTTTTAATAGGCTACGTTTCTCATTCCAGAGGTTTAAAGTAATTCTGCGTTTGAGGCTGAGTTCAATTCGTTCTCCATTGACGGTAATTCGTATATAAAGGGGAGCAAAACCATTTTTGGTTTTGGATGATTTTGGAATAAAACGAATTCCAAAGCTTACGGCATTTTTCATAGTGTTTCGTTTTCAAATTAGACAAAAGGCGTGAAAACAAAAGTCAAATCAATATAAACAACAAGATAACCAAAAAAAGGTCACCGAATAGGACTAATTTTTTTCAATATTAATTAAGCCATTTGATATTAAACTAATTTTTTTCTGATTTGTATACTACAATATCACTTTAAAGAGATTAAATTCATTTTCAACTTCTTAAAGATCCTTGTATTTTTGTTTAAAATTAAATATTTCCAATAATACATATGAGAAATACAAAACATCAAGAAGCCGTTTTAAATTTTTTAAAAGAAGCAGAAAAGGCCGTAACCGCAGATCAAATACGTGAAGGTATTTCAGAAAAAATTAATAAAACCACGGTTTATCGAATGCTCGATCGTTTTGTAGAAGCAGATAAAGTACATTTTGTTACTGGTCAAGATGGTAAAGCTTACTACGCACTTTGCCAACATCAACACAATTCTAAAGAAAATCATCTTCATAACCACCTTCATTTTCAATGTAATCAATGCGGAAAAGTAGAATGCTTACCCGAGAAAATTCAGGTTCCAAGACTTAAAGAATATCACGTAGAAGAAACTCAACTTTTACTTATCGGGACTTGCAAAAGATGTAAAATTTAATTCAATAAATATATTGCAACTTTGTTGCATTAATAAGGTTTTTTGTAATTTTGTTTTTTAAAGCAAACAAAAAATTCTATGAATAAACTTCCTGTGACAGTACTTAGTGGTTTTCTAGGTGCTGGAAAAACCACCTTACTTAATCATATCTTACACAATAAATCTGGACTAAAAGTAGCCGTAATTGTAAATGATATGAGTGAAGTAAATATCGATGCTCAGCTAGTTGAAAATGAAAATACCCTTTCTAAAACCGAAGAAAAATTGGTAGAAATGAGTAACGGTTGTATTTGCTGTACACTGCGTGAAGATTTAATGATAGAAGTTGGCAGACTAGCTAGAGAAAACCGTTTTGATTACCTACTAATTGAAAGCACCGGAATTTCAGAACCCATTCCGGTGGCGCAAACCTTTACTTTCGAGAGTGAAGAATTAGCCACTCAATTAAGCGATTTTAGTTATATAGATTGCATGGTAACGGTGGTAGATGCTTTTAATTTTATGAAAGATTTTAGCAGTCCAGAGTTATTGCAACAACGCGGTATGGGCAACGATGAATTTGACGATAGAAGCATTGTAAATCTCTTAACAGACCAATTAGAATTTGCCAATGTAATTTTAATCAATAAAACGGATTTGGTAAACAAAGAAGAATTGCAACAGGTAAAAGCTATAATTCGTGGACTTAATGCAGAAGCAAAACTTATTGAAACCGCCAACTCTCAAGTAGATCCTAAAGAAATTATAAATACCGGCTTATTTGATTATGAGAAAGCCGAAGCATCAGCAGCTTGGATAAAGGAATTAGAAGAAGAACATACCCCCGAAACTGAAGAATATGGTATTAATTCATTTGTATTTAAAGCGAAAAAACCTTTTCATCCAGAACGATTATATGAATATTTAATGAAAAACTTTCCTCCCAGTGTGATTCGTAGTAAAGGCTTATTTTGGATGGCTTCTCGACCGTCACAAGCACTTATATGGAGTAGTGCAGGAGGATCGTTTAAAACAGATCCTGCAGGAGTTTGGTGGGCATCAATGCCTTTTCAAGAACGAATAAATTATGCAGCTTTTGTAAGTAATCAAGAGACGATCGAAAGTGATTGGGAAATAGATTTTGGAGATCGAAAAAATGAATTGGTTTTTATAGGCTTTCATTTATCGGAAGAAAAAATCACCCAACAGCTAGAAGCGTGCTTATTAACTACAACAGAGCTTCACCTTTGGGAAAAAGAGATGATAAAATTCGAAGATCGTTGGCCGATCTAATTGAAAAACAATCCCTTGAAGGTTTAATTTTCATAGGGATTGTTTATTTTTTTGCTTAAAATTTATCTTCTACTTCTGCAGCTTCTAATAAAAAATGATGAAGTTCGTAATTTTTAATAAACGGATTTAGGTTTTCACTTCCGGGACCATAAGCTGCTAATTCTACATAATCTCCAGAATGATCCATACTTATCCAACCTATAGAGGTGTATTGTTCTTGCATTTTAGCTAAAGTAGCAAAAGGTAAATTTCCGGTATTATATAAACCGCCATTGTTACTATTATAAAAAGCCGCTAACTCTTCAGCTTCTATTTTATGAAGGGTTTTCCCATTATTATTGCTTGCAATAAGATCTCTTATTTGTGCTGGTCGAGAAGAACCGTTTAATTGAGAAAGTATCCATTCATTGGTATGCTTAAAACCCAGAAGGTTGCTAAAGTTTTTATCTACCACATCACTTTTTATGAGCCCGGGATTAGCATTTCCGTGATCGGTAGTAATAATTACTAAAGTGTTTTTATCTTTTTCTGCAAAATCTATAGCTTCTTTTACCGCTTCATCAAAAGCAATTTGATCGTAAAGTAATGCACCGGGATCGTTTCCGTGGGCAGCCCAATCTACTTTGCCCCCTTCAATTTGTAAAACAAAACCTTTAGGATTGTCTTGTGCTAAATGCTGAATGGCAAATTTCGACATCTCTGCCAACGAGGGTGTTTGTTCTTTTAATAGAATATCGTTTTCTCGGTCTAGTGCATAAGGAAGTGCATGCTCAGCAAATACACCTAATATCTTTTTATTGCCTTGATAATTTTTCATTTGTTTACGCTCCCTAAAGATTTGATAGCCTTGCTGTAGAAAACTGTTGTAAATATCTTTTTGGTCAGCCCTTTTAGAAGCTTCAAAATGAATATTACCGCCACCCATCATCACATCAAATTCAATTTCAAGATAATCCTCTGCAATTTTATCTTGATTACCACGATCTTTTTGCATTACACAAAAACCAGCAGGCGTAGCATGTGTGATTGGCACTGTAGTAACGCACCCCACTTTTTTACCAGATCTTTTGAATTTTTGTAATATAGGAAGATTTTTTTCTCCAGTTGCTGACACATTTAAGGAACCGTTTGGAACTCTTTTCCCCCCACCCCAGGAAGAACTTGCAGCGGCAGAATCTGTAACCATAGAGTCCGCAGAGGCTGTGTCCATAAGAGATCTGCTAATTTTTCCATCACGGTATAAATTTAACCAATGGCTCCCATTACCAGTTTTTAATTGTAAAAGTCGATCGGCCATATTTAAAGTTCCGGTACTCATACCATCACTTACCATAAAAATTATATTTTTGGCTTTTTTTGATCCAAAATCATTTTTTTGATCTACCCATAAATTGGAATGAAAGTCACTTACTAATCCCCCAAAGGCAAAAAGACTACTATTTTTAAAAAAATCTCTTCTCTTCATTTAACGCATATTAGTTGCGTTAAAAATACTAGTTATTATAAGATAGTTTTTTATGTTAATGTTAAATTTTAATAAGGATTTAGACATATCTATTTTTTATTTCTTAAGAGAATATTTTATAACTTAATAAGTCAAAATAAAAAACAAGGACTAAAATTTATTCGGATAGTTTCAAGTTATTATAACACAGAATCGTTAATTTAATTAAAAATCTCTATTAAAGTTTTTAATATGAAAATTATAGTATCGATCGATTTTGAGAATTCTATCATTATTGAAAATATTTTAAAAGATTAAAATGTTGAAGCAACTCTATTTAGATTATACAATCAAAGTAGTCGATGTATCCCTAAATCATCTAGATAATTATATCTTTATTACTGCAGCAGATTAATAAATAGACAACATAATATCACTTGATTGAATAACTCTTTTAGAAGTATATTTATATAAAGCCCATTTCATTGAACATCTAAAATTATCACTAGACTGTATGTAATATCCTGAATTATAATATTGCATATTACCAATATAATGCTCATTCAATATTAAACAATTATTAAAGATGCTTTACTGATTTAATCGCAATTCAGCAGATATTCCACCGTCGGAAATGCAGGTTGAAAAACAATCAAAAATGCGAATATTGGCAACAAAATTTTAGGCTGCAAATATATAAAACCCCACATGTTTTTTTAAAGATGTAAAAAATTTGATCAAAATTAATATCTAAAAAAAACAGTTTACAAAGCAGATTTCTAGTTATTGGTTGTGATCCATACCCATTTTATAAAACTTATTATCTTTCTAATAGTTTGCCGTCTTTAATATGATAGATCCAATCTTCGGGATTCGTATCATTATATGAAAATATCCCCACCAGGCTTATATATTGATCTGTTTTTAAAAGAGGGGTATCATTTTTAAATTGAATTCCCATAACAGATTCCGGTCCTGCCATACCGCAGAAAAAGCAGGCCGACATCACATTACTGCTTAAAGCGTATGAATTTTCATCCATAGGGACGACATATCCTGAAATTTCTATATAATGATTTTTTAAATTTTTTAATTGAAAATTGATGATAGGGTTTAAAACACCACCTGGATAATCTTCTGTTTTCTCTTCAACATAATCAATATTAGCCAATAATTGCCAGCTCAGCTTTACCGTATCACCAGATATCTCAGATGCTTTGTTTGCTGTTTCAGAAACATCATCAATTGTTTCTGAAGAATCAGCTATAGTTTTATACCCCAATTTATTCGTTTTATTCGGAGTAAAATATACATATTCCACTATAAATAAAACACTGATAACCAAGACTAATAGCACCCATTTAGTTTTATTCATAAGACAATATTTTAGGAATATTAAGTTTATAGGCTTTTATAGCTGGAATTAAAGCTGCCAGTACCCCCAAAATAAGGCAGGCACTCAACAAGTAAACCTCTTTAGTTAAAACAACTGACATCGGGTCTATACTTAAATGAAACTCATTATCGGTATAATGCCCAAAAAACAGGATTACGAATCGTGCTAACAAGCTTCCTACTATATAACCTGACAGACATAAAAACAGACTTTCCTGCACCACCAGCCAAAACAACTGAAATTTATTACCGCCACTCACCCGCATCAACGCAAACTCTCTCTTACGGTTATTTAAACGAGTATATAGTGAGATAAATATGCTTAAAGCCGCAAGAATCATGATCCCATAAGCCAGATAACTAAGCATAGCTATTCCAAGACCCATTAATGAAAATAGCCGATTTATTTCTATAGCAGGTGAAGCCACCTGCATATCCGTGGCATTGGCTATTAATCTTGGCCAGGTAACTAGGCCCATTTTATTTTTTAATTTTAAAAGTACAGCAGTGGTCTCTTTACCTTCCCCTTCCTCTTGCTGAGAATTATGTTCACTATGATGCTCGTCATTTAAAGAAACACCGGATGTTTCGCTGTGATGTTCTTCCATTTCATGCTCTTGATGCTCCTCATGATCAGCATCATGGTAGTGCATCTCCCAAACACTGTCGATATTACATAAAATCAGATAATCTAAAACTTTACCTGTAGGATTAGCTATCCCCACAATTGTATAAGGATGTTCGTGGTGAACATGACCTTCGGCATTTTGTCCGTGAGCACCGTAAAATTGATCTCCGATTTTAAGGTTCAATTTTTCTGCCAGGTTCTTCCCTATTACGACTTCAAAATCAGCATTAAAAAAACGCCCGCTTTCTAAACCATTTCCATAAAACTTCATATAGTCTTTGGTAGTCCCTACAATTTTGTATCCCTGATAGTTATCGCCGTAAGCTAAGGGTACAGCATGTTTTACAAAAGGATGTTCCATCCATTGCTGAGCTTCTTCATAAGTTATATTCCCGGTAGGCGCATCAATTTGATAGACCGCAGATAAAATAAGTTGTAAAGGACTTCCTTTGGCTCCAAGCACTAAATCGATATTATTTAAATTAGCAGCATAGTTGTTTTCAAATTTTTCCTGAACGATAATAAGTAATGATATCATCGCTACGGAAAATGAAAGCAACATCATACTTAATGCAGTACTCAGTGGGTTATGCCAAATATTTTTCCAGGCTAGTTTACTTATCATATTATAATTTAATTTCGCTACTAAAAAAATGTTTTAAGCGCTGATCGTGAGTAACCACCACCAGGGAAGTATTAAAACTTAGTGTACAGTCCAACAATAGTTTTGCAACCTTATCTGTGTTTATATCGTCTAAACTGGCTGTGGGTTCATCGGCTAGTAGAAGTGCAGGTTTATGCACTAAAGCCCTTGCGATACTAACACGCTGGCGCTGACCGGTACTAAGCTTTTCAGGAGATTTATGCGCGATATCGTCTATTCCCAAATAGTATAAAAAATACATAATTTCATCTTTTCGTATTTTCTTCTTACTGGCCAACCAACCAGACAATTGAACATTTTCATAAACACTTAAACTCTGAATAAATGACGTGCTTTGAAAAACGACCCCCATTTGCGTTCCGCGCAGGCGATCACGTTCATTTTCAGATAATGATGCAATAGAGGTATTCTTAAAAGTTATTTCCCCTTTCGAGGGTTTCAACAAACCGCTTAATAAGTATAACAATGTAGATTTTCCTTTACCCGAAGCGCCTGTTATCAATAAAGATCCTCCCGACTTAAGATTGATATTCGGGAAATACTGTTCCTCATGTTTAGGATATTTGAACGATACATTTTTGGTTATTAGCATAATCGCTCTTTTGATAATTTAAAATCTTTGGTTTTATGACGATATGCATTGATCACATGAGAAGTGATCAAGCCTAAAGAACCCAAATGTATAAGCCGACTATGATAGTTTTGAAAAAACGACAGTAAAGCACTCACCAGGATTACCGATATAGAGAACCATAATGCAAATTGTAAATTTTTTGAATCTAGGTTTTTAGAAATCTGTAAGACGATTACCAAACCGATCATCGCAAAGGCAAGATCTATCCAGTGATTATGCTGCCATTGGATAGGGATAATTGTTATAATTGGCAACGCTAAACAATGTATGGAACATAAAGTAGCTGCCGAGACCCCAAAATAATCGAACATAGACTTTTTCATCACTCTGACTTTTTTATAACAAAACTAGTATATTTTACTAAAGCAACAAAGTTGCATTTAATAAAATTAATTCTATTTTTGCCGAAAATTGAACTGATGAAATTTCTGCTAGTGGCAGTAGTTTACTTTTATAGTATCGTCCCTATTTTATCTCAGGAAAATAGAATGAACGGTAGTATTCGAAATGCAGAAAATGAGCCTTTAGTAGGCGCATTAATTTTGGAGAAGAATACTAACTATTCTACCATTAGTGATATAGATGGAGAATTTTCGTTAAAAATAGATCCTACTAAAAACGAATATGCTTTAAATATATCCCACATAGGTTATGTTAGTTTAGATACGATTATTTCAAGCAATAATAGCTCCCATATTCAGATAGCACTTCAAAAGAGAAATCTTGAAATTGATGAAGTAATTGTCACTGCTAAAGAAAATCGAAATGGATTGGGCACACGTTCACTAATAGAAAAAACGGCTATCGAACATGTACAGCCTTCCAGCTTAAGAGATGTTTTACAGTTATTACCAGGACAACTCGCCATTAATCCCGATTTAAGTTCCCCTCAACAAATCCTGCTACGGCAAACTTCTACAAATTCAGAAGGGAATGCGGTTGCGCAACTGGGAACTGCTTTGATTATGGACGGTAGTCCGATTTCAAATGACGCTAATCTTCAGTATAATGTGAATATATTGAACTCAGGCCCCGGCTCTTCACCTCCATTTCAGTCGGTAGTAAACCGCGGATTTGATTTAAGACAAATCCCTGCTGATCAGATTGAATCTGTAGAAGTTATTAGAGGGGTACCTTCTGCCCGTTACGGAAATTTTACAGCTGGTGCCGTTTTGGTAAATACCAGAATCGGCGAATTTTCACCCAACCTAAGACTAAGAGCCAATCCAAACCTATTTCAATTTGCCGCAGGATTTGGCACAAAACTTAATTCATCACAGCAGGCTTTAAGTTTCGATTTTGATCTTACCAATTCAAAACCAGATCCCAGAGATGTTTTAAATGAGTTTAATCGAATCTCTGCATCCGTAGGACACAAATTTAGCCTATTAAACGATAAATCACTGCTTATAAAAAATAAGCTAAATATCAGCAGCAATATTGCAACGCGAGGGCAGGATTCTGAAAATGAGCCTTCCCAGCGAAGTTGGGACTCTAAAGATTACAGGTTTAGATGGAATACGGATATCTCTTATACTCCCCAAAATAATAATATTTTTGATCAATTAAATATAGACGCTTCCTTATCTTACGGTATTCAGGATTCTTATTTTGAAGAATTTATTACAACCAACGTAGGTCCAAGACCAACCTTCTTGAAAGACACTATTGGTGAAGTACCTTATGGAACCGCTAGATATAGAAACGAAACTACAGTAAAAGGTCGCCCACTAAACTATTATCATCGTGTTGAATTCAGTAAGTTTTTAAATTTTCTAAATAGCACTCATAAACTACTTCTGGGTACTGAATTCCGTTTGGATCAAAACAACGGCCCCGGCAGACAATTTGATTTACTTACCCCTCCGCGACAAAATTATAATGCGGGTGACCGGCCACGAACTTTTGATGATGTTCCTAAACTTAACCAATTCAGTGCATATTTGGAGGACCAGTTCTCTTTTAATATCGCAAACAAAAATTGGATATGGCAGCTTGGAATAAGAGCAGATCGTTATTTTTTATCAGGATCAGAACATCGATTAATAGCACAGGATATTCAACCTAGAATTAATAGTGCTTTTGAAATCATTCCTGAGCTTAAAATTAAAGCGGGTTATGGTATCAACTCAAAAACACCGGGCTTAAGTTACCTATTTCCCGGACCAAGATTTTTTGACCTTATCAACTTTAATCATTATGCCATAAATCCCAATGAAAGGCTGTTGATTGTTACTACGAAAAAAATCAACGTTAACACAAAAGATATCTCCAGTTATACCTCCAAAAAATTTGAAATCGGCTTAGATGGAAGGCTTCAGGATATTGATTTTCTATTGACTTATTTTAAGGAAACGACTAAGAATGGCCCTGGCTTTATACGCTATCCTTATATAGCAAATACGCCAATTTATGATATAAAAAAGCGTGTTGATAATTCTCCTCCTATTTTAAATGATACGCCAAGTCGATACGAAAAAAGATTTTTAGGTTACGATGCGCCTACGAATAATCGGGATATTGAAAATTCGGGGATTGAATACACGATAAACTTTCCTGAATGGGACGCTATTAATACTGCTTTAAACATCAATGGTGCCTATATAAGATCTAAAAGTTTTACAAATGGAGAGCAGGTAGAGCCCAACTTTATTTATCAGGATCCCAACTCAGAATTTATTCCATACTTTCAGGCGGGGCAGGGAATTTTATCCAGCCAGTTCAACACTTCTTTCCGATTCATCCACCGTATTCCAAAAGCAGGAATGGTCATTTCATCATTAGCTCAAATCACATGGTTGAAAACAGAAAAAATTATTGGTTTCAGTCCTTACCCAACAGCACTATTAGACTATAAGGGCAACAAAACTAATTTGAGTTTGGAAGAAGCCCAAAATATTAAATATGAATCCTATTGGAATCTTCTTGCTGAGGACTTGTTATTACAGGAAAAAATGCCGCCTCTACTCTTGTTCAATATAAGATTAAATAAGGAGTTTCAACCGGGTCGTGGCTTTGCCTTTTATGTAAATAACCTTAACAATCACAGGCCGCTATATCAAAGCATAAGAACTGGAAATTATACCGAAAGAAATCTTGAACTTTTTTTTGGAGCCGAAGTTTTTTATCAATTCTAATTTAATTTTTAATCACAATGAATCACAAAACAAACAAATCAATGATCTTTCTTTTATCTTTTCTATGGCTATTTACGGCCTGTAGTTCTGATGATAGTGAGCGTTTAGAACCATTAGCACTAAGTATGCATGTGCTGTACCCTGAAGATTTCCAAACTCAATCTGCAGCGGGGGTAAATGTCACATTAACGGATAATGCCTCCGGACAGGAATTTCAAGCAAGCTCGAATGCTGATGGTGTAGTGACCTTCTCTGATTTGGTTCCAGGAACGTATAATATTCAGGCTAACAAACTACTAAATGGACAGGAAGCGCTTGAAATTATTGGGAACGAAGTAAAAATCAATTTAAATTACCTGAATACTAGTTTTAATTTAAATCGCGAAACCTCGAGTGATATCTTAGATATCAAACTGGCAGGATCGATTACAGGAAACCTGGTTATAAGTCAGTTTTACTATTCCGGTTCTAAAACTCCGGAAGGTTCAAATTATTTCTTTGATCAATTTTTAGAAATCTATAATAATTCTAGTGAACCAATTGCTTTAGACGGACTTATAATTTCTGATGTATATGGGACCTCTGGATTAATTAATCCTGCAAATGAGCCAACCCCTTTCGCCGATGATGAATCATATGTCTATATTAGAACCGCATGGCGAATTCCAGGATCTGGAGAAGAGCATATCCTCGAACCCTTTTCTAGTATTACTATAGCTCAACAAGCTATTAAACATCAAAGCGAAGAGGCAAATCCCGGCAGCCCAGTTAATTTAAGTGATGCTGATTGGGAATTTTTCGTACAAGGATCTACACGTGATATTGATGCTCCGGATGTACCGAACTTAGAAATGCTTTACCATCCGTTTAATTCAACATTTTCACTGGTTTCTGTATTTGGACCCGGAACGATCATATGGAGAGGAGAAGATATAGCTGATTTAGAGCGCGCAGCCATTCCTGATGAAGGCCCTAATTTTCCTGAAGTTCTTAAAGTTCCGGTAGGTGATGTTATCGACGCCGTAGAAGCACTGAGAAGTCCAGAAGACAGTAATTTTAAACGAATACCTTCGAGCTTAGACGCTGGCTTTTTCAATGTTTCCAATATATATAGCGGAGAATCTATCATTAGAAAATCAACAAGTGTTGATGGCAATATTTTGCTTGAGGATACCAATAATAGTAGTGCTGATTTCGAACTAAGCACAACACCAGAACCAGGCTCTTACTAATTAATAATAAGGATGAGAATTTTAAGTACTATTTCTATATTGGTCTTCTGTATTACTGGTAAACTAGTTGCTCAACATACAAATGAGGAATGGTCTTTTTATAGCAGACAAAAAATACTGGAATGGAATCATTCTCATCCTTATTTAATGGCATCAGGATTCCGAGAATTTTACCTGGCCAATCTTGGCTATAATTATGGAGAAGGAGATTTACACAATGTATTTGCCCCTTCAAAATTTAGTACCCTACAATTTAATTCGCAATCTCAAAAATCTATAGGTGAGTGGTCATTTAATGGATCGTTTGATTATCAGAAGAACTTTAAGAGTGTACGATCTTATTTATTACAAAGTAATGATAATATTCAAAACCCATATCAGTTAGCCGATATTAACAGTGGACCATGGTCTGGAGATAGGGTTAATTTTTCTATCGGAGCATTAAGCCCTTCATATATTGGAATCACCCAGTCATTTCTTAAAGTCGATTATATGGTTGGGAGTTCTAATAGAAACAGTGAACCCCGACCTCTATTTAGAAACAATCATATTTTTATTCAATTTGGGCAATTAGTTGAAATTAAAAATTGGCTTGCCCTTGGAGTAGCTGGCTTTTACAAACAAAGAAAAGAAGAGAATCTTATTGGAAATTATGCTACGCAGGATTTACAGCTCTACCAATTTCGTGGTATCAGTACATTTAGTGAGAACACATTTAGATCTTTTCAGCGAAATCAGCAATTTGATACCTACGGAATTCATCTTTTCTCCACAATAAACCGAAGAAAATATACGAGCTTTATTGATATTTCTTTTGCGCAAGGAAACTTTTCTGCTAGGAATGCTATAGTCAGTCCTGTAGATTCAGGCAAATTAAATATTCTCGAAAACCATATTACTGTTGGCAACAGGATTGTCCTCAATGAAAAAAAAGAGTGGCAATTTGACCTGAAAATCGACTATGAAAAAATAGAGGGAACTGACCCTATATTTAAGTCTATTAACTATGAATCAGAAAAACAGGAGCTTACTTTTTCAAATCTATTTTTATTCAAGAATAAAAATCAACAACTTGGAGCTAATGTCTCCTACAGTAATGATGAACGATTAGATTTAGCCGGTAACGATGAGATAAAATATCAGTTCTTCGAAACAGAAGTAAGCTATTTACTCCCTATAAAAAAAATATGGAATCAAAATTTATATCTAAAGCCTATGATAGGCTACCGAAAGGCGATTCATACTTTTCTTTCAACTTCGGCTAATGGATTACTCAACGAAATACGCTTTAGGGAACTGGATTTTGTAGGGGTCGACTATCTAAAAGGAGCTCTGGAATTAGAATGGAAAATGCCACTACACGAAAAAAGCTTTTTTATTAATTCTAAAATAACAAGAAACCAAAGTGAGGATATCGCCTACTCCTCTTTTCATTTCAAATTAGGCCTGATCTTTTAATATCTATTCCATGAAAATAACTAAATATATTATTTTAAGTTTTGTTCTCCTTCTTACAAATTTGGTATTAGCACAGGAAGGCACCCAAAAAGATATACTATCCTATGCCGATTCCATTGCGAAACAAGTACTTGAAAAAGAAGGCTTACATACCGTTTATAATGGACTAAAACCTATAAGTACGGTACAATATCTCGATTTTAAAATTGACTCTGTAACTACGGAATTTATTGCTCCTAAAAAAGTAAAAGAACAATTAGAATTTATTCAAAAAACTTTAGATCTATTAGAAAATGAAAATATAGGCTATGTACTTTTACCCTTCAAAGCCGTTTACGGAACTACAAGAAACTATGAAATTTTAGTATATCATCGAAAATCTGTGGAAGAACTAATAAAGAAAAAATCTGATTTTTTTCTAAAAAGAGGAATTATTGAATCTATTTCACCAGAAAGGCTTCTCACATTATATGAATTTGAAGAAAAATCAGATAGATTTAGGGCTTATGGCTATTTCTTTGGATATCCAGATCATGCGGTAGATTTTTTCGTTGAAGCTTCTAAATCTTTTCAGGAAACTGGTAATTTTGTAGAAAGAGATTTTTATCAATTACCCGTAGCAAACGGAGAAGATGGAAGGTTTGTATACGCCGTACCCAAAGGACTTATCCCCAACGAAATAGATAAAGAAATTAAAGAAGCGGCAGCTAAAAATGTGGAGCAATATCTAAAATTAAAGAATAAAGAAAACATTCAGTCATCACAATATCCGTTTTTAGCACTTTTATTATCCTTAAATCGATAACATTTGACTGCTAATCAGCCCTTATTATTTTAACCATTCGAGTAATTCGAGGTCTAAGAATCAGTAGTACTATTCCAAAACTTATAATCAAAAAGCCAACTATAGCTCCCCCAACCTGAATAATGTATACTAGCATAAAAAAGGTACAAACTTGAGCAGCAAAATAAAAATGGTAAAATAGGATATAAAGGAACCGAAAATGGTCGCGCTACTTTTGGTTCCTTAATTCTTAGTATAATGAGTGATAGCCCAGTCATAAAAAGAAAAAACCAAAATATCGGAGCAGTATAATCTATCATTGTCTCAAAACCATTTCTGGAATATTGCCCCAAAAATACGAGTAAAAGAGCTAATACTGCCTGTAAATAATAGGATTGAGTGGACTTCTGGATCTTAGATTTAGGCCTCGTTAGTAAAAAAGATATTTCTAGATCCTTCTTAAATGATCCTAGAGATTTAGCGCCGGTGAAAATTGTGGCGTTCGTTGAAGTTATCGTTGCAATAGTAACAATAATAACTATAGCCCATAACCCTATTGAATCGAATGCCAGGACTGCCAGGTCTACGGCAACACTTTTAGAGGCGCCCATATTCGCCAAACCAAGCCCCCTCAAAAAGGATAAGTTTACAAGGAGATAAAGTACTGCAATACTCATAAGGCTAAAAATAAAAGCTAGTACAAATTTTCTTTTTTTCTTACTTACAACTCCAAACAAATAAGCTGCTTCATTCCAGCCCCCGAATGTCAATAAAACTAAAATTAAACAATATCCCCAATTCGTATCAATATCAGTCTTTTGGTGAACTAAGTATTGAGCTTTAAAAGAGGGCAGATAAAATAAACCTAATATTATAATTATTGCAATTCCTAACAAAAATGCAAGTAATGCTATTGATCCTGTTTGTATCACGCTAATCCTACTCCAGGCATAAACAAATGCAAAATCCCTTCCAAAAGCCTTTTTTAGGAAGAAATAGTCTCCTCCGTCGCTAGGATAAGTTGAAGAGAGTTCAGCGTAGCACAAACCTCCTGCCATTGAAATTAAAGCGCCCACCTCCCAGATTACTAACATATCAATTCCAGAAGCTACACTATGAGCTACCAGGGCAGGTGTTTTAAAAATACTAACGCCAATGACCATTCCAATAGTTAAAGAAATGATATCGTAAATTCCTAAAGGAGTTTCAATCTTAGAACCTTGCATATTCATTTTCATGATGGTTTCCATAGCAATAGTTCATAAAAATATGCTGATCAACCTGAATGAAGTTCATATATTTTGCTCAAAATTGATACTAGTAGCGAAGCCGGTGAAGATAAAATACATTTGAAATAGCCTATTCTTTATAAGCGGGCAAATATACACTAATTACTTTAAAGCAACTTTGTAGCGTTATAATAATTTAATCACAATTATTTTCTGGTATTAGTATAAGCTTTGGATCTTAACAAAACTGGAATAAAAATCATACTTCGACCAAAGAAAAAAGGTGATTTGATGGTGTTAGATCCAAAACTATCAGTGTTTTTGCAACTATATTGTATTAATAAAAACACCTCAATCTACGAAGTCATTGATCAGAAAATTGGTTTTTAATGCCTTAGACTTCGTATTTCTTTTTGTTTCGCTTTTAGCAATTTACTTTACGATAAAAAAGTCTACCAAAACATGGGTAAAAAAGGCGCATTCAAGTTTCTAATCCCACAATTGTAGCCATTTTGGTTAAGTCTAATTTATAAAAACTTATCCGGTATTTAGTTTAAAAGTTTTTTAGGAGATTTATGAGTAATGATTTTCTAGGCCTGTTATCTCGCTGGTAACTTAAGCGAACTGCTTTTCGGGACTTAATATCGTTTTTTCATGTTTCTAAGGTATTTGTTTGCTAACAAATAGTCTTAAATTTTATGTCCGAGTAAAGGTAGTAACTCCACGTTCATTGACTTCAAGGTTATTTAAACAGGCTAATTTTAATTCTGTTTATAAAAAATATAAATCCAAATTGTTCTTGATAGTTTAAAATTGAACTTACTTAATAATATAGTTATACCTGCAATAATTAAATAATTTGTCATTAGCGAAAAGCTTAATAGAAAATACCCTATGATAAACCAAGCAAAACCTTAAGCCACAGTTAAAGCATAACTAACATACATCTCACCATAAAAAAAGCCGGTTTTTTTTTCAAATTTAAAACCACAAGAAGGACAGTTCTTATTTATTTTGAAGATTTTCACACCACCTATTTATTAATAACAATAGCAGATCACACTTTATCCTTTTCATAAAAACATACTTGCATACATATTTTTTTTTAAAATATTGCTTTAAATAAATTAAAAAATCAAAAGAATACTTAAAGTTTAGTATATTTAAAAAGAATTCTTCTATTTAGCTAAAACTTCAAAAGGAAAATTTTTTATGAAAAATCCTCCAATACCTGAAAATGACTTAAAAAGATCTGAAGAAGCTCTTACCTATAAAAAATATTCATTAGAAGATAGTGATCTTGATTTTTTGAGTGCAATGGTGGCTGAAATATGTAAAACAGATAGCGCACTAGTTACAATTATTGGCAGCGATAAGCAATATATTCAATCTTCTTTTGGAATTGAGTTAGAAGTTAGAGAATTTCCTAGAGAATTTGCCTTTTGCGCACACACTATAAATAATAAAGAAGAAGCTACCGTTGTGCCTGATACTAGAAAAGATGAACGTTTTAAAGATAACCCTTTTGTTACTGGAGAAAATCCTATTATATTTTATTCAGGCTATCCCTTAATTAATAATCAAGGATTTGCATTAGGAACTATATGTGCTATAGATGGAAAACCAAAGCAGCTAAATGAAGAGCAAAAGAATAAATTAAGCATGCTAGCTAAGCAGGTTATGAATTTGTTAGAATTAAAGAAAAAATCTGAGATTTTAAAAAATACCAATGCAGAACTTTCTGAACTTAATAAAAGATTTAAATACATTGTAAATAGCACAAATACCGGAACGTTCGAATTTAATTTAAAAGGGAATTCTCTTATATTTAATGAAGAATGGTGGAAAATAACAGGTTTTTCTAACACAGAGAATGACTACTATAATTTGAGCACTTGGGAAAACTTGATTCATCCGGAAGATCTATCTAGTTTAAAAAATAAAATTAGCAGGTATTACAATTCTAAAAAACGATTTATACACCAATTCCGTTTACTAAATAAAAACAATAAATATATATGGATAAGTGCTCGTGCTCAATTTAATTTGAATAACAGGGAACCCACCCATATTTATGGAATGCTACAAGATATAACAGCACAAAAAAACAAAGAATCTGAAATATTATATCGGCAAAAACTTTTGCAATCTCTTTATGAATTATCGCCAATGGGAATCGCCTTAAATGATTTTGAAACTGGAGATTTTTTAGAAGTAAACAATAAATTACTAGAATCTATAGGTTATACAAGAGAAGAGTTTTTAGAATTAAGTTATTGGGAAGTAACACCAAGAAAATATGAAAACCAAGAAGCTATACAGCTAGAATCGTTAAATTCAAAAGGTACTTATGGCCCCTATGAAAAAGAATATATTAATAAGAATGGAAAAAAATATCCTGTTCTTCTTAGAGGCATTTTAACTGAAGATACCGATGGAAATAAGAAAATTTGGAGTTTTATAGAAGATATTTCTGAACAGAAAAAAGAAGAAATAGAAAGAGCAGAGCATTTAGAAAAAATCCAAAGCTTATTAACTATTAAAAACAGTCAAAACGAACGTTTAAAGAACTTTGCTCATATTGTTTCTCATAACCTGCGATCTCATTCAGGAGCGATAGATATGCTCATACAAATTTTAAAAGAAGAAAATGAATCTTTACATGAGCAAGAAGCCTTTAAACACTTAAAACAATCTTCCTTAAATTTAGAAACTACAATACAAGATTTAAACGAAATTGTTGAAGTAAATTTATCCGATTCTAAGGATTTCAAGCATATTAATATTGTTCCATTAATTCAAAAAAACGTAGAAAGTGTATATCCTTTAGCAAAGAAAAACGAAGTCGATATCATTGTAAATACAGATCCTGAAATTTATGTTTTAGGAGTACGTGCCTACTTAGAAAGTATTATTCTTAATTTTATAACTAATGGTATAAAATATAGTGCTCCAAACCGAAATAGTTATTTAGAAATTTCCACTAAAAAAAATGGAAACTATACCGTTATTGAATTTAAGGATAATGGTTTAGGTATCGACATGGAATCGTACGGACATAAATTATTCAAAATGTATCAGACCTTTCATAACCATAAAGATTCTCGCGGAATTGGTTTGTTTATTACCAAAAATCAAATTGAATCTATGAATGGTACTATTGAAGTAACCAGTAAAATTGACCAAGGCACAACTTTTAAAATAAGTCTACCTAATAGTAAAAATAAATTTCAAATAAACTCTTTCAATTAAAGAATAGTAATTAATCAGTCACAAAATCTGGATCGCTTAAGGTTTTCATAAATGCTATAAGCTGTTCTTTTTCTTCTTCTGAAAGCGGTATACTATTGTTATTATCTTTTAAAATAGGATCTAAATTATCAGCATATATAACTCCTGAATCTAAATAATCTAAAATATCTTTTAAAGTAGCAAACTGACCAAAACTTCCGTAAGGTGCCGTATATTCTATATTTCTTAAAGTCGGCACTCGAAAACTCATATAATCAGTTTCTATTCCGGTTACTCTAGCTCTTCCTGCTTCATTTGAATCGTTATTTATAGGAAAACCAATATTTCTAAAACTTTGGTCGGTGAATAGTGCGGTACTATGACAACTCACGCATTTTTCTTGAAAAACCTGATAGCCTAGGGCTTCATTTTCAGTAAACCTTACTCCTTCATTTCGTTGAATTTGATCATATTTACTATTATTAGAGATTAGTGTATATTCAAATTGTACAATACTCTTGTATATTCTATCTGGGGTAACTTCTTCATCTCCGAAAGCTTTTAGAAATAGTTCTTTATAATCTTTTTCCTCTTCAATTTTACTAATCACTTCTAAAATAGATGAATCCATTTCCTCATGGGTAATAATAGGAACTAAGGGTTGATTTTCTAACTGAAGTTTACTTCCATCCCAGCCATAAAACTTCATAAAAGCAAGGTTTTGAATTGGTGGTGTATTTCGTATCCCAACACGACCCTCAACTCCAATTGCCTGACTATGTGTATCTGCAAAAGCATGTTCTTGAATATGACAGCTGGCACAAGAAATAGAGTTATCTGTACTTAATCGTTTTTCGTGAAATAGCTTTTCACCCAATTCAACCCCATATTTTGTAGGCATATTGGTATCAACCGAAGAATTCAATTCAGGAAATTCTGGCGGAATAGTTAATCCTACTTCTGGATTTTCATAATAAATAGACGATACATCATCATTACTACAGCCTATTAAAAAAAATCCCAATAAAATAATTACTAGTACTTTATTCATTTTATGATCAATTAAAAATAAAAGCCGCCTAATTAAAATTAGGCGACTAAAAAGTTTAGTTTTGTACTGAAATAATTGAGAACATTCCTTTCGTATCAGTTTCTCCATTACCACCAAGGTTATCGACAAATTGCACCATACTATTAGCGGTATGAATGTTAGGAGTTGCATTATCCCCCATACCTGTTCCTGTTGATAGTGTAATAGTATTGGAATTTCCGCTCAATAATTTGTTAAAATCTGCTTTAATAGTAATTGTAGGCGCACTATTACCTACAACTGCGTTGGTAGGAAGATCTAATGTAATATCTCTATAGGCATCAACCCCTTGCGTATAATTACCTTCTTCTCCTTCTACTGTACTCCCGGTATGAATCGACATTTCTTTATTATCAGTGTCATAAAAGCCTTCAATTTTTGTAAAACGGTAACCGGTACCCCATTCCCACATCATTTCAGTATCGTTTGCTCCTGCGGTAGCATAAAATTTTGGGAATCTTGTTTCATCTAACGTATTAATATCACTACGTACTCCTAATCCAAATTTAATTTGTGTGTACTCAGTGGTAGGAATATCAGTTAGCTCGTAAGTAGTGGTTTCAGGTTTTGCATGATTTACAACCGTAGCTCCTTTATCCAAATCGTTCACATGGTATGGAAATTCTGTACCATCTTCTTTTATCAATCGAATGTTACTAATTACATATTTCAATTCAGAAAAATGGTGTACTTGTCCTTCTGCAGAAGTATTTACCGTTGCAGCTGTGGAAGTTGCATCTCCAAGTACAATCGTCTCATCACCAAAGGTGTTATTAAACTCTAATTGTACATTGTTTGCAACAGGCATGTCATCATCACTGCTACAAGACATAAACGCTAATGAAATAGCTAATAATAAAAGTGGTTTTTTTGATAGTTTCATTTGTAAAAATTTATTTGTTAAAGATTAATTTGAATTAAAATTTGAATTTTAAAGACGTAAAAACATTACGCCCCATTCTGGGGATATTTCCCCAATCGGCATAAGTGCTATAATATTCGTTGAATATATTTTCGGCACCTACCTCAACAACTGCTTTATAGTTGTTGATATGAAACGTATAATTTGCTGAAAGGTTCCAAATGCTGTATGATGGGGTTTGATCTTCTCCGTATTCCGGACTATAATTAATTTGTTCAAAATCGCCATTAACAGAAGTCTGAAATTCAAACTTCTGATATGAATAATGAAGAGAAGTCTGGTAACTCAATGGACGGATAAATGGTAAATTACCATCATTATCATCTTGAGCTCGTGCATAAGTAAGTGTTCCACTCCAATGTAAATCTTTCAAAATGCTATAATCTGCATTTATAGAAAAGTTGAATAAAGTGGCATAGTCTAAGGAAGTATAACCTTTTACCCCTATTGATTGGTAATTCATAGGGCTTCCCATGCTCAATACACGACCAATAATGTAATTGCGGATATAGAAATAATTGACCTTCGCCTGAAGACTCATTTTCTTATTTTTAAAACCTGCACTTGCATTTAACTCATAAGACGTTTCGTTTTCTAAATTAGGATTCCCTATATAATCATACCGGTCAAAGCTATTATAGATATAATACCCATATCCCTCAGAAACAGATGGAGCTCTTTGCCCATAACCACCACCTAACGAGAAATTAAATTGATTAAGATTTAAGGTGTATCCCCCATAAAGACTAGGTAAAAACCTTGTTTTTTCTTGGGGAGCACCTGGATGAAAAATCCAGTTAAAATCTACATATTTAGAATGATTGTAATTGACCCCTAAAGAACCTCCAAAGTTTAAACTGCTCTTTTCAGAAATATCCCATCGATTATTTAAAGAAAGTCCTGCATAACGTGTGGTCACCCATGGCCAGCTATAGGCAAACATGGTCCTCTCACTTCGGTCTTGTGGATACATACGCATTTCTGCAATCGATAAATTATTGTATGCATTTAGCTGTGCTTCTAAAGAATAATTTGCTTTATGCAAATTTACTTTTGAAACCAAACCATAAGTAGTACTCCAACCTGGCATATCCATATGCACTAAATTTTCTGGTCGGGTAGTATCATCCATATTATGCTCTACTGCATTAAAATAGACCTTGGTATCCCAAACCCTGAGCATACCTTCCTCAAAAAGCTGCTTATAAGATGCTGAGGTAATAATAGCTCTAGAAAGGGATAAATCCATAGGCAGCGCAGGGTAACCTACATCTTTTGCCATATCGAATATGGCATCTACTTTTAACGATGATAGCTCACTGGTTTTGTAGGCCAGTCCTAATGAAGTATTAAACTTTTTAAATTGAGAATGATTAACTTCATTGTTATTACCATCTGAATAATTTTCTGCTTTTCGATAAGAGATGCTTCCTTCTGCTACTAACTTATCGCTAGAATAAGCTACATTCCCAAGGTTAAAAAATTGTTTATTATTAAATTCAAAGCCGGACTGATAGTTTCCATTCCATTTTTTAGCAAGTCCAAAAGGAGTACTTTTTCTTTTTAAATCTATACTTCCGGCAACAGTTGCACCAGATTGTCCACCAGATTGTCCTGATTTCACATCTATCTTAGACAGATTATTACTTTCTACATACGAGGTTACCGGATCCATCTTATCGGTGCAAGCACCAAAAATATGCATACCGTCAATAGTTATAATTGAACGTTCTGTATTCATATTATTAAGCAAAGGCTCCCAAGCATAAGCGCCTCGTTTTATAAAACTGATATTGTCTGATGAGGCTAAATATTCATCTACAGAAACCGACATTTTCATTTCTGTTTCTAACTGCTTTTTCAGTATTTTTATTAAGTGTACTTCACCCAATAAAACCGGGATACTGTCTTTCTCTTTAGGGGTATCTTGAGCATTTGCTAGAAGCCCTATGAATAGACATATTAAAGTGAGTTGCTCCTTCATTTTAAAATAAAGTATCAATATATAATTCACCTTTTTCACCTTCTATTCCAGGAGTAAAAGCTGTAGAAACTTCGGTTCCTCTTACAACTTCACCTTCGCTATTCAGCATAATAAAATTTAAAGTCCAAGCACCAGTCATGGTATAATTAACCACCCCGTGATACAAGCCATCACTCCCTTGAGTCAAGTCTTGATTGTTTGGAGTAGAATGATTACCCATAGAAGGTTCTGGCATTCTGGGATCTAGCAACAAGGTATAACCTTCAACTGCTGAATATGAAAATTGTAACGGATCAGGAAAATCTCCCGCAGGTGTTGTTGGTTCATTGTATTTATAAATACCGGCAATCAAATCATTTTCTGCAACTTTTGGTTCTCTAGGAGCTATTAAAGCAATAACATATTCCTGATTATCTGCACCTGTAAAACTTGTCATATTCAGGTTTTTATTCAGTTGTTCTTCAACAGAAATCAGTTGATCTGTTTGATGAATTTGATTATTCTCTGTAAAACTGAAATATAATTTCCAATTCGCTAGAGAAGTGCTTTCCTTAGTAAATACAGCATAACCTACATACGCATTTTCTATCTCGTCATAAACTAAATCATAACTATGTGGACAAGAAATTGCTACATCATCACTTGTAAGAATAGGCAATAACGTAACTTCTGTACTAGTTACATGTTCATCGGTTTCAGCATCTGTAAGCTGTAAATGAATTTCATTGTATCCCTTATTAAAGGTTCCGTTTAAAGATTCAACACTAATTTTATAATCTCCAGTATTAAAGGAAAGTGCCTCCTCAAAAATATAGTCTTCAGTAACTGTTGTTCTTAATTCTGCTTCATAATCGGTTTTGTCAATAGTGCATGACAGGGTTACTGCAAATAACATTGCAGCTAACCAAAAAATATTACGCTTCATTTTTATTGAATATGAATATTAAATGGATAAGTACATGAAAGGCAGCAAAAAGTGTTACCCATAAAACACCATATCATTTCAAAAAATAACACATCGCGTTTTATAAGGGTTTTTGCTGAATGAGAGGAAACTAAATGTTAGTAGTATGAACAAAAATTCACAATAGTTTATGGAGATATTAAATATAATATCCCTCTAAAACTAAGCTCTAAAAACATGTTAGTTGTTATACAATGGGAGGTCTAAAAATAGAATCTTTCTCTAAATAAGAATAGATGTCGCTGTATTCTGAATTTATTTTTGGCTTTAAAGTATAGGTGAAAGATTGAATACCAAAATCATCTTCAATTTTCTGAAAGAACACCAAGCTTGTTTCAGTAGAAAAATGTTTTTTTTCTTTTTCATCATCGGAAGCTTTAGAGAGCTGCCTCATCAAATAACACTTACCATTACAGGCAAGCTCAGGTTTGTCTCTATTAACACAAAGCTCCGTTTTAATATAATCGTAAAAGACCACATATTCCAATACAGGAATGATTGGCTTCGCAAGCATTAAAAAGGATACGATGTATATAAACTGTTTCACGCTGCAAAAATCGTTATTTTATTTGTAAATAACAACAGCTAAGTACTTTTATAGTTATTCTCAATTAGTTACAGCTATCATTTACTAAACATTACCTGTGTTAGTATTTTTACTTTCATAACATATATTCTTTAATTGAGATTTGTATCTTCATCTTTTTAAATTATACCCGTGAAATTTAATCCACAAGATCTCTTCAATTACTTTAGAGACTGCTACCAATTAGATTATAAAGAGTTTACCATAAAAAATATTTTTTCTTCCAAATATGCCTATAAATGGTTTGTAAAAAAAAGAAGAACTACTTAACAAAAATTTACCCTTAATACCATATACCAATAAAAAAGGTTTTGGCTTTAGAGAAAGAGATGACACTCTATAATTTAGAGAAAAAACTATTTTATAGTTGCTTTTTTATTTTAGGTAAAAACGAAAACCTGTTAAGTAAAGATAATCATATTTCCACTCCTCTTCTACTCTTTCCTGCTAGCATAGAAACTTTAGACGAAGATAAATTCTTGAAAATAGAACATAAAAATTTCGAGATTAACAAGTCTGCTCTTAGCTTATTACAACTAAAAGAAGGGCTTATAGATAAAGATGAGTTTCTTTATTTACTTTCTGAACGTATTTCGAATCAAAATTTCATTGGCTTAAAAAATATAACTTGTGGTTATCCCGTAGCAGGAAGCTTATTGGATATTTTAGTTACACACCAAGGGAAAAATTATTTTATTGATTTAATTGGTTACCCAGGAAAATATCGAGAAGTTTTAGTTTAGAACGCTACAAAACCTAAGGAAGAACAGGGATTAAGATTTTACCGCTACATTATAGTTTTTGGAAAAAAGATTCACAAAAAGCTATTGACAAATTGATGGAGTTTATTTTAAATTCCTAAACTCAACGCACAATTAATAGATAATCTAAATTCTATTTTATACAAAAAGCGTCTTAAATTAATTCAAGACACTTTTTTATAATTCAACTAATAAATAGTTTTATAATGTATAACGGCCACCTGTAATTTCTATAGTTGCACCAGATTTATAACTGCTATCTTCACAAGCAAGCATTACATAAGCCGGAGCTAGCTCTGCAGGTTGTCCGGGTCTACCAAATGGCGTTTTCTTTCCAAAATTTTTAACTTTTTCGGCCGACATAGTTGCTGGGATTAGCGGTGTCCAAATAGGTCCAGACGCTACAGCATTTACCCATATACCTTTTTCTGCCCATAATTGTGCCATACTTGCAGTAAAGTTTTTAATAGCTCCTTTAGTTGCTGCATAAGGCACTAAGTTATCACTTGGCGCATATGCATTTACCGAGGTAGTATTAATAATACTGCTTCCGGGTGCTAAATGTTTTTCAGCTGCTTTACACAAATAAAATGGCGCATAAATATTGGTTTTGAATGTTTTATCCCATTCTTCTGCAGAAATATCTTGAATACTTTCTCTAGCCATTTGGAAAGCGGCATTGTTAACAATTACATCAACTTGACCATATTCTTCAATAGTTTTATCTATAATTTGCTGACAATGTTTTTCTTCTCGAATGTCCCCATCTATTGAGAAGACCTTTCCTTTTTTACTTCTGATAACTTCAGCCATTTCTTCTGCGTCTTTATGTTCATTAAGATAAGAAATTACTACTTTTGCACCTTCTATAGCAAAAGCATAGGCTACTGCTCTTCCTATTCCAGAATCACCACCGGTAATAATAACTACTTTGTCTTTTAATTTATCTGATCCTTTATAGGTATTTTCTCCATAGTCGGGTAACGGATTCATTTTAGATTCAATTCCCGGTTCTTCTTGCAATTTTGTATCGAATGAAGGTTGCGGATATTTTGTTTGTGGATCTTTCATGATTCAATTTTTTATAAAAGTAAAAGCACGAAATCTATTTACGGGTTAATAAAATCTAAATTGTATTTCATTTAATGAATTCAATAGAATTTCTAAAATGTTTTAAAAATTAAACTAAAACTCAATATTATCACTATTAATTATTGTGATCAGTAAACATTATTTCTTCTTAAAAACAGATTAAATAGTATACTAAAATACTCTTAATCAATTTTTAAGACTCAAGTAAACATCTCTAGTTTTGGTTAAAATTAGAAATATGATAAAGGAAAATTAAGCGTAGAAGCTCCTTTAAATTCCACTGAAAATTATATACTTTTTAAAGCTGAAATGGATTTAATTGTTGCATTGACCTCCTGTTCAGCAAAAGATAGTAATGGTGGAACACTTAAAGAAATAGAATACAAAATGATCTAGAAAATCAAGAATATAAAATTTCAAGCCTAATTTTAGTAATCTATATTTAATATACAAGAGCTATATTTTAAATTCTGTTAAAGGAGTTTATCTATAAATATAGTATTGTTGCGCAATAAACTAATAAGCAACTTATTTTTTCAAAAAATAGATAAATTACTAATGGGATACTATAAAATTAAATTAATAGGAACTGGTTTTAGCCTCTTTTTAAGTTTATTCAGTTGTAAAAATCAAGAACAAAAAAAGCATACTAAAAATAGTGATAATGAATTTATAGTAGCTACACCCAACGTAAATTATCCCCTCCCGCTAATCGATAATATCTCAAATAACTGCGATGATGTAAAGAAAAGAAGTATTGAAGAAAATCCTTCTGTTTATATTCTAAGAGGAATAAATGATATATGGCAAGGAACTACAGATACTTATCAAAAAAAATCGTTAGCTAATGGTCCAAACCTAAATAATTATATAGACGGAAATCCTATTAAAGATTCGGTAGTTTGGAAAAAGAACATACAATACGTGATGAAGGTTACTCAGAATAGAACAGAAGATGAAACCATTTTAGCCTTTCTAGATGATGTCCGTTCAAAATTTTACAGTGTAACTGATGGCTTTGGTCCTTTAACTGAAGTTTATATAAAAAATTCAGGTGCATATGTCGATTTACCACCGATAACGAAACTACAAGTTTTAAAAGACTCACTCTATCAAAGTGAGTATAATAATGATCAAAAATATGCGGGTTTTGAAAATAGTCCATTAGGAGCTGTTGTTAAACTAGCTCGAAGTTTTCAAAATACATGTTCTAGTACCAGTGCTCCAAAATATTTATATTCTACTCCCAGACCTTGGCGTATGAATAAAAATGGAGAGGTAAAATTTAAAGGAACTACTTACGATAGTGTTTCGCATAACCCTACTTATGAAGTTACTAATTATGCTGGCAAAAAGGAATTAAAAATTTATGATATTTATGAAAGTGAAGTCCAAGTAGTACCGGGTTTAATGAGCTCCCGTAAAAATCATAAATACATTTATAATGATGAAAATCCCACCGATAAAGACTTATATACAAATACCACCGAAAATATAAGAAGGGATAATGGTTACCCTAGCGGGCATACAAACGCAGCTGCTTTAATTTCCTTAGCTTACGCCTATGCTTTTCCAGAAAGATTTCAAGAATTAGTTTATAGAGGCTCTCAGTTAGGAGAAGATAGAATTATTGCTGGAATGCATTCTCCGGTAGATGTTATTGGAGGAAAAACAATGGCGCTAGCAACTGCTTGCGCCGCTTTAAATAATTCAGAAATTGCTAATTATGCAGAATTAGCGGTAGAAACGAGTTATACATTTTTTAAAGCCAAAGCAGATAGTTTGGATATAGATTTATACGATTATGCTCACCAAAAAATTACTAATCCTACTGGTTATAGTGCAAATGAAAACATAAATGTATCTGTTTTCAATAATAACATTTATGATAATATAGATTCTTTAAAACAAATTTTTAGATATCGATTAACCTACGGTTTTCCAAAAGATTCTACCAAAATAGATGACGAGCCAATTGTACCCAAAGGAGCTGAAGCCATCTTAAAATCTCGTTTTCCCTATTTAGATAATCAACAAAGAAGAGCGGTTTTATATACAACAGAAATTCCCTCAGGTTACAAAATAACCGATAAAACAAATGGCTGGGGTAGAATAGATTTAGTAGCGGCTGCCGATGGTTATGGAGCTTTTGTTGAAGATGTGCATGTGAACATGGATGCTTCTTTAGGTCGTTTTAATGCAAAGGATTCTTGGAAAAATAATATATCTGGAAAAGGTGGTTTAGTAAAAAGTGGCACAGGTAAACTTATTCTAACCGGTAATAATTCGTACCAGGGAAATACCGTTATCAATGAAGGTACAATAGCTACTACATCAAAAACAGCTTTAGGTATTGGTCAAGTAACAGTAAATAAAAATGGAAAGCTTGACGTTAAAGCTCCTTTAACTATAAAAAATACTTTAAAATTAAAAGGTGAAATTTCATTAGCTATTAAAGCAAATAAAGAAATTATACTTACCTGTGAAAAAGTAATTTTAGATAATGGCAAACTCAATATAACCTTCGATAAAAGTTTACAGCCTAAAAAAGGTGATAAATTCGAAATAATTCAAGGAGATAAAATTGAAGGACAGTTCAAAACAATAACTATTGAGGGATACCAATATCATTTAGAAAATAAGAATAGTACAATATCCATCATTCTCGATTAATTTAATGTGAAAAGCAAAAAACTATTCTATCGATTATATTTTATTCGAAAATAGGTGCCGGTACCAACCAACTAAGTATAGTAATAGAAAGCAATGCTATTAAAAGTACTATCAATACGTATTTTCTCCGTTCCAAAATATCTAATTTTAATTGTTTTATATTAGGTTAGGTATTTATATAATTTGTTTTTTAATTGTTGATAATACTGAATTAGAGAAAAGTATTTTTCACGATGCTGTTCATGCAATACAATATTAGACTCATCGTACTTATTCTTTCCATACTCTAATTCATTTTTCAGATTTTGCTCATACCTACATAAAGAAGCACTACAAAGAATAATTTTTCTGCGTAAATCCTGAATTTTAATTCCCAACTCATAATTATTAATCAGCTTCTTTTCGGTTTGTAATAAATAGCCAATTTCTTCATTAATCATTTCTAATATTTCACCCCAAAGTGCTATCTCTCGCATGTCCTTTTTTAAACATAATTGACGGTACGAATACACATGCTGAAAAAATGTAGTTTTCAATGATTATTTTTGATTAGTTATACACTAAATTGATTTTTTTACTGATCATTTAGAATATACCACTCAAAAGCTATTCCTACATAAATTGAAAGTAAACAGGAAAATCAAAAAATACTGAAAATCAAATATTTAAATATTTATTAATTAAATTGAATTACTTATAAAGTGGAGAAAATTGCCCCACTGAACAATATTTACTCGATAATTAACATGAGAAACTACATTATAATATATTGATTTTTAATTGTTTAAAATAATATTTTTAATTATAAATATTTAATATTAAAAATTGCCTGATTTTGGTAGGTTTACTATCATCATTTAAATTCCTAAGATGAATACAGATTTTTCACTAGAAGATCGATTAAAAGAACGGGTAAAAGAACTTTCGTGCTTATACAGTATTTCAAACGTATTCCGAAAACAAACCGGAAATATTAAAGAAGCGCTAAGTGAAGTTTGCCAAATTACAAAAAAAGCATGGCGCCATCCGGAATCTGCCATTGTTCAGTTACAATTCAATACTATATCGCTACTCACCTCTCCTATTCCTTCTTCTAAAATTGAACAACAAAGCTTTATAAACGATAGTAATGGTAATACCGGAACGATAAGCGTATTTTATAATGCTGAAGAATTTAAGCAATCCGATTTCTTAGTAGAAGAACAACAATTATTAGATCAAATAGCTATAGAAATTAGCGATTTTCTAGAACGACAAGCCATAAAAAATCGTGAAGAATTACTACGAAAAAAAGCAGAATCAAATCATCGATTATCGGTTTTAGGGGAAATAACTGCCGGTATTGCTCATGAATTAAATACTCCGCTAGGCAATATTCTAGGTTTTGCCGAATTAATTCAGTCCAGCAGCCAAGAAAACCAGACTAAAGATGATATTGAAAAAATTATTAAGGCTAGTATCTATTCTCGAGAAATAGTAAAAAAATTGATGTTTTTTGCTTGCGAAATGCCGCATAACAGAGCTTTAGTTTCAGTTAAACCTATTATCGATCAGGCCTTAGCTTTATTAGCTCCAAACCTTAAAAAAGCACAAATAGATTGTGAATTTATAATTGATAATCCTGAACTTAAGCTTCCCATAGATATGGTTCAGTTCACACAAGTCATTTTTAACCTTGTAATTAATGCCATCTATGTTTCAGAGCCCAACACAAAAATTGAAATTATCGTAAAAACCAATCATCAAGAAATGATAATGGAAGTTTACGATGAAGGTCCCGGTATTCCGCAAGAATTAAAGAAAAAAATATTCAATCCCTTTTTTAGCACCAAACCTGTTGGTGAAGGTTCCGGCTTAGGATTAAGTGTAGTACACGGAATTATTAAAGCACACCAGGGTGAAATTTGTATATTTGATAATAATCCTAAAGGAAGTATTTTCCAAATAATAATACCGTTGTAAACTATTGCTATGGCTTATAAAAAAGCAAACATTTTAATTGTTGATGATGATTATGATATGCTGGAGCTTATCCAACGTCAGCTTCAAGAACAAAACTTCCATGCTTATAAAGCTGCTAGCGTTGTAGAAGCTATCAGTATTTTAAAATATAGCAGTATTAATTTACTGATTACTGATTTAAAAATGCCTGAAGTTAATGGTATTGAACTTCTAAAATATGTAAAAGATCATTACCCTAAATTACCGAAATTAGTAATTACCGGATTTCCTTCTTTAGATGGTGCACTACAAGCTATGAAATCAGGTGCTTTAGATTATTTAACCAAACCTTTTACTAAAGAAGAACTTAAAAAAGCTATTACCAAATCACTTCCCTCGTCACTTCAACAATCGAAAACACAAGCTAAACGCACCGAAAGTATTTCTTACGCAGGTATCATAGGTAATTCTGAACCTATGGAAAAACTAATCGATTTAATTGAGCGTGTTAAAAATAACCGAGCTACCGTTTTAATACAAGGAGAAAGTGGAACAGGAAAAGAATTAATTGCCCGAGCAATACATTATAAAGGTTCGTTCGCTGCACAACCTTTTATAGCAGTAAACTGTGGTGGAATTCCTGAGGATTTATTAGAATCTGAACTTTTTGGTTACAAAAAAGGCGCTTTTACAGGCGCTAACGAAAATCGTCAAGGTTTCTTTCAAGCAGCAGCAGGCGGTACTATTTTTTTAGATGAAATAGGAAATGCACCTTTAAACGTACAAACTCGACTTTTACGAGTATTACAAGAAAAAGAAGTCCGTCGAGTTGGTGAACAAAAATCAGAAAAAATTGAAGTTAGAATTGTTGCCGCCACAAACAGCAATTTATACAAAATGGTAAAAAGCGGAAAGTTTAGAGAAGATTTATATTATCGACTAAATGTGGTTAATATAGAAACACCTTCACTTAGAGATCATAAATCAGATATTCCGCTATTAGCTGAAAATTTTCTTCGAAAATATGGTTCAGAATACGGAAAGCGAGTTAAACTTACTGAAAAAGCAACCGATTTATTACAACGTTACAATTGGCCCGGAAATGTTAGGGAATTAGAGAATATTATTCAAAGAGCAATTATTTTAAGTGATAATGAAATTACAACCGATCAATTACCCGAACATTTAAAATATTCAATTTCCACAACTAATACGCCATTAAAATCGCTATTAGAAACAGAGAAAGACTATATAAAACAAGTTTTAGCGCACACCAATCAAAATAAAAGTAAAGCTGCTGAAATTCTTCAGATAGACCGAAAAACGTTACGTAATAAACTAAAAGACTAAATTGGAGCAAGATTACCCATTTGGGGAACTTCGCCTAAGCCTCCTTAAAACTTAAAAAATAGTTTTAACTAGTAAAACACTTCATTACAACTACTTATAATTTTATTGTATTCAACATCTAATATTGGGTATAGCCTTTGACTTTAGGCTATTTAATAATGCCAATAAAAGGAGATGAATACAATTGAAGAAAAAACAAAACAACCTATAATTGCTGCTCAATTACCTCAAGATGTCATAAAAGGACTTTGCTTTAATTGTGATCATCGACATAATTGTTCTTGGAAAGAAAACCGTAAGGTGTTTTGCGAAAATTTTAAATAGTATACCAATGGAGAAAACTCAAGTGAAAAAACAATCTATGCATGCTACTGTATTGAATCAATTCAACAAAACAGCAGCTATAATGCATTTAAATGAAAATATCCGAAAAATTCTATGCATTTCTAATAATGAAATTACAGTAAATTTTCCGGTAAAAATGGACGATGGGAATGTTGAAATTTTCACCGGTTATCGCGTACAACATAATAATGCTTTAGGCCCTTACAAAGGTGGATTACGATATCACAACACTGTAGATGTAGATGCTGCTAGAGCACTTGCTATGTGGATGACATGGAAAACATCATTAGCCGGTTTACCATTTGGTGGTGCTAAAGGTGGTATAGAAATAGATCCGAGAGACTACTCTATATCAGAACTTGAACGAATAACTAGACGGTTTACCTATGCGCTAGGAGAAAATATAGGTCCCGATCACGATATTCCTGCTCCAGATGTTAATACTAATGCCCAAACTATGGCTTGGATTGCCGATACTTATATGTCTACCATCCCTTCATCCGAGCGATCTCAAAATAAGCATATTGTCACCGGAAAACCAATAGGAATTGGAGGGTTAGAAGGTAGAGACCGAGCAACTGGTTTTGGTGTATATATATCTGCTAAATTGTTTTTAGACACTAAAGGTGAAAGATTAGATGGTAAAACCTTCATTGTCCAAGGATTTGGAAATGTAGGCTATTGGGCTGCTTATTTTATGATTCAAGATGGCGCTAAATTTATTGGTGTGCAAGATGCTCATGCTTCTTTATACAAAGAAGAAGGAATAAATATAGAAGCTTTAGCGGAACATTGTAAACCAAGAAAAGGATCTATTGAAGGTTTTCCAGAAGCTGTAAATATAGATGCTACTGATTTTTTCAATATAAATTGTGACATTATAATTCCAGCAGCTCTTGGTAACCAAATAACAGCAGAAAATGCTCCAAGAATTACTGCCTCACTTATTCTAGAAGGTGCAAATGGACCAATAGATCAAGAAGGAGAAGAAATATTACTAGAAAACGGAATCACTATTATTCCAGATATCTATTGCAATTCAGGAGGAGTTATTGCTAGTTATTTTGAATGGCTTCAGAATAAAAACGGAGAGTTATGGAGCCGTAAAACGGTACTGAAAAAATTAGAAAAAAAATTAACCGAGAATTTTAAAAATATACATAACGAAGTTAATAATAGCGATTTAGATTGGCGCTCGGCAGCCTATTTAATTGCTATTTCCAGAATTGAAACTGCTTATGAACAAAGAGGAATTTTTCCTTAAAACCATGAATTATGAAATATGGAAATTTAATAATCGAAGAAAATGAATTGTATTTATTTAAGCAATTAATAAGCTGGGCTAAAAACTATAAGGACCAACAATATAAAATATCAATTTCTAAACTTTTAGAACAACTAAAACAAGCCGATATTCGAGAACACTCTGAAATGCCGAGCGATGTAGTTCGATTAAATGCATCAGTAACCATAAAAACGCCATTTCAGGTTGAACGAACCTATCAAATTGTTACCCCTGATAAAAGTGATATAAAAACAAATAAAATTTCAATTTTGGCTCCAATGGGACTTGCGCTATTAGGATATGCTGAAGGTGATACTATATTATGGGAATTCCCTGTTGGACAAAAAGAGATTAAAATTAAAAAAGTGAAGCAGCTTTTAAGTAGAATTGATACAAATATTAAATCAAAAGCATCATAAATTATTGTTCAACAGGATTAATTGCTAAATAAGCTATACCGCAAGCTTATAATATTGCTGCTTATTCAAAATTGATAAACAACTAGAACTTTAATTACTGTTTGATTTCTGCTCCGGGCATCCGACTCTTTTTTTCTTAGATTTATTTTAACATAGGATGCCCGGTTTTTTAAAAATTATTCAATTGTGAAATTTTCCTGCCATAAATTATTTTTAGTTTTACTATGAATTACTAATCGGTATTTTCCTTTTGGGAAATAAAAAGAAAAAGAATCTTGATCGGCAGCATTTACAATTACCGAATAAACCGGAATACTCTTCAGCTGATGTTCAGCAAATTCATTTTGAAAATACACCGATACCAATACTTCTGTATTAAAATTCGATAAATTTACCTCATATTTCTTCAATTTTTGATTTGAGAATAATGCTTCTTGAGAAACTTGATAATTATTCAGTATAAAATAATCAACATTATTATTCGATATTGAATCTTTAACTACAACCGAAGCCGGAAATAAAGTAATAGCATCAGCAGACTCTCCAACAAGTATGGTCTGATCTGTAGTTAAAGGATTTATACCAGATTGTTGCCGTAAATAAAAAGCCATTCGCTTTTTTCGATTTTTAACTAGTTTTTCATGAATATGTGCTAAACCCGCATACACAAAAACTTTAGCATTCTTTTTCTTTTTAAATACTTTTAAAATATTTTCGGCCTGTGCTTTTTCTCTATTTTTTGCTGAAAAATCATCGTATTTAATAATAGTAAAGCCTAATTTTTTAGCTTCTCTAATAAATTGAGCAAAAAAGGGTTCTCTAACATAATAACCGGAGGAATAAGTTAGGTAATCTTGATCTTCATTAATTTTATTATCATTATACAAAGCTTCTATCGCTAAATAGCTATACCCAGCTTCTTTTAAAGGTTGTAATAAATTGGTCGCCAATTTTCGGTGTTTTGGATACCAATGGTTTTCATTCAGCATAAAAACAGTAGTCTTTTTAGCTTCTTCAGCTAAAAACTGAATGGACTTTTCGTTTTTCCACTTTGTTTTTTCAACATCTAATAAATCCTGTAATCTTTTATTAATTTTTTGTTTACGGTTATGCTCAAAACTATTTAGTAAACTATCGTATTCCTTATTATTTTGCATAAACGAGTTTACAGTTAATAAATACTGAAGTTGAGCCCAATTATTTGCTTTGGTTTTCGGAATTGAATCATTCTTTAATTGTTCCCGAAAGTTTAAATAGTTATAAGTCTCTTTATTTTCTGAAAAAATATCGGAATAATTAAATCTCTTTGGGGTAAACAGCGGAATAATTTTATTGGTTATTGACTGTCCGTCTTTTAATACAGATTTCAATGTTGAATTTGGTAATTTAGGCTGAAGCATTACATAATACGTGTTATTTTTTAGTACTTTTTTATAAATAACACTTTGCTGTATTGTATCTGCTTTCACCAGTTGAGCCTTATTACCCGAAACTTTCTCATTACCTAATTCATTATTTTCTTTAGCAAATACATAAAATTTATAAAGTGGTGCAATGTTCGATTCTCCTACTATAAACAAATTTTGAGTTTGTAAAAAGGAAATATTTTTAAGCAATTTCCGAATGTTTTTTTTCCGAACTTCTTGCAAATCAGTAAAAATATTATCTCCAAAAAAATCAATCTCAATTCCTAAGTGATCGTTTTTAAAAGTACTGCCTTTATATGAATTGTATTTTGAAAGCGGATGATAACTCTGGCAAGATGCCAATACTAGTAATAATATAATAATGAATTGAATTTTTGATGATTTTACCATTGATGAATTTTTTATCAATATATAACTAAATATTTAGTTTAATAAAGATGTCATTAGGAAAAATAAAAAAGCAGCCTTAATTAAAGCTGCTTTCGTCTAAAAATAAAATACTAAATGCTGAAGTTTAGCTAATTCAAAAAATTAGTTGTTTTATTTTTTAGATACTTGTCAAAAAATGATTGCATCCGTAATGTCCAATCCTTTTGATTAACTTCTTTACTTAATGTATGCCCTTCTTCAGAATAATTTATTAACCAAGAAGGTTTATTATTTCGCCGTAGTGCAAAAAACAGCTGCATTCCCTGTTCAAATGGCACTGCTCTATCTTCTTTATTATGAAAAATTAAAATTGGAGTAGAAACATCTTTCACGTTAAATACAGGAGAATTTTTAATGTAATCTTCTTCATACTCAAATAATGAACCTTTCATTCTGTATTGATCTACTTCATATTTAAACATTGTAGCTATTCCATTACTCCGATAGCTTAAATAATTATTTGTAAAATTTGAAACTCCCGAACCTACAATAGCACAGGTAAAAATATCAGAATGTGTTACTAAATAAGAAGTTTCGTAGCCTCCAAAACTGTGACCTTGAATACCTATTTTGCCTTTTTCGGTTATTCCTTTTTTTATTAAATATTCAACTCCGCTAACTACTGAATTGTAGGCACTTTCTCCAGGTTTATTATATGCATAATGTACATCTGGCTGAAAAATGATATAATTTTTACTTACATAAGTTGGTATATTGATGTTGCTAGAACTCCATTCTGGCATAAGATAATGATGCAATTCGAAACTATGTTTTTCGTAAAAATGAACAATTACTGGATAAGTTTTAGATTCATCGTAATTATCTGGTAGGTAAAGAAGCCCTTGGTTTTTTTTATTTTCAAAATTTTCCCAAGAAATTAGCTTAGCATTTCCCCATTTATAATTTCTCAATAGAGAATTAACATCGGTTAGTTTTTTCTCTTTTTTAAATTTTGTATTTGCGTACCATAAATTAGGGAATGTACGATAACTCTGCTTAGTGAAAAGAAAATCACCGTTACCGGCAACCTTAGTTATATTGATGTTATAGTTTTTATTAAAAGCTAATACTTCTATTTTATTTTTTACTAAACGATACACCCCACTAGATTTAGTCTCATGATTAAATCCATTAAACAACAAGCTATCGGAATCTAAATTTTGTTTATAATCGGCACCTTGTAATCTAAGACTAACCTTATGTTTTCTGCCGTATCCATTAGTTAATGAATAAACCAATCCCTTTTTTTCTCCTTCTAAATGTACTGCCCAAAGATCGTATTTACCATAGAAAACAACTGTAGTTCCATTGTTTAACCAACCTGCAATTCCATAAGGTTTTTTGGTATTACCTATATCACTATCAAGATCTGTCAATGAATAGGGTATTTCTTTGGAAATAGTTTTAAACTGAGGTTTATCTGAACGAGCATCTAAAACTTTCCAGATTCCAGTTTTATTATCAAATAACACCGCTAAAGTCCCATTATCGTTCCAAGATGGTATTAATTTTGTATTTTCTGCTAATTTGAATTTTTCTTTTGTTTTTAGTGATATCCCGTAAATATCGTTATGCTGACCAAAGGTCCAGTCTACATCTTTGGTATATAAACTTTCATCGGTATACAAAATAACATTTCCTCCAACATGCGACGGTTTTAGAATATTATCATACGCATCCCCGTCTAAAATTTTGATTGTTTTTTTATTTAGTATATCATAAAAATAAACAGGATCATTAGGAATCTCTTTTTCACCCCTTAATTTCCATTGTCTCCTTGCCATAGCTCCTTCATCCCATTTCCAAATATCTATCGTGTTATTTTTTTTGGGTCTATTGCCGTATTTATTAAAATTTGGTTGTAGCTGTAATTGGATATATTTATCGCTACTATTTATAGAATATGGATTTCTTGAAATATTATAATCAGGGTTATTAATAGAAATTTCTTCAAAATTTAAAACTGGCTTTTTAATTCCCTCTTTAAGATTAAAATAATATAATATTTCTTCTCCATTATCATTTTTTGTAGTAAAAGATCCTTCATTATCATTTACAAGTGTAAAGTTTCCAAACTTGTCTTTTTGTTGTTGATAGAAAATTTTACTTTCTTCTTTTATTTTTCCATACTTTAAATATATTTTTTCTCCTTCTTCTTGAGAATAGAGAATAGTATTCTGCTTCAATAATTTGAAGTTTTTTATATTTTCAAGCTGTATACTATCATTGGTTTTTAAATTATAAAAAACTAATGTTTGGCTACCTTCACCTCCTCCTGAAGTTGATGGCTTAAATTTCGTATAAAACAAATAATTTGTACTCTGTAAATTTTGAGTAAATGCTGTAACCTTCCAAGGACGTTTCTCGTTAGTCTTTAAATTATATAGTAATGTTTCTTGTTGTGTTGTATATTTTACCCAATCTCCAGTTCCTAAAAATTCAAAATCATAAATTCCATTTAACTTTTTTTCTCTCTTAGTATTTGTATTAACAATCGATAAATCAGAGCTATTTTCTAGAAACGGATCTTGATAAACAGTCCGGTAAGCTATCCAACTACCATTATCCGAAATTTTTTCATCTTCAATTCGTTTCCAACTTCTGTAAGCAGTGCTATCTACCTCCATTTTTTGAGAAAAAAGAGATTGTAAACTAAGCAATAATATAGAAATTATAATAACTTTTCTTTGCATGAATTTATTCATTTTCAAGAAGATAAATTATATTGTTAATTTCATCGGTAAGCTCACTAGGGTTTCCACTGTATCCTTCTGAAGTATATCGGATTTGTCCGTTTTTAATTATTACCTTTCTTGGAATTCCGCTGGAACTAAACAGCGTTGAAAATTTCGAAAATGTAACATTATTTGGTCCATTCTGGCTTTTAATATCAAATAAAAGTAGTGAATCTGAATATGAATTGTTTTTAAAATACTCCACAGCCTTCTCTTTATAATTTGAAGTATTTTCTGAAGTATTTACAAAGTAAAACTGTACATTTTGGTTTTCACTATAACTTTCACTTAATCTATGCATTGCTGGAAACGATTTTTTACAAGGAGCGCACCAATTTGCCCAGAAATCTAAAATGATTATTTGATCTTTTTTACCCATTATAGTTTTTGAATTTCCTGAAGCATCTTCAAAAACTAAACTTGGTGATTTTACGAAAATTAAATCTTCAGTAGTTAGTTCATTTTTATTTGCTGATTTTAATGCTGCTAAATATTCATTAAAATCTGAATTAACATGTGCTTCTTTATTATATTCATCTTCCAGCAATTTGGTAAGATGTGGCGTTAAAGCATTAAATTTTGCAGCTTCCTCTAATACCGGTTTTATATCTTTATTAAGCTGCTGCAAAAGACTTACGTAAAGTTCATTTAAATCTGAATCGGTATATCGTTGATTTGTAGATAATGTACTAAAGGCTTCTAATGCTTCTCGATATTTCCCTAAATCATTTAAGATTTTAATATGTACTTTTAATTTTCTATCTAACTCATTATTTGCATTTTCTGTCGCTTGATTAGGAGACCAATATAAGCCAGACATATAAGAAAGATCATTATTTTTTTTTCTTAATTCAGCAATCATTGGTGTCGATAGCTTTAATAGATTTTCTGTAGATACACTTTTAAAATGATATGCTTTAGAAACTGTAAAATGATAGCTATCGTTAATACTTACAAAATTCATTGCCGGAAGCAAATCAATTGCTTTATCAAACTCTTTTTTTACAAAAAAATGTTCAAAAAGAACTGAATAAACTTTATTATAGATAAAATACTGGCTTTTAGGCACCGAATTATCATTAGGAAAATCTTTTAAAAACTGAACTAACTTATTAAATCTATTCGCCTCATCTCCTAACTGATTTGCCGTCATAAATGCTTGAGATCGCATTTCGATACCTTTAGGATAACGATTTGCAATTACTTGATGAAGAGAATCAGAAACCTTAGTATTCTTCAACTCAAATTGATAAATATTTTTTAACGTAATTAATTGGCTTTCGGAAAGATCTTTAAAATCATTTAAAAAATTATCTAATATTTTATTAGCAATTTTAGCAAATTTTTCAGGTTTTCGAACTTTTAAGATATTGATATACGTATCTATAAATTTCGGTAGATTCCCCGGATTATCCTTCACTTCCTTTTTAAGCCAAAACTCAGTGGCTTCATTCGACGCAGAAAATTCTTTAAAATAATTTCCAAAATTACTATTAAAGTTTTTGTTACGGAATGTTCCCCATGCTAAACTACTACCAGGCATTCTACGATATTCAGAAGATACTGGCGTATACATATATCCATTATCAGTATTAGTATCGGTTACTATTCCGTTTTCGGTATTTGTATAGAATTTAAAAGCTAAAAATGCACAATCTTTAGGAATTTTAAAGCTACAATTCCACGCTCCTTTATCTTTTTCTATATTAACATCTTTGATATGCCATTTGAAGTCTTGATAGGTATAAGCAAGCCCATTGATGTTTTGCTTATTTTTTAAATCGCCTTTTGGGAAATATCTAAAGTGCAACGTTTTTCCTGCTATTACCGGTAATGTAATACCCGGTAAAAGAGTATCTTTTTTAGTTTTATTTGGAGCTGCTAAATTTATAGTTTTACTCTGTTGCTGATTACCCGTATTAGTTTGGGCTTTACAGTTAATTGTTGACAAACTAAAAAATAGTACTACCAAAATAATTGGTAGTACTTTTAATTTTTTTTCTAATTTCATAAATAGATTTTATAGGTTACTTACCTAATTCTGGGTTTAAATCGATATAATTTTCGAAGATTGGGAATACATAGCCCTCACTGTTAGGCTCTAAAGTATAGGTTTGCCCTTGAAAGGTTCTTGTATAAGTTTTTCTGAATTCCGAATCTAAATTTAGTCGCTTTTGGTCAAACCAACGGAAACCTCTACCGATTAGTTCTTTTTTTCGCTCTTCTAATACTAAATTTAATGCTTTGCCTGCATCAGTTGCTGTTAATTGATATTCTGAATCCGTTACATAACGCTTTTTGCGTAAAGTATTTAAATAGTTTACAGCAGTTTCAGTATCTCCTAATCTTGCTGCACTCTCTGCAGCTATTAGATACATTTCAGGAACAGATGGACCTACGTTAATTGCATTGGTATCACTATAGTAACCTATAGCATAGGCTCTTCCGTCAAACGGTGGATAAAAATTAGATCCTTCAACAGTATAAATTGAATAACGTAAATCAGTCTCATCAAAACTTGCTAATAATGATTGTGACAATGGTGCTCCCTGATAAGTATTAAGAAGCTTTTTAGAAAGAATAATTTCAGGATTTTCAATAAGAACTGGATATTCAAAACCACTGGACAATGAATTCAAATCTAGTAGTGTATTTTGTATAGCCAAAGCATTCTGTGAATTGTTTAAACTTTGCTCATAATCTCCCATATACAAATAAGTTCTAGCTAGCAAAGCATAAACAGAAGCCTTAGATGGTAATACATTAAATTCAGGTACTTCTACAATGTTATTCTCAAGCGCATATTGCAAATCAGAAATAATCTGCTCATAAACTTCCTTTACGGTATTTCTTTCAAGAGAACTATAAAGATCTGGAGTTAACAATAAAGGTACTGATTTTTCACTATTATCCCCTTGTGGATCGTATTGATGAGCATAAATGTTAACCAGTTGTAAATAAGAAAAAGCTCTATTTACATATGCTTGTGCCAATATTGATTCTTTCTCTTGTTCAGACCCTCTTTCACTATCTAAAACACCATTAATTACAACATTTGAATAGTATATGGCTAGATACAGGGAATTCCAATCAGTATCACTTGGAGCATCATTGAATATTTCATCTTGCCACGTATACGAATTCTTCCAGATATTATTGGATAAGCTAGTGGCAAAAGACTCTGTAAATTCAGTATCCTCTGAAGATATGCTATACATACCACCGGCAAAGGAAGTAACTTCATAATTATTTACTAAACCATGATAGTCTGAGGTATATTTTAGTACGCGATTATTGCCTACAGGTTCAACTTCTACATAATCTCGACATCCAATTACGGATACCATAAGAATGGTACTATAAATTATTTTTTGTAAAATTTTCATATGATTTTTTTAGAAACTACAACTTAATTGAAAAGTATATGAACGCTGTGGTGGCAACGTATTGTAATTATTTGTGGACAAATAAATAGGGTCAATATCAAGTTTATTCTTTGTCCAGATAAGTCCAATATTTCGGGCAGCGATGTTTAAGTTTATAGATTTTATAAAATTATTTTTTAACCATTTGCTAGGTATATTGTATCCCAGCGATAGTTGCTGCAAACGAATATTATCTGCTGGTAAAATATTAATATCTGATTGCTGATACCTACTTAAACTAGTATAATTTATATTTTGTAATCCGGGAACGTTTGTATTTAACTCATCTCCAGGCTTTCTCCACCTATCCGCAATAGTTTCATCTTTTCCTATTGCTCCATAATAAACCCCACTATTAGAAGGATAGTTTTGCAACACAGTATTACGAAATACATGACCAAAATAATAAGTAATCTGAACTCCTAAAGAAATTCCTTTATAGCTAAAGTTATTCATAAATCCACCAAAATAAGGTGCATTAACAGTGCCTACATATTTTAAATCTTCTTTTTCTATGTCATACACTCCTACTGAAGAGTCTATTGTATTTCCATCCTTATCATAAATTAAACTTTGACCTGTATCATCCAGACCTGCCCATTTATAAGCATAAATGCTTCCTAACGGCTTATTTAATATCTGACTTGTAGTTAATAACTGAGTAGCATTTGTAACTTCAAATCTAGTGTCAGTGATTTTATTGTTTGTATACGCAAAATTAAGAGAACTTCTCCATTTAAAGTCTTCACTATTTATGATAGAGCCATTTAAAGCTAGATCAACTCCATTACCTTCCATAGTCCCGGTATTATATTGAAGATAAGAAAACCCATAAGTAGGATTAAAAGGGAAAGTGCTTAAAATATCCTTAGTTTTTTTAGTATAAACATCAAAATTACCAGAAAGTCTTCCATGTAAAATGGAGAAATCTAGCCCTAAATTTAAAGTACTTGTAGTTTGCCACTTCAATTCGGAATTTGCTGGCAAACTTATAGATGCAATAGGTAGCTGCGTATTATCATCTTTATTATCTACTGCAATAATTGCATTTTTATTACCAAAGCCACCTGCCGGAGCCGCTCCAGATTTTCCATAACTTAATCTAAAAGAACTATTATCGATCCAATTAATATTTTCCATGAAATTTTCTTTACTTAAATCCCATTTACCTCCTATAGACCATAAAGGTGCAGCTCTATTGGATCTAGAGGCTCCCAGTAAATTATAATCATCCAGACGAAAACTTCCTGTTAAATAATAGCGACTATTAAAATTATAGGACAATAAACTATAATAGGACAAATACCTATCCCTATACTTTTTAATACTATTATTAGAACTTCCTATACGTGTTTTCCAACCATACATACTCTTATAAAAACCATTTTCATCAACATCTTCAGACGTATTCGTATCAACATCATAACCATACCAATTTCTTCCGGTTGCCTTTCTTCTCTCTTCCCTAATCTCAGCCCCAGCTAAAAAATCTATAGTATGTTTTTCCCAAAGTTTTTTATTAATATTAGTTTGAAGTCTCATACTTTGAGTTTCATTTTTTTGTCTTCCAGTATTTAAATAAGCTCCTTTAGGTATTTTAGGTTTTTCTAATTCACCAGTGATTGGATTTATAGAGTCAGCGGTAGATTCGTTTATAAGAATACGTGTATAATAACTTTCTAATTCATTTAAAGTATTAGTCTCATTAATAACTGAGGTATACATTCCTGATCCTTCTATATTCAACCAATCGGTAATAGTTGCTGTTAATTTAGCATTAATTCGAATGTTTTTACCTTCACTATTGACGTTTGAAAAATTTAACTCATCCAAATAATTGTATGTAAATGGCAAGTATCCTTTATTTTCAAAGGCTTTAGCTGTATCTTTACAAAAGATAAAATATTTATTTAGCCCATTCCCATTCTCGTCTACGATATAGTCATAAGGTCTTAGAGCAGTTTCTGACACATTAGAAAGAGCAGAATTAGCTGTTGTATTTTCTTGATATTTGGTAGACACATAATTAACACCTGTTTCCAGTTGAAGAAAATCCCTTAATTTAAATGTATTATTTATAGTTATATTATAAGAATTTGATCCATTCGACTTCATTGCTGCATCATCTTCATTATATCCTGCCGATATAAAATAGGTGTTTAAATTATTTCCGCCTGATACTGAAACATCGTATTGCTTGGTTACCGAATTCTGTAATAAATACTTATTAATTTGGCCTAAATTATTTCTACTTGAAAGATCTGCCAAAATATTATCTCTTTGACTTGCAGTAATTTCTCCTCTTTGAAATTGAAAAAAGGCATTTTGTAAAGCACTCGGATTTTTTCTAGATTTCCAATTACTACTATCGTCAATCAGAAAACCATTGGTTATTAAATCTGATTCAAAATCTACATATTGTTCAGCATTCATTACTCTTAATTTATCCAAATTTATTTTATCACCATATGTAATTGCTGAACTAATATTTACGGTTGGATCTGAAGGTTTTCCTTGTTTGGTAGTAATTACAATAACTCCATTTGCTGCCCTAGAACCCCAAATTGCAGCAGCCGAAGCATCTTTTAATACCGTAATACTTTTTATATCTTCAGGATTTAGATAACTTAGTATAGAGCTACCAGAAACGCTTCTTTTACTAAGCTTAAAATCTTCTAAAGGCATAGGAAAACCATCGATCACTATTAATGGTTTATCATTACCACTGTAACTGGTTATACCACGTATTTTCAAATTCCCCGTTCTAGGATCAACTTTAAGACCAGGTACTTTACCTTCTAAACGTTGATTAAGATCTACAGTTGGTATTTCCTCTATTTCTTCATTACCTATTACTGTTAAAGCTCCTGTAGAACGTTCTTTAGGAATTTTTGCATATCCATTAGAACCTACAAGATTTACCTGACCTAATTGAGTTATATCATCTTCTAAAACAACATTTAATTTTCTTTTTCCTTTTAATGCTATTTTTTGAGTTTTAAAGCCTAGGTATCTAAAAATAAGGGTATCATTAGGATAAACATCTATTTCGTAATCGCCATCCTCTGAAGTTATAATCCAATTATTTGTCCCTTTAATAAAAACATTGACACCTAGTAAAGGATTCTCATAAACATCTGTAACTCTTCCATTTAAACGATACATTTTTTGTTGCCTATCTTTTTTACGTTTTAGTATAACCTGATTATCGATAATACTATATCCAATAGTAGAGTTTTTAAATGCTTTATTTAATAAAGCTTCTAAAGGAGCCTCCATATTAATAGTAATGGGGTTAGCTGTTTGAGCAATATTATCACTATATAAGAAGACATAGTCACTTTTAGTTTCTAACTGATTTAGAAACTGAACTAAAGAAATGTTCTTTACATTTACCTCAATTAAAGGTTGAAATTGATTTGCAAATGAATTAGCAGTACAAACTTTTAATAAAAATAATACAAGAAAATATTTTAGGAATTGCATACGAAATCCCTTAGGGCACTTTTCCGAAACGAAAGTGCCACTATTATGGTTTTTATTCATAATTTTGTTATTAGGTTTTACGAGTAATTGTATTTTCAATTACAGCTTTAAGCAACCAAAAGATGTTGGCGCATCTTTTGGTTTTATTTAAAAAATAAAAAGAGAGTTGAAATCTAAATCATAAATCAATTATTTTTAGGGGTTTATATTTATTATTCTATTATAATAGTTTTATTTTCAGAATCTAAATAACAGTAATGGTCTGTTATTGTTGTAAGTGTTTTTGCTACATGCAAAATATTATCGTTCAAATAAAAAGATCCAGAATATTTTACATTTTTATTTATTTTTCCGCTTTTATAAAATTTTATATTGTAATACCTAGATAATTTATCTAAAATTTCTTCTAAAGGTTTACTTTTAAAATTAACATATCCTTTTTGCCAAGCCATAATATTAGCAACTTCTGCAGGCTTCACTTTTATAGTATCACTCCCTTTTAAATAGATTGCCTTGTTACCAGGTATTAAATCTTTTTGAATTTTTTTGCTTCTGAACAAACGCTTTTTTAAATGGCTAATTCTTACTTTACCTCTAGCTAAAGTTGTTTCTACAGTTTTATCTTCCGGATAAGCTCTAACATTAAACAGCGTTCCTAAAACTTCTACGCGACAATCTTTAGTTTTTACAAGAAAAGGCTGATTTTCCTTATGCTCAATATCAAAAATAGCTTCTCCTTCCAAAAAAACTTCTCTAAGATTTCCTCTAAACTTATTGGGATATATTAATTTTGAGCCTGCATTTAACCATACTTTAGAACCATCTGCCAATTGCAATTCAGCACGCTTACCAAATGGAACAGTTAACGTATTAAAAAGTATTTTATCTTCAGTTTTAATTTCTGAAACTTCTTTTTTTGCTAATAACTTCAAAGAACTACCTGATGAGTTATAGGCTATTGTTATACTATCCTCTAATTTTAATTTTTGACTATCCGACAAGGTTAGTTCAATTTTATTGCTTTTTAAATACGCTCCACTACTATTTGTTTTTACATAATTATCTAGAGTAGTTGAATTAGAACTATCAAAATAATTAAATAGCCCAATAGAAATTAAAAAAACAAGACTTGCTGCAACACCTAAAAATAGCTGTTTTTTTATTGCATTTCTTTTTTCCTTTTTTCGCAACAAATAAATATTATTAAGTGTATTATTCCTTAATTCTTGTTCTCTTTGTTGAGAAATGTTATCAAAATTAATATTCAAGTTTAAATTTTTTCAATCTCAATAGTATAGAGAAATAATTAGTATATGTATAGACAAAAAAAATTATTTTTTTTTAAAGTTTTTTTCTAATTTCTTTTAAAGACCTATAAATAAGGGTTCTTGCTGAACTTATCGATATCTCTAAAAGATCCGAAAGTTCTTCGTAAGATCGATTTTCGTTGAAGCGGAGGTATAAAGCTTTTCGTTGTTTTTCCGTAAGGGTTGTTAAGGTATAAGCTAGTTGAATTTTTTGCTCTGTAAGTGTTTCTTCTCCTATCATTTTTTCTTCAGAAGAAGGCTCTCTATCAACAAGCCGGTCTCGAAATTCTAAATTATAAACATTTTTGTTTTTTTGAATTTTCTTATAGACATCTCTACGCATTGCTGTAAATAAGTAATTTCTTAAGTTCGATATCGTACTTAATTTACTCCTATACTTATATAAATTTATAAAAACATCTTGTAAAGAATCTTCTACTAAACTTTTATCTGAAGTGTATTGTAGCGCAAAAGAAATTAACACAGAAGAATATTCATCATACAGCTTTTGGAAAGCATCTACTTTACCTTTTTTTATTTGCTGCCATAAAATATGATCTTTTTTCGCTTCACCCTTCATGAGTGATATATTAAGTTTATGTTAATTAGAGGCAAATCTAAAAATTTTAAAATTACGGTATGGCTTGAAAATTATTTTAATAAAAAATATTATTAAAATTATATTAATAATCAACTAAAATTAGTTAATTATTAATTTTAGTTGATTATTTTTCAAAAAATACATTTCAAACCTAAAATATAGAAGAAAATTAAATTACTAATTTAAAATGGTTTATTTCTTTGAGACTGTACAAATACCAATAAATTACCAAATTCGAATGTTACTTTAGCAACATCTTCGGTAATTGTGTTCCGCGTTCCAATCCTATCGGTTATTGCTAAATCTTCATTATATAATGGATATTTTACACCTTCAGAATATATATTTTTGGCTTCAGGAAATGGGAAAAGAGAAATTATTTCCCGTTTAAATCCGTGAATTTCAGTAAGCTTTTCAGCAAAAAAATAACAGCCAAAATCATCGAAACACCGTATGCTAATTTCATTATAATGATGAAGCATCGAATTCAAATTTCCTAAAAAATGATCTTGTTCTAAACCACTACATCCATAAACTGCTACACTTTTATATCCTTCTTCAATAATAATTCGTAAAGATTTCTCAAAATCGGTAGCATTTTGATCCGGTGTTTCTATAACCTTAACCGATATTGCTATTTTATGCTGATTAACCGAATCAAAATCACCCGAAACCACATTAGGTTGTATTTTCAAATCACTCAGCTTATCGTATGCACCATCGGTACAATATATCTTTTTAAAACTATCAAGATTAGGAACTTTTTTGGGGAATTGCCCATTTATAAATAAAACAACTTGAGCTTCTGTTTTATACGTTTCTCTGGTAAGCTTCATTTAATGGCGACCTTCTAATACTTTAGCTACATCCTTTAAACTATATCCTTTAGCTTTCAGTAAAATTAAATAGTGAAATAACAAATCGGCACTTTCATTTAAGAAAAGATTTTCATCATTATCTTTTGCTTCAATAACAACTTCAACGGCCTCTTCTCCCACTTTTTGGGCAATTTTATTCATCCCTTTATCAAAAAGAGATACTACATACGAGTTTTTGTCTTCGCGTAACTCAGGTTCCACTTCACTCATTTTTTTACGCTGTGCGATGACGCCTTCCAATTCTGATAAAAAACCATACGATGCTTCGTTATCTTCCGCCCAACAAGTATCAGTACCTTTGTGGCACGTTGGTCCTTGCGGATTTACCATCACTAAAAGCGTATCATTATCGCAATCATTTTTAATAGAAACAAGGTTTAAAAAATTACCACTTTCTTCACCTTTGGTCCATAATCGCTTTTTTGTACGACTGTAAAAAGTAACTTTTTTGGTCTCGTTGGTTTTTAAATATGCTTCCTCATTCATATATCCAAGCATCAACACTTTTTTAGTAACTGAATCCTGAACTATCGCTGGTACTAATCCGTCGTTATTTTTATCAAAATCGATATTCATTATTGTATTTTTTATTGAATCTTTTTTCTGCTATTATATTTTTCCTCGCAAATTAATTTGAATCCTTCTTTTTTTAAAAATCAAAAGAAAAGCAATTAACTACACAAACAATTTACGGCTTTACGTCTCGTTTATAAAATTTAAAAAATTATAACCTAACCGGAATTCCTTGTTTTACGAGTTCTTTTTTAAGATCAGGAATTTCTATTTCTTTAAAATGAAAAATACTTGCTGCTAATGCTGCATCTGCCTTTCCATCTTCAAAAGCATCTACAAAATGCTGAATATTTCCTGCTCCTCCTGAAGCAATTATCGGAATATTTAGATCGTCAGATAATTTTGCTAGTGCAATATTAGCAAAACCATTTTTAGTACCATCATTATTCATAGAGGTAAACAAAATTTCTCCCGCACCACGCTTCTCGACTTCTTTTGCCCATTCAAATAAATCCAATTCCGTTGGCTCTTTACCACCTACCAAATGAACGATCCACTGCCCCATCACCTGTTTTGCATCGATAGCTACGGTGATACATTGAGCACCAAATTTTTGAGAAAGCTCATTAATTAAATCCGGATTTTTTACTGCGGAAGAGTTTATAGATATCTTATCGGCTCCATTTTTAAGCAAAATATCGACATCTTCTACAGAAGAAATTCCTCCGCCCACTGTAAATGGAATATTTACTTTTTCAGCAACTCGTAATACCAAATTCGCTAAAGTTCTACGACGTTCCTCTGTAGCTGAAATATCTAGAAAAACAAGTTCATCTGCTCCGGTTTCTGCATATTTTGCTGCCAACTCTACCGGATCACCCGCATCCCGTAAATCAACAAAATTGACTCCTTTTACAGTTCTTCCGTTTTTTATATCCAGGCAGGGTATTATTCTTTTTGTTAGCATTTTTTTAATTTTCTAGTGTAGGGTTTAAAGTTCTCAGCATTTTTCTTATCCAAAAATTGAGTATTTAAAGTAAATATCGCCGTATTTCTCTTTATTTTAGCTCTTTAAATTATCAAATTAGGACATTTTTCAAATTTTTCTATTCTCTCATAGCAATCAGTTCTAATTACTGTTTTGCATTCAGAATATAATTCTCTAATTGTTTTAGAGTAATTCGGCCCTCGTAAATAGCTTTTCCGATAATCGTGCCTTCGCATCCTAAATCAGAAAGTTCTAATAATTCATCGAATTTCGATATTCCCCCAGAAGCAATCAATTTAATTTCAGGGTTTTCAGCTAAGATACGATCATACAAATCGAAAGCTGGCCCCTGCAACATTCCATCTTTAGAAATATCGGTACAGATCACGTATTCCACGCCTCCTTTTTGATATTCTGTAATAAAAGGAATTAATTCTTTCTCTGATTCTTCCTGCCAGCCACTTACGGCCACCTTCTCATCATTGGCATCGGCTCCCAAAATAATCTTTCCCGGACCAAATTTATCCAGCCAGCTTTTAAAAGTTTCGGGGTCTTTTACCGCAATGCTTCCACCGGTAATTTGTTTTGCACCGCATTCAAAAGCAATTTCTAAATCTTTATCGGTTTTAAGTCCGCCACCAAAATCGATCTTTAGATTAGTTTTAGAAGCAATAGTTTCTAAGATTTTATGATTTACGATGTGCTTTGATTTTGCACCATCAAGATCTACTAAATGTAAATATTCGATACCATGAGCTTCAAAAGATTTTGCAACCTCTAGTGGATTCTCATTGTATATTTTTTTGGTATTATAATCACCTTTAGAAAGTCTTACACACTTCCCGTCTATTATGTCTATAGCTGGTATTAAACGCATTTTTATTTTCTGTTTTTTAGCTGTCAGCTTTTAATTCAAAATTCAGCATTCAAAATTTTGAATCATTACTCACTAATCTTTTTTCTATATTCTAACTTCTAAAGCGAAATGATCTGTTTTATAGATTCTAACTCTCTAACTTCAAAAAGTTATCTAAAATCTTTTCCCCGGCCTTGCTACTTTTTTCCGGGTGAAATTGGACTCCATAAAAGTTATTCTTTTTAATAGCTGATGTATATTCTACTCCGTATTCCGTAGAACAAATTGTTTCTTCGCATTCTTTTACATAAAAACTATGCACCAGATAAACATATTCCTTTTCATTTACTCCTTCAAACAAATCTGATTTCAAATCATAAATCTGATTCCAGCCAATTTGCGGCACTTTCACAGAATTATCGAACTTAACCACTTTAGCATCGAAAATCGACAATCCTGTGGTGTCTCCTTCTTCACAGTACTCGCACATCAGTTGCATTCCAAGGCAAATTCCTAAAACCGGTTCTGTTAACTGCGGAATTACTTTATCCAGTCCGGTAGACTTCAACATCTTCATGGCGCTACTCGCCTCTCCCACTCCTGGAAAAATTACTTTATCGGCTGCTTTAATTTCCGCTGCATCATCAGTTAAAACGGCATCGTAACCTAAACGTTTTATGGCAAATTTGATACTTTGAATATTTCCTGCGCCATAATCTATAATTGCTATTTTCATTTCTGTAGTAGTTAGTGGTTAGAATTGAGTTTGGTTTTTAACTACTCAATTCTTCTAAAGCATTCCTTTAGTTGACGGTAAAATCATTTTCTCGGTATCTCTTTTTACAGCCATTTTTATCGCTTTAGCAAAGGCTTTAAAGATTGCTTCGATTTTATGATGCTCGTTAGTGCCTTCCGCTTTTACGTTCAGATTAGCTTTGGCGCCATCAGTAAAAGACTTAAAGAAATGATAGAACATTTCTGTTGGCATTTTCCCAACCATTTCACGCTTAAAATCGGCTTCCCAAACCAGCCAGTTTCGTCCTCCAAAATCAATTGCAACCTGCGCTAAACAATCGTCCATTGGCAGGCAAAAACCATATCTTTCAATTCCCAATTTATTACCTAAAGCTTTTGCGTAGACTTCACCTAAAGCAATTGCGGTATCTTCTATGGTATGATGCTCATCAACGTCAAGATCGCCATCCACTTTCACCTCTAAATCCATTTGTCCGTGACGCGCGATCTGATCTAACATATGATCGAAAAAGGCGATTCCTGTTGAGATTTCAGCTTTTCCTGTTCCATCAAGATTTAGTTTAATCTTAATATCAGTTTCGTTAGTTTTTCTTGCAATTTCGGCGGTACGATCTTTCAGTTTTAAAAACTCATAAATAGTCTTCCAGCTTGAGGTTTTTAATGCAATCGTTTCTTTCAGTTTTGAAATATCATTTTTTAATTCGTCTGTCGCTAAATCTTCGTGGGTATCGATAAAAATCCCTTTTCCGCCGAAATTATAGGCAAATTCAATATCCGTCATACGATCTCCAATCATAATCGAATTGGTCATATCATAAGCTTCAGAATTCAGGTATTTTCTTTCCAACAAGCCTGTATTTGGTTTTCGTGTAGGCTCATTATCCTTTGCAAAAGTTCTATCGATCAAGATATCGCTGAATTTAATACCCTCATTTTCGAAAGTTTTCACCACAAAATTCTGAATTGGCCAAAATTGATCTTCAGGATAAACTTCGGTTCCTAAACCATCCTGATTGGTCACCATTACCAATTCGTAATCTAATTCTTTGGCAATTTTCGACAAATAAAACAAAGCTTCCGGATAAAACTCCAGTTTTTCTAATTTGTCAACCTGATAATCTTCCGGTTCCAAAATAATCGTTCCGTCACGATCTATAAATAAAACTTTTTGCATTTTAATTAGGTTAGGCTCTTTAAAGCAGCAATTAATTTTTGATTTTCTTGAGTGGTTCCTACGGTTAAACGCAGGGTATTTTCACAAAGTGGTTGTGTAGTTCTATTTCTAATTACAATTCCTTTTTCGATCAATTGATGGTATCTGGTCGTAGCATCATCGACTTTCACTAAAATGAAATTCGCATCTGAAGGGTAAATTTTCTCAACATAAGAAACTTCCTGCAACACCTTAAAAAGTTCGTCTCTACCTTCTAAAATATCAGCAACTTCGGTCTTTACATTTTCAACATCCAGAATTCGGTTTAAAGCACGTTGCTGCGTTAATTCATTGACATTATATGGAGGTTTGATTTTCTTTAAAATCTCGATAATTTCTTCGGAAGCACAACAGATTCCCAAACGAATTCCTGCCATGCCGTAAGCTTTAGAAAGAGTTTGTGTAATCACCAAATTTGGATATTCCTGAAGCCTGTTTAACCAGCTTTCTTTTCCTGAAAAATCAATGTACGCCTCGTCTATAATTACCAGTCCGTTGAATTTTTGAAGTAATTCTTCTACTTTTTCTTCTGAAAATGTATTTCCCGTAGGATTGTTTGGCGAACAAAGGAAAAGCAATTTAGAATTAGCATCAGATTTATCTAATATCGCTGAAACCTGAGGCTCAAAATCCTCAGAAAGTAGCACTTCCCTATTCTCGATATTATTGATTTCTGAAAGCACTTTATACATTCCATACGTTGGTGGAAGCGTGATCACATTATCTTTTCCCGGTTCACAAAATGCCCTGAACAACAAATCCAAAACCTCATCACTGCCATTCCCCAACAGAATTTGCTCTGGCTTTATCCCTTTAATTTTTGCGAGTTCATCCTTTACGTTACGTTGATGTGGGTCGGGATAGCGATTTACATCGGTTTGATAAGGATTTTCATTCGCATCCAGAAAAACCATCTCGGTTCCTGTAGCTTTGTATTCATCGCGAGCGGAAGAATAAGGTTTCAATTTCTTCACGTTCTCACGAACAAGGGTTTGTATATTAGTTTTAGTTGGCATTTTTTTAGCTTTCAGCTGTCAGCTTTTAGGCTTTAGCTATTTTAATCATTATTCTCAATATTCTTTTCTTTTTTCCATTGCCGAAAAAAGAAACAAAAAAGTCTAGGCTTACGAAACTTGATCTAAATTCTTCATTCCGAAGCTAAATTTTAGAAACTCGCTACGCTCAAACAGCCTAAAATTTAAACGCTTCTCTCATTTCGAATTTTACGACCAATTTTCGATAGGCCGTTTTTTCAATTTAAATTTGCTATAAACGTTTATCTATTAATGGTTTTCGGCTTTTTTCATTCAAAAATCAACATTTAGCATTCAAAATAAGTCCTAATTCCTGACTCTTGTTTCTTAAGTCTCTTCTCTATTCTCTATAGTCTATAATAGTCTAATAGCAAATCATTCAATCTAAGTGTCACTGCATTTTTATGTGCTTGTAAACCTTCTGCTTCTGCCATTAATTCAATAGCAGGGCCTATACTTTTTATTCCTTCTTCTGAAATTTGCTGAAATGTCATACTCTTCATAAAACTATCCAGATTTACACCACTATATTGTTTGGCATAACCATTAGTCGGTAACGTATGATTAGTTCCTGAAGCGTAATCTCCGGCACTTTCAGGTGTGTAATTACCAATGAACACCGAACCTGCATTGATAATTCCTTCCGTATAAAAATCGTTATTTTCTGTAGAAACTATAAAGTGTTCAGGGCCATATTCGTTAATTAAATCAAGTGAGATTTCATCATTCTCTACATAAATTAATTTTGAATTCTCAATAGCCTTTTCAGCAATAGATTTTCTTGGTAATTTTTCAAGTTGACTTTCTACTTCTACTTCTACTTCATCCAAAAATGCTTTTGAAGTCGATACTAAAATTACCTGGCTATCAGCGCCATGTTCAGCCTGACTCAACAAATCTGAAGCTACGTAAGCGGCATTAGCCGAATCGTCTGCCACTACCAATAATTCTGAAGGACCCGCTGGCATATCAATCGAAACATTATGGCGAGTTGCCAATTGTTTTGCTACCGTTACAAACTGATTTCCAGGGCCAAAAATTTTATACACTTTAGGAACTGTTTCGGTCCCAAAAGTCAACGCTGCAATCGCCTGAATCCCTCCAATCTTATTGATTTTTGTTACTCCGCATAAATTAGCCGTGTATAAAATTGCAGGATGAACTTTGCCTTCTTTGTTGGGAGGCGTGCAAAGCACAATTTCTTTACAACCTGCAATTGCCGCGGGTACTGCTAACATTAAGATTGTTGAAAATAAGGGCGCACTTCCGCCGGGAATATATAATCCGATTTTTTGAATCGGTCTTTTTTCCTGCCAACATTTTACGCCACTAGTAGTTTCTACTTCAACTTTGGTAGTTTTCTGAGCGGCATGAAATTTTTCAATATTCTTTTTTGCTAAAAGAATGGCCGATTTTAATTCTTCTGATATTTCAGCCTCAGCTTTTTTTATTTCTTCTGAAGTTACTAAAGTGTTTTCAAGCTTAATACCATCAAACATATCGGTGTATTTTGCTACTGCATCATCTCCTTTAGCTTTAACTTCAGCAAAAATTTGGTTTACCGTGTCTTCAATATCATCTACCGTTTTAGTCGGGCGTTTTAAAACAACTTCCCATTCCGGTTTTGAAGGGTTATATATTTTGTTCATTTTTTTAAGTTTACGGTTTACAGTGTTGGTTTTATAAATCAGCTTTGAGTTTTATGATTTCGAGCGTAGGGAAAAGAAGTATAAAAATTTGATCATCAATCATTAAAAATCAACATTTAAAATTTAAACTATCGTCTTTTCTATATTCTAACTTCTAGCAGCGAAGCGATCTAAAATCTAATTCTAAAGCACCATTTTTTCAATTGGCACCACTAGTAAACCTTCGGCACCTAATTTTTTCAATTCATCGATAACATCCCAAAAACGTTCTTCGTTAATCACGGTGTGAATAGAACTCCATCCTTTTTCTGCCAATGGCAATACCGTTGGAGAGCGCATTCCCGGTAACAAATTAATAATGTCGTCTAACTTGTCGTTAGGGGCATTCAATAAAATATATTTTGAAGTTCTGGCATTTAAAACCGATTTCAATCTAAACTGTAACTGATCTAATATCTGCTGGCGCTCTTCAGAAATCTTTGGAGAAATCGCTAATATCGCCTCGCTTTTTAGCATTACTTCAGCTTCTTTCAAATTGTTTTTAAAAAGCGTGCTTCCGCTAGAAACAATATCACAAATCGCATCGGCCAGTCCGATATTTGGAGCAATTTCAACAGAACCATTAATGATGTGCAAATCGGCCGTGATTCCTTTTTCTGCTAAATATTCTTTAACCGTATTTGGATAACTAGTGGCTATTTTCTTTCCTTCCAGATCCTGAATCCCGTTATATTTTACCGATTTTGGAACGGCAAGGGAAACCCGACATTTAGAGAAACCAAGTTTTTCTCCACGAATAATATCTTTACCTTTCTCTATAAGCACATTTTCACCTAAAATAGCAACATCTACAACACCATCTCGAAGATATTGAGGGATATCGCCGTTACGTAGGTATAACACTTCTACAGGAAAATTACGAGCCGAGGCTTTTAATTGTTCCTTACCATTATCAATAGAAATTCCGGTATCTTTTAGTATTTTAAGGGAATCTTCGTTTAATCGTCCAGATTTTTGAATCGCAATTCTTAATTTTTCTTCTTTCATCAGAAAAAGTATTTATTTTTTAGCTTTAGTTGTTCAATTTTCAAATTTATACCAATAAAAAACCCGTTTGAGCTACTCAAACGGGTTTAAAAATATGTTTAACATTACCACATATCAAATTTACCTCGCATGAGCGCAGTAGTAAATATGATGATGGTGATGTAATTGTATCGTTTTCATTGTTAAAGCAAATCTAAGTATTAATTTTAAAAATAAAAATTAGAATTAAACAATTTTGAGTTTAATTTTAATTTTTACCTAAAATTATTGGTAATCCATCTTTACCAGAACCAATAATTACTGTTTTAGCATTTCCGGACTTTGCGAGTTCTAGTGTAGCTTGAATTCCTTTTTCCTGTAGAATTTTTTCGGTTAAGGATTCACTTAAAATACGGTTAGCACGTGCTTTACCTTCAGCATCAATACGCTGACGCTCCGCTTCCTGTTCGGCTTTTGTTAATCTGTATTCATACTCTAAAGATTCCTGCTCTTGTCTCAATTTACGTTCAATCGCATCTTTAATGGTTGATGGTAATGAAACATCACGCACTAAAACTTCGTTTACCTGAACGTACTGTTCTTTTAAAAGAATTTGAGTTTCTTCTAAAATTTCTTCCTGAATAGCTTCTCTTTTACTTGAATATAATTGTTCCGGATTATAACGTCCAACCACTGCTCTGGTAGCCGATCGTAATGCTGGTTTGAGCAAACGTTCAATATAGGCTTCACTTTTTTCCTTATGTAATTTTCCTAAATCTTTATAAGAAGGTTGAAACCAAACTGAAGCATCCAGTTTAATCTCTAACCCGTTAGAAGAAAGTACTGTCATTTTTTCATCTAAAGACTGTTGTCTTACTTCGTAAACAAAAACTCGATTCCAGGGTGCAACAAGGTGAAATCCTTCATTTAATGGTGGTTCATCGGTTACTACACCATTGCCAAAAGTTTTATATAAAACACCGGCTTCTCCTGAACCAATAGTAACTGTTGATTTTGAAATAAAAATGATAAGAAAAACTACACCGATAAAAATTGGTATGGCTACTTTAGGTAATCTATCCATTGTATATAGTTATATTAATCTATTAAATTTAATATTGAAATTAGACAGTTAGAAAAAACCATCCTAATAAAAAGTTAATATTCCTGATTAATCAAATATCGTGTTTTTTTATTGTCTTTCCTAAATAATAAAAATCAATCTTTTAATTGAATTGTTTATTTAAAATATATGAATTAAAAACGTATTATTTTGATGTATTTATAAGAATACAATAAAAACTAAAGATCAAAACCTCATCTGTAATTCATAAAAAACAGTTACAAAACTATACACAGAAAATAGTTCGTTCGAGCTGATAGTAGTTTTTTAAATAAAAAACCCAATGTAATTACTCACACCGGGTTCTTTACGTTTCTCTATAAAATATTAGGTTAGCATACCGCCATCTACATTAATAACTTGTCCTGTAATATATGCGCTAAGATCACTTCCTAAAAATACGCAAGCATTTGCAATATCTCCTGGAGATCCTCCGCGTTTTAATGGAATGTTATCTCGCCATCCTTGTACAACTTTCTCATCCAATTTCTCAGTCATTTCCGTTTCGATAAAACCTGGAGCAATTACATTAGTACGGATATTACGTGAACCAAGCTCTAAGGCCATCGATTTACTAAAACCTATAATTCCGGCTTTAGAAGCTGCATAATTTGCTTGTCCTGCATTTCCTTTCACACCAACTACAGAACTCATATTGATAATACTACCTTTGCGTTGTTTAAGCATTGTACGTTGTACAGCTTTGGTCATGTTAAAGATTGATTTTAAATTTACTTCGATTACTCGATCAAAATCTTCTTCACTCATTCGCATTAGCAAGTTATCTTTTGTGATCCCTGCATTATTCACCAAAATATCGATAGTTCCAAAATCTTCAATAACATTTTTAATTAATTCCTGAGCTTGCTCAAAATCTGCAGCATTAGATTTATATCCTTTCGCTTTTATTCCTGTTTCAGAAAGTTCTTTTTCTAGCTCTTTTGCTGCTTCTTCAGAAGAATTATATGTGAATGCAACATTAGCTCCATTTTCTGCAAATACCTTTGCTATACCTCTACCAATACCACGGCTTCCACCAGTAACAATAGCATTTTTACCTTCTAATAATTTCATATGTATTATAGTAAGTTATATTATCAATTTCAAATATACTAATTACGTTTTTTTTAAATAAAAAAGTCCGAAACCTTTTACAGCTACGGACTTTTTTATAAATCAGATTTGGATTAGCCCAAAACTTCTTTTACTTTTTTTCCTATTTCAGCAGGAGAATCTACTACATATACTCCGTTTTCTTTCAATATTGCTTTTTTAGCTTGTGCTGTATCCTCGCTACCACCTACAATTGCTCCAGCATGTCCCATTGTTCTACCAGCTGGTGCTGTTTCTCCTGCAATGAATCCGATAACTGGCTTTTTATTTCCAGTTTCTTTAATCCATTTTGCAGCATCTGCTTCTAATTGACCACCAATTTCACCAATCATTACAATGGCTTCCGTTTCATCATCATTCATAAAAAGTTCTACAGCTTCTTTAGTAGTAGTCCCAATTATAGGGTCTCCTCCAATTCCTATTGCAGTAGAAATACCTAAACCTTGTTTTACAACTTGATCGGCTGCTTCGTAAGTTAATGTTCCTGATTTAGAAACAATACCAATTTTGCCTTTTTTGAATACAAATCCTGGCATAATACCAACTTTTGCTTCTTCAGGAGTAATTACACCTGGACAGTTTGGACCTATTAAACGACAAGCTTTATTTTTAATATAAGTTGAAGCTTTAATCATATCAGCTACAGGGATACCTTCGGTTATAGTAATAATTACTTTGATTCCCGCATCGGCAGCTTCCATAATAGCATCGGCTGCAAAAGCTGGTGGTACAAAAATAATACTTACATCGGCTCCTGTTTTTTCAACAGCATCAGAAACTGTATTAAAAACCGGTTTGTCTAAATGTGTTTGACCACCTTTACCAGGAGTTACTCCTCCAACAACGTTGGTTCCGTACTCTATCATTTGTTCGGCATGAAAAGTCCCTTCGCTACCGGTAAACCCCTGCACTATTATCTTAGAATCTTTATTTACTAAAACGCTCATAATTCTTTTTTGATATTTGCTACGCAAAAATAGTTTTTTATAGATAAAACCTAAAGTCTTTTTTAAAGTTTATTACACTAATAACAGGCTTTAGGAAAATTTTATAATTATTTTTAAAAATAGTATTAGTCTTTTTAATTAAAATCGGAATCCAAATCCAAATGAAAATCGCCATCCTTCATCTCCTTTAAACAAATTGAAAGTTCCGTTTACAGCTTCAGCACTATTAATCCAAATTCCGCCACCATAGCTATTATGCCAATTTTCGCGAGTATCGATATCTGTCCAAACTCGTCCTACATCGTAACCTCCAAAAACTCCTATTTGAAATGGTAAAAATGATGTTTTAAATTTATTAAAACTATATCGTAAATCTCCTCCTGCTGCAAATGCACTTTGTCCGGTAAAACGCTGTAAACGATACCCTCGTAAACCTCTTTGACTACCTAAAGTTGCTGCTTGATAAAACTCGTACGAATTTCCTAGATTTATCTGGGTTTGCACATGTGATTTTAGAACAAGTTTTCGGCTTCTAACTAAACTATTATAAAATCCTAAATAGGATTTAAAATATCCATAATACCTATCGGTATTTGCAGTATTTAGTTTTCCTCCAAGATTAGCTTCAAACTTCATTCCGCGGGTTGGATTTAAAATATCGTCATAACTTTCATACTTATACAGTGCATCTAATCCGGCAAAATATTTTCTATCGAAAAAATCAGTTGAATTTTCAGAAACAAATTCATCTATAAAACGGCCTTGTGTACGGTCAACTTCTATAGCTTCAAAATTAGCTTTGTAACTAAAATAACTACCAAAAGGCGTTTCGTTTACTAAACCTACATTTACACCTATTTTACTAATTTTTACACGGTTAAAATCTAATGTACGTTCATCGTCCATATTTTTAGTTCCATTTCCATATCCAAAGAAGTTTCTGGAAAAATTAGGACTTGTAAACCGCGCTCCTATCTCTAAGTTATAATCTCCAACAATTGTTGCAAATCTTCCGCTATAGGCAAGATCGAATCCCTCTGTAGCAAAATAAAATCCTGCATTTAATTCGTGTTGTGAAGTATATGGATTTCTTTTAAAATTATTAACTGTGTAGAGCGCTTTAAAACCAATTTTAAATCCGTCATCCGGATTATAACCAATTCCCGGAACTATCGTGGTTGCAGTAAATACCTTTTTATCTTTATCGTATAAATTTAGATTATAATCATCTGTAAATCTAAACTTGGCTTTACTTCCTTCTTCTATAGTATTGGGTTTTGATTTATGATCGTAAATCTTAAGTTTCTTTTTATTTTTTATACGATAAATATCGTTATTCTGTCCACCAATAATTCGTACATAAATAAGATTATCGCCTTCTCCATCAACGGTAATTATATCGTCATCATCTAAAGCGTATAACCATATATTTTTAGTGTATTTTTTATCGTACACAAAATCGCTTACTATATCTGCTCGTTTTCCTTTTTTGTTTCTGAAAATAGCTACTCGTGTTTTTCCATCTGGTAATCTATGCACATCAACAAAATCATCTTTATCGGTACCAGTGATAATGGCTAATTTTGCATAATAATCATAGTATCTTTTTGCTATTGAAACTAAATTATCCCGACGTCCTTTTAACTTTTCGATTAAATTTTTAGTGATTTCTCCCTGTGTTTCTTTAGGTAATTTAGAAAAAGCTTTCTCTATTATCGCATCAGATAAATTATTTTGAATATATTCTGCCTGATTAATCCAAGCTTCTCGACCGGTATTTTGAAGAATAGAACGATCTAAACCAATTGCTGCTATATTAAACCACTGTACATTTGGTAATTTTTCACCATATACTGCAAATTGATTTGTTAATCCTACCAATCCTCTTAATGTTCCGAAAAAAGCACCATCAAAATTTGAAAAAGCTTGATCCCTATCCCTAGGAATGGGTTTAAAAACATGCGTTCCATCTTTGTTTTCAATTTCAGCCCAACGCCATTGATCAGAATGCCTATCCCAATCACCAATTAACATATCGAATAATCTTGCTTTAACATAGGCTTCTTCATCTACACTATATTTTTCATCACGGCGCAAACGTTCAAACATACCGGATGTACTTTCTATATCATGATTTGGAGAATGGAAGCTTTTTTTACCTAACCAATGCTCTTCGGGACGTTCCACAATCATATAAATATCATCTCCGTGCTCATCATTTAAATCCTCAAGTTTGTCTTGCTTTGGAAGATATACTAACTTTGGATTAGTATGGGCAACTCCAACAGCTTCGGATAATGTTGGTATAACTAAAAATGCAAATGGATGCGCCGATGTGTAAAAATCATTAATAATATTTTCCGCAGCAGTATTTTTAAATTGTTCTTCTACCGCTTTTCTTTTATAAGCAACAGTTTGCAAAAACTGAACTGCATTTTTTCGAATTCGTCTAATATTATACTCTCTGTTTAAACTATCTTTTACACGTATAGATACTGTTTGATGGCCACCTCCTGCTAACAAAGGTTGTAATCCGCCATAAAGCGTATCTAAATCGGCTACTTCCAATTCTATATCAGTCCCGTATAATTTACGATAGCGCTCTCCCCAAACGGTTTCATAAAATTCACTTACATCGGTATCTTCTTTTGGATAGACCGAAGTAGTTACTGTTTTAGGAAAATGATTTGGAAATGTACCTGATTTGTACTCCTTTGGTTTCGGAAAAACTTCTTTACTGTACATTAAATCAGGTTTATTATTTTTATTCCGATAATAACTTACCCAAGAAGAACCATCTTTAAAAACTTCATAAACCGCAAACCCTTGTAGCGAATAAGCAAATAAGCCATCTGTCCCTAAGGCAACATAATTTTCTTTAGAACCGGAACCAGAAATTATTTGCTTAATCCCGTCATGATCGATGTATTGCAAAGTATGCTCATGCCCAGAAACAAAAATTACCCGTTCTTTGTTTTTAACTAAAGTTTGAAGCCTATCTGAAAATGATTTGTAGCGTTCGTTTTGTAAATCTTGAATGGAAACTCCTCCAGAAGTTCTAATAAGCATTGCCAAAGAACCTAATATTGGGATTGGGATTTTCTTTTGAGTAGGATACAAATGACGGTTAAAGTTATATTGCCCACCATGAATTCCATTTGAAAAAACGGGATGATGCAAAGCAATAATAATGGTTTTATCTTGATTTTTTTTCAGTTCACTTTCAATTTCAGTAAACAAATCTTCACGAGTTCGTATCTCACCACAATCATCATTAACCGTAGGACTTTTATCCCAATCCTCTAAGTACCATTGAGAATCAATTAAAATCATTTCTATATCGTCAGAAATTTCTTTTACCTCTAACCCACAACCAGTTGGTGGCACCCAATCTAAATTTTTACCAAATTTTTCTATCAAATATTCTTCTTGACGTTCTAAACCATCGATACGCTCACTATACCAATCGTGATTCCCAGGTATGTAAATAACTTTACCATTATAATTTTCTAAAGCATCTAACTGAGCATCTAATCTATATTCTGCTTGCTCACGCCCTTCATCGTCCTTTGGAGGCATCCCGACTGGATAAACATTATCGCCAAGAAAAATAGCATAATCATCATCTGTTTTTCTTTCTTTTAAAAATTCCTTAAAAACGATTAATGCTTTTGAGGTTCCTCCCTCAGGAGAATATCCTCCATCTCCCAATAAATAAAAAGTTTTTTCTACTTCTTTATTGGTTGGATAGCCAAAATCTGTAGTGGGTTCTCCTTTTCTATACTTTGGAGCTGTGCTCGTGCATGAATAGATAAGCGTTAAAAATATTACAAAAGGCAGGTAGTAATCTCTTTTCATAAAAATTGTTAGTCAAATTTTTGTAATTTGGCTGCTCTACTAACAACTATTACTTTATATGAATAATCTCGTTGAGAAAGCAGAACAATACGTTTTAAATCTTTTTAAAGAAAAGCTTCCGAGTACTTTTTTGTATCATAACTATAAGCATTCAGAGCGAGTATTTAAAAGTACAGAAGAATTAATTGAGAATTCCGAAATTAATGTTAAAGAAGCTGAAGCATTAAGACTTGCTGCTTGGTTCCACGATACAGGCTATATTAAAATCTATAAAGGTCATGAAGAAGAAAGTGTAAAAATAGCTGATGTTTTTCTCGACGAAAATAATGCTACTCCAGAGTTAAAAAAGTTAGTAGAACGATTTATTTTGGCCACAAAATTCAACTCTAAACCGGAAGGTATCGGGGAAGAAATTATAAAAGATGCAGATTCTTCGCATGTTGCAAAAGAGTATTATGAAGAAACTAGTGAGTTACTTCGGCAAGAATTAGAACTTCATAATTTAAAAAATTATACTTCTTCTGAGTGGATTACAGAGAACATAAAGATGTTTACTCAAAAACACCAATTTTATACCGATTATGCTACTAGAGAATGGGAAACGGCTAAAGAAGAAAATTTATTAAATCTTGTTGCTAAGCAAAACAAAAGAGAGAAAAAGCTTGATAAAGAAGAACATAAAGCACGCTTAAAAGCAAAATATAAAAATGATAATCCAGAACGTAGTATACAAACATTGTTTCGTGTTACTCTTAGAAACCATATTAAACTAAGTGATATAGCAGATACTAAAGCAAACATATTACTGTCGGTTAATGCTATTATTATATCATTAGCAATATCTAATTTAATTCCAAAATTAGATGCGATAAGCAACCGGCATTTATTAATACCTACACTTGTTTTAGTACTTTTTAGCGTTGCCTCTATTATTTTATCGATTATGTCTACTCGACCAAATGTTACGAGTGGAGAGTTCACTAAAGAACAAGTAAAAAACAGAGATGTAAATTTATTATTCTTTGGAAATTTCCATAAAATGCCATTCGATTTATTTAAATGGGGCATTAATGAAATGATAAAAGATAAAGATTATGTATACGAATCTCTAATGTTAGATCTTCATTTATTAGGTAAAGTGTTACATCGAAAATATTTATTACTAAGGCTTACTTACACCGTATTTATGTTAGGAATTGTAGTTTCTGTTATCGCTTTTGTTATCGCTTTTTATTTAATGTAACTCTTGCATTAAATTTTCATAATTAACTGGATTTTCGTTTTCTTCATTTTCTGAAGTATATAGAATATTGACACGGATAGCTTTTAAACCTATTACTCCTTGTACATCTTCTAAATCTAAAACCTCTGTTTCTTCCCCCAAATATTTCTTTTGCTGAAGATATTTTACATAGCGTAAGTATTCTTGTTCATCTGATTTTTGACTGTATATAATGACTAATTTCCCTTTTTTAGTTATACGCTCTTCAGTATTTTTTATAAAAGCTTTATCAATTCGCTTCTTTATAATTTCATAACGAGCATTATAAGTTCCATCGACATCAAACTTTTTCTCATCCATTCGGTAACGGATAGAAAGTGTACTATTATAAACTAAAATTAATGAGGCAGCATCTAAAGACATTGGTGCCTTATCTTGCAAATGGTAAAACCTATTTTCCATTTGGATCATGGTTTTCATTTGCCATAATCTTAAATTATAGAGATATACTTTATTAAAACATTTATTTTTAGTTAATGCAGCACCTATATACATGTTATGATCTACACCATCGGTTTTATACCTTTCAAAATAGTGCGGATAAATTTCTTGTGCTTCTAATTGCCTTTTATCTAGATATCGAGACATCGTTCTATTAATTTGTTGTACCGTATCATCATAATCTTTTCGGTAATTATAGACTATACCTGTCTCAGGATTCAATTGCTGTTTATAATTAGCTACTTTTTCACTTATCTCGCCATCTTTATTTTCTAGATGATCCATTAGAGGGTTTACCTCTTTCCGTAATAAGTTTATTATTTTCTGTTCACTGCTGGCATTTAAATGTTCTGCTATATCATCTCTAAATTCTTTTACTCTAAACTCTACCTGTTCGTAAATTGGTAAGTTTTCGATTTGAAAAGCAGAATCAATTATTTCCAAAATTAAATCTAACTGACTTAAAATATCCTTTTGAATTGCTTCGTTTCGAGAATCACTACTAGCTACAATATCTATTTGCCCATATAGAGGATAAACATCTTTAAATACAATATCCTTGAAAGAGGCTAATCCATCTGAATCGTAATCCTGTATATATTTTTTTGCCTCTCGTTCAAAAATCCATAATACACTTGGGTGAATTGAAGTGCATTCACTCTGTATAACCGCTTTAACTCTATTCTCAAAATCAGTAACTCCACGATCAGCTGCTGTTACTATATAGGGTAAAATCTCATCTAACTTTATAGCATTAATTCGGTTTAATTCATTTTTTCTTTTAGAAACCAATTCTAAAATTCCAATAAGCTTTCCGTTTTTTGCTAATGGTGCTAATATGCAACTTTTAATATCATTTTCTTTTAGATTATTAGCAAGCACATTATCATATTTACGAAGATAAGCATCTACATTAGTTATACTAAACTTCTTTTTTTGTTCAATTAATGTATCAAAGCTTTCCCTACAAATTCCATTACGGCAATTATTCATTGTTTGACCATTCATAATGAAACTAGAGCCTATATGTTCTGGTAAATTTTCAAAAGTTTGATCTTCCTGATTATATCCTGTAAAACCAACACGCAAATCAGGTATTTTATAAATTGACCTGAATATATTTTGCAACTTTTCAAATTGATCGTTATTGTTAGGCTTTTGATATAACAAAGCAGTTTTTAGCTCAGAAATGGCATCATCTATAGTTACATCTGTTAAATTAACAATAATAAAACCTTTTAATTGCCAACTTCCGGGTGGGAATTTAGTTTTCCAAAGTTCTATATCATCAACATTTTGTAATAAAAGATCTACGTCTTCCTGAGAAATCTCTTTAGCCGATTCTTTAGGAAAAAGACTAATAAAATCTCCATTTTGAGTTACCCTATAGTGTTTTACAATTCCATTTTCGTCCGGAATTTCATAGTAAGGAGGTTTACTAAAATCGATGTCGTATCCGTAATAAGAATTTAAAATTTGAATACAAGCATCTACATACACATAATGTTCATCTATATGCTTCAATTTCAATTCAAAATCTTTCCCTGCATTCTCTATCAATTTCTTTAACCGATTAGACATGTTAAATAATTGGCTGTGATAAGGTACTGCAACAGCCTTAATTTCATTATTACTTAAAACACCAGGAAAAAGATCATCTAATAATACTTTTACAGGCGTTCTATACTTAGATAAGTTTGATATATCACAAATTCCCTCAATCAATTGCGGATAGTCCTCTACATATTCTAAAACTTCTTTTATATAATTTTTGGCAATAGTATTCTCTTCTTCCGGTAACCGATTTTTATATTGTTCAATTACTTTATGGAAGCTAATTTCTATATCAAAAGGAAGTTCTTGTTTTTGCTCTTTCATTAACAATTGCTTAAAATACCACAAAATCTCATTAAAAAAGTCAAATTACGAAACTTTTCTAACATTGGCTACGCTTTCCAAAGGGAGTTCCTTACTTTTGCAAAAAAATTAATATTTTATTATGCGAAAATTAATTGGAATAGCTAGCTTGATGCTTGTTTTTGCCGGATGCCAAAATAACCAGGGATATTCTGTTTCGGGTACAGCTAAAGGTATAGAAAATGGAAAAAAAGTATACGTATCTGAACTTTCAGAACTAGGAAAACGTCCGGAACGGACTGATTCTACAACCGTAGAGAATGGTAAATTCCAAATAAATCTTGGTAAAGCAGAAACCCCTAATTTAAGTTACCTTGAATTTGAAGGTAAAAATGGAAGTGTTTTATATATAGCTGAAAATGAAAATATAGAATTTACAGTTTATAAGGACAGCTTACAAGCTTCTACCAGAGATGGAGGAAAACAAAATGAGCTTTTAAACGAGTATTTACAAAATCTTAAAGATACGAATAAAGAAATTCTTAGCTTAAGAAAGGAAATGGGTGAAGCTTATCAAAAACAAGATACTGCCACATTAAATACATTACAAGATACTCAACAGGAAATAATAGATAATGCCAACTTATTTAAAAAACAAATTGCTAAAGAGAATAAAGATGCATTTGTTTCTGTTATGGCGGTAATAGATCTTTTAAAAGCAGGAGATTCTATTTCTGAATTACAAGAAATCTTCGATTCTTTAAATGAAAATATTAAACAGACTGCTCTTGGTAAAAAAGTAGGTGAACAGCTTACACAAGCTAATGCAACTAAAATTGGAAATAAAGCTCCCTCTTTTAGTGCTCCAACACCAGAAGGCGAAGAGCTTGCACTAGAAGATGTTTTAGGAGAAGTTACAATTGTAGATTTTTGGGCATCTTGGTGTAAACCTTGTAGAAAAGAGAATCCAAATTTTGTGAAATTATATAAAAAATATCACGATAAAGGATTAAACATGATAAGTATCTCGTTAGACCAACCTAACCAAAAAGAGAAATGGGTTGAAGCTATTGAAGAAGATGGACTAGGAGAATGGAATCATATTTCTAATCTTAAATACTGGCAAGATCCAATTGCTAGAAAATATAATATTCAAGGTATACCTGCTACTTTTATTTTAGATAAAAATGGAATTATTGTAGATAAAGATCTTAGAGGTGAAGAATTAGATGCAAAAATAGGTGAACTATTAGGCGAAAAAAGCTAATTAATTTATAATCTCTCATTTACTAAATAAAAAAGAGGCTGTAAAAAGCCTCTTTTTTATTTAGTAAATGTAGATAGTTGTTATTCTAAATCGTCGGAAAAGTGCCCTCCATGCTTTCCTTTTGAAAATTTCTGCCGATTAAAATGTGTAGATTGATTTTTAGGAATACTTAGTTCCTTCCATTTTTCACTGATAATCATTTTTCCTAAAAACACAAGTTGACCAATATGATACGAATAATGAGCTAATTGCCGATTTATAGCTTCAATTATAGAATGACGTTGATTTCTAATATAAATTTCTTGCTGAAAATGCTTACTCTCAATTTTATTTAATGCATCAAACAAAATAGCCCAACCTTCTTCCCAAGCTAAAAGAACTTCTTTCCTTGTATTGAGAACAGCTTCAAATTCTAAATCCCGATTTCGCCACTGCTTTTCTCCATCCGAAGTTAAAAAATCCGTCCATCGAGATTTCATATTTCCCGATAAATGATTGATAAGTATTGCTACCGAGTTAGACTCTTTATTGTATTGCCAAAACAATTCATCATCTTCTAATTGCTCAATAGTTTTCTCACCCAAGCTTTTATAATATACAAATTCGTTTTGTATACTTTTTAAATAATTAGTTTCTGTATTCATCTGTATAGCGCATAAAGACTAAAGATATTAACTTCTTAAAGATAAGTATTACATACTATCAATTTAAAATTTATAGCACTAATAAGGAGTTTATGTTTTTTCTTTGAATTCAGACCAAAAAAAATCTCGGAAAAACCGAGATTCTTTAATTATAACTATACTTTTTAGCTTAGTACAACTGAAAACTTATCTGCACATTGGCTGTAACTTCCATCTCTCCAGGAGCAATGGTTTGTTGATCTGCATTAGCGCTAGACAACTTCATAGCTTCCATTCGCATAACCGGAAAAGAACTACTTCCATTTTCAGAAATCATTAAAGCTTTTCCAATTTCCTGACCTAATGGCGCTACTAATTCCTCTGCTTTTTGCTTAGCATTTAAAACAGCTTTTCTTCGAGCCTCTTTTTCATATTCTGCTGTTTTAGAAGATGAAAATTGTACACTATTTATACGGTTAAGCCCATTTTTCAGTAATCCTTGCATAATTTCTTCGTAATTCGCTAAATCGTCTAATTTTATTGAAATGGCCTGATTTGCCACATACGTTTCTTTTTTTGTTTGGTAATCGGTTCGTTTATTCAAATTCACATACTCCGTTTGTATGTTTTTTTCTGAAATACCTTCTTTTTTTAAGAATTTGAATAATTGGTTTACCAATTTATCATTTTCTTTCTTTACTGATGCCGGATCTAATCCTTCTGTTTCAACTCTAGCATTAATAGTTACCTCGTCCGGAACCACTTTAACAGTACCTTCTCCACTTACAGATACTACATTTGGGGTTGCTGGGTTGTTTTGTGCAAATGTGGCCACACTAGCGAACATTAGCATTACGATCATTATTTTTTTCATAAGATTGATTTTTCAATAGTAAGTAGGCAAATATGATACCAAATTATAATTTGCCTTCTCGGTGCAACCAAAACAGGACAATTATTGGAGCCGCTAACAAGAGGACCATTAGTAAATGCTCTTTAAAGACCCAAGGTTGTATAATCAATGTTGCTAAATAACCACCAACAGCGCCTCCAAAATGAGCATCGTGCCCTATATTATCTTGTCGTTTACGCATCGCATAAATAGTGTAGAACATATATCCAATTCCAAAAATATACGCAGGTATAGGGACAATAAAAAATAAGCCTAACATCATATCCGGATTTAGCAAAATAGCAGCATATAAAACTCCTGTTACTGCCCCACTTGCTCCTACAGCCGTGTAGTTCCACTCATTTTTATGAAAATATAACGAACTTAAATTTCCTAAAATCAAACTAACCAAATAAACCACTACAAAGCCTAAATTTCCTAAATAATATAAAACTGGATTTGCAAAAAAGTATAAGGTTAACATATTTACAAACAAATGCCCATAATCGGCATGTAAAAATCCGGAAGTAAGAATTTGATATTTTTTACCGCTACGAATATCTCCTACATTAAATTTGTAGCGATGAAAAAATGATAAATCATTAAATCCTTTAAACGAAATAATTACATTTGCAGCTATAATTACTATGGTTAGTAGCGCTAAATCTCCCATTTTCTTCGAATGTTTAGTGCCAAATATACCATATATTTGCTGAAATTTTTTATATGCAAGGATTAGTTTTTTGGTTGGTTTATCCACTATTGTGGCTTATTTCTATTTTACCATTTAGGCTTTTTTATATCTTATCTGATTTTGTTTTTATCGTTATTTATCATTTGGTAGGTTACCGAAAAAAAACAGTTGTGAAAAATTTAAAGTTATGCTTTCCGGATAAAAGTGAAAAAGATCGGAAACAAATTGAAAGAAAATTCTATAGGCATATGTGCGATATGTTTTTAGAAACTATAAAAACACTTAACATATCTAAAAAAGAATTAAAACGCCGTTTTACTTTTAATACAGATGATATTGAAAAAATAAATAATCTCGATAAAAGTACATTATTAATGTGCGGGCACTATGCCAGTTACGAATGGATGGTTTCTATGGAATTATACGGCTTAAAGCCGAAAAGTTATGGTGTTTATAAACGAATTAGAAATACAAAATTAGATAAACTTATTCGTGGGATTCGCGAAAAATTTAATACTGAATTAATAGAATCTCATCAAGCAGTTCGAACCATTATTCGCAATCAACAGCAACAACAACTCTCTATTTACGGGATGATTGCCGACCAAAGTCCGAAACTTCATAAAGCAAATTTTTGGACTGATTTTATGGGAGTAACCATACCCTTTTTTACTGCTTCTGAAAAAATGGCCACACAGTTCGATATGGCCGTAGTATACTTAGAAGTTAAAAAAGTAAAACGAGGTTTTTATGAAGCTCGCCTAAAACCAATTAGTATTGAACCTAGAAATGAAGCTGAATTTAATATAACCAAAAAATACGTATCTTTTTTAGAGCAGCAAATACAAGAGCAACCTGAATTTTATTTATGGACACATAAACGCTGGAAACACAAAAATGCCAAAGTGCCTAAACATGCAGTAATTTCTCATCGGAATTCCTAAAAACTGCATACAAATTCATAGAAATTGGATAATTTGCTTACTTATTTTAAATCTTTTTTAAGTACTTTCCAAACATTATTTGCCAGAATTTGTTGCCCTTCGGCGGTGGGATGAATACCATCTTCCTGATTTAATTTTGGATCCCCGGCAACACCTTCCAGTAAAAAAGGAATAAGCTCTAAATTATATTCTTTGGCTAAATTAGGAAAAAGCGATCTAAATTCAGAGGTATATTCCTCTCCCATATTTGGCGGAATTTGCATTCCAGCCAAAATAATTTTTACTTCAGGATTTTTCTCCCTTGCCGTATTGATAATCTGTTCTAAATTAGTTTTGGTTTCCTTTAGCAACACTCCACGTAAACCATCATTGGCTCCAAGTTCAATGACCAAAACATCCACATTCTGCTTAAAAACCCAATCGAGTCGGTTTAACCCACTTGCGGTGGTTTCGCCACTTAATCCTGCATTCACCACACTATAATCCATCCCCAATGAATCGATTTTTTTCTGAATCAGCGCCGGATATGCTTCTGTAGTATCCAAGCCTAAACCTGCAGTTAAACTAGTCCCGAAAAATAAGACTACAGGAACTTCTTCAGCTTTATCTTCTTCAGAAGCCGTTTCAGCAGAAACTTTATCAGTAGAAGATTCCAACTGCTTTTCTTCGTTTTTGCAAGAATTAAAAAAAGTAAGGCAAAAAATCGCTAATATCAGGTTACTAAGGTTGGCTAATTTCATGGTCAATTTTATTTTTTAGTTTCATATGCAAGATAGGATAAGGTTTTCCCAATCCATCCTTTTCAGAGCGTTCAACGACTTTAAAACCCATTTTGGTATAAAATCCCAGTGCCTGTTCATTATCTTCGTTTACGTCTACCTTTTCGATATCAAATTCGGCTATGGCGAATTCAACTAAGACCTTACCAATCCCCTGCCCACGATATTCAGGAGCCAAAAACAACATTTCGATCCCTTTATCAGCACAACCTATAAAACCGGTGATTTTTCCGTTTTCAGCTTTCGTACAACGCAAGTGTACGGCATCAAAATACGTATTCAAAATTAAGGGTTTAAAATACGCAATATCGTCCTCTTTTAAAAAGTGATGCGTGGCTCTAACCGAGTCTTCCCAGACTTTTATAAGTTCTGGATAATCACATTTTGAAACCTTAAATATCTCTATCATTCTGTTGCCACGTTAGTAAGTTTATTCGATAAACTTTATTGGTCTTAAAATCATTTCTTATTTTGTACGTTCTTCAATATTTCGTTTTTAGAAATACTGAATTAAATGCTAACATCTAATCTTACAGCCCCACAGCGTACAATGACAAAGATATTAAACCTTACCAACCTAGAGAAGAGCTACGATAGCGGAAGTAAAAAACTGCAGATTTTATATGATATTAATTTTGAAGTCGAAGCTAGGGAAACCTTTGCGATTGTTGGGCCTTCTGGTAGCGGAAAAACGACATTATTAGGACTTTGTGCCGGTTTAGACCAAATTGACAAGGGTGAAATCGAATTATGTGGCATACAATTAAGCAGCCTTTCTGAAGATAACCTGGCCTCGCTACGGAATCAGAAAGTGGGATTTGTTTTTCAAAATTTTCAATTATTACCCACACTTACCGCATTAGAAAATGTAGCTGTTCCGTTAGAATTACAAGGAAACAAACAGGCTACAGAAAAAGCCAAATCGCTATTAAAGAAAGTAGGCTTAGACCACCGAATGAATCATTATCCTTCACAACTTTCTGGCGGAGAGCAACAACGAGTAGCCTTGGCAAGAGCTTTTTCTAACGATCCTGAAATTCTTTTTGCTGATGAACCTACCGGAAATCTGGATGCTGAAACCGGGAAAAAAGTAATTCAGCTATTATTTGATTTAAATGCCGAGCTAGGCACCACCTTGGTGATTGTAACTCATGATATGGAATTGGCCAAAATGACCCAGCATATTTTAGAAATTAAGGGTGGGAAAATAGTATCTGACCAGAAAACAGGGATTTAAATGCAGCAAATTAAGACTCAACAACCTGGATTTTCCTGGTTGCTAAAAATGGCCTGGAGAGATGGAAAAGCCAGTAAACGCAAGCTTTTGCTTTTTATGGCTTCTATTGTTTTAGGAATTGCTGCCGTAGTTTCTATTCAATCTTTTGGAGAAAATTTACAGGATAATATTGCGCTACAATCTAAATCATTGATGGGTGCCGATTATACCATCGATATGAATAATCCGCCAAGCGAGCGGGTAACTGAAATCATGGATTCTCTGGGTATCGATTCACGCGAAATTAGTTTTGCCTCCATGGCTGCTTTTCCTAACAAGACAGGAACAAAATTTGTAAGTGTTCGTGGTATTGATAAGGGGTTTCCTTTTTATGGAGAACTGGAAACCACACCTAAATCTGCAGCTTCAGACTACCAAAATAAAAATGGCGCTTTAGTAGATGCTACTGTGATGCTTCAGCTCAACATTGCTGTAGGTGATAGTATTAAAATTGGCGAAATCACATTCCCTATTTTAGGAGAATTAAAGCAGGCTCCCGGTAGTTCTTCACTTTTTGGAGCGATAGCGCCACCGGTTATTATTCCGTATAAATTTATAGAGCAAACCGGACTCATACAAACCGGAAGCCGTATTAATTACGACTATTATTTTGTAGCCGATAAAAAGACCAATCTTGAACTTTTAGATGAAAAAATTTCCCCTCAATTAAAGCAAGAAGATGCCGATCTTGATACCCACTTATCAACCAGCGAAAGATTGGGAAAACGCTATGAAAATTTTGGAAAGTTCCTGAATCTTGTTGCTTTTATTGCTTTATTATTGGGCTGTGTAGGAATTGCCAGCGCGATTAATATTTACATCAAGGAAAAATTGAAATCGGTTGCGGTGCTAAAATGTCTGGGGGCTTCCAGAAAACAAAGTTTTTTAATCTTCTTGATTCAGGTTGCTTTTATAGGATTTTTAAGCGGAATTTTAGGAAGTATTCTGGGCGTAATTTTACAATATGCTTTTCCGATAATTTTAGAAGGTTTACTCCCGGTAAAAATAGCTTTATCGATCTCCCCTAGAGTAATTTTAGCCGGAATCGTATTGGGTATTTTAATGTCTGTTTTATTTGCGTTGTACCCTCTTGTAGGTACACTTTACGTATCACCGCTTCAAGTTTTACGTGTTCAGGAAAATACGAGTTCAAAATCACGAAAAGCACTTTTAGGAATTTCAATATTGATTATTTTATTTTTATTCCTCTTCTCGTTTTGGCTCCTTAGAAACTGGCAATATGCATTATCATTCATTGGAGGGGTATTAGTCACTTTTGCAATTTTAGCCGGTATTGCTAAGATCTTTATGAATCTTATCCGAAAATTTTTTCCGGAATCGTGGAGTTTTGTTTCACGACAATCGCTACGGAATTTATTTAGACCACAAAACCAGACCTTGATCCTGATTTTGGCAATTGGCATTGGTACTTTTTTAATCAGTACACTTTACTTTAGTAAAGATTTATTACTGGCACAGGCCACTTTAGAGAACAATAACACCAGCGCGAATATGATCCTGCTGGATGTACAAACAGGCCAGAATAAAAACGTATCCAAAACTATAGCTTCGCAAGATTTACCTGTAATCGAAGATATTCCAATCGTTACGATGCGTGTGCAAAATATTAAGGGAAGATCGGTAAATGAGATTCGGGAAGACAGCACTTCTACCATTAACGGGTGGATTTTAAGCCATGAGTTTCGTGTGACCTACCGGGACTCTTTAATTGCTTCGGAAAGTATCGAAAATGGAGAGTGGATTGCTGAAGTTGAAAACCCTGAAATTATCCCGATATCGGTAAGTACAAATTTTGCTGAAGATGCGCAGGTTGAAGTTGGCGATCAGCTCACTTTTAATGTACAGGGTGTTTTAATGAAAACGAAAATTGCCAGTACCCGACTGGTCGATTGGGGACGTATGCAGACTAACTTTTCTATTGTTTTCCCAAAAGGAGTTTTGGAGCAGGCTCCACAATTTCATGTTATAACGACCAAGGTTCCCGATGCACAAAAGTCGGCTGAAATTCAGCAATTATTAGTCAAAAATTATCCAAATATTTCGATTTTAGATTTACGCCAGGTATTGAGCATAATCGAAGGATTACTGGACAAAATAAGTTGGATCATCAATTTTATGGCTTTTTTTAGTATTCTTACAGGAATCATTGTTCTATTAGGTGCGGTTAGAACCAGTAAATATCAACGCATTAAAGAGAGTGTCCTTCTTAGAACAATTGGTGCTAAAAGCAATCAGATTTTAAAAATCGCAGCTTTAGAATATATTTATTTAGGCGTTTTAGGCAGTTTAAGCGGAATTTTACTCTCCCTAATCAGCAGTTTACTATTAGCCTGGCTAGCTTTTGAAACCACATTTATCCCTTCTTGGGTTCCTTTTGGTATTTTGTTCCCGGGGATTACTTTATTGGTTTTAGTTATAGGCTTGGCAAATAGCCGTAGTGTAATAAAAAACCCGCCGCTACAAGTATTGCGACGGGAGAGTGTTTAACTGAAATATTCTTAAAATGAATTTATTTTTTATTCTAAACGTTTTGTTGAATAATTTCCGGTAGGTGCTGTTTCTATCCATTTTCCTTCAATTACTTTTTCTTCATTTGTTCTATTATTCGTTAAATGTAATAGATATGAAACCTGACGTTTACGGAATTCTATTTTAGTTAAAAATTCAGATTCTCCGGAAGGTATTTCCAGAGTTTCCATGATATCAAAACCGTGTGGTTTTATGGTAACTGTTGACTTATATTCGCTCTTTTCTCCACTAAAATAAATTTCATCTTCATAAATGCTTGCTGGCACTTCTACGCTTATCGAATCATTTTTCAACCAAATAAAAGCATCATTTTCACCACTTTGAAATTGAGAATTTCTTTGAATATCAAATCCTCCAAAAGGCGAAAATGACATGCTTTGAGAATTAGGTATATCAAATTTCCGTCTCATTCCATTTCTAAAAAACAAGGAATCCCTATCTTCTTCTTTTAATAAGAATTCAATTTTATTAAATGTATAGCCTTTAGATACTTTCTGAGTAATGTTGATTTCTTTTGTTTCCTCTCCGGAATTTAAGACCAAAACAAAATTAAAGGCTTCATCTCTACTATTTTCATGCAAATGAATTTTTAAAACATCTGGTGTTTCTCGACTAATACTAAAACCGCGATCGCTCCAATTCAACCTCAGTTTTCCCAAATTTTCTAAGGCTAAAACAGTATTTTCTCTAACAATAGTGCCATCTTCAGCATAGATATCCCCATGCATGCTAACATCTCCATTTTTATTAATTACTTCAGCAATATTCCAGTCATTATTGGAAAAAGATATTTCAGCATCGCCACCTTCAGCTTCCATTTCAATAAAAGTGGTTGATGGTTGTATTCGTGAAGTTTCATTATCATCATCACTACAGGAAAAGAAGAAAACCGCTAAAATTGCAAATAGGAAATAATTATTTTTCATTATATTTTAATTAGATGATATCTATTTTAAGGTGAGTCTAAGAATCTTTCAATCCCAAAAACTTAATGTATAACGGTTATAGTTGAAAAAAATTATTTTGTAACCAATGATAATATTGGTCGTCTTATTTACAGACATTTAATAAAAAGCCTGTGTGGCTTTTCTTAAACCATCAATCATGAAAAAACAGTACGCATTCATCTTTTTGTCTTTTATTCTGAATTTAAATCCATTATTTGCTCAACAAAAATTGAAACCATATCAACCAATCTCAGCACAATTAGAAACTTCAGAAGATTCTAAATCCTTTACGATAGCGTTGGATTCTGCTTACTTTGTTTACGGTAAAATCGACCAAAACAGTGTTGACGGTGTTGTTAAACTATATTCTGAAGAGAATAAATTGATAGAAGAATTCGATGAAACCGGAAAAGGCCCGGACTTCTTCAGTTTTACCACTACTAAAAAAGGCGATTATCGTTTGGAAGTAGCTCCCTTTAAAAAAGATTCTGGTGCCTTTAGCATAGAGATCTTAACAGCCGAGCCCCTAGCCAAAACACCAGAGGGGAAAGTAGATCAATTACTTATTGGTTATACCGGTAATGTTCCCGGGGCCGAAGTTTTGGTATTGAAAGACGGTAAAACACTTTTAGAAAAAGCCTACGGAATGTCGAATCTTAGCTATCAGATTCCGTTTGAAACCTCAACGCCAACAAATATAGGATCTACTTCTAAGCAATTTACCGCCATGGCTATTATGCTGTTGCAGCAGCAGGGAAAATTAAATATTGATGATGATATTCGAAAATATATCCCTGAATTGCCCGAATTTGAACAGAAAGTGACGCTGCGTAACTTCTTAACCCATACCAACGGATATCGTGAATATTTAAATCTTTTTAGTCTTACCGGGAGTGATCTTACCCTCCCGATTAGTGAAGAACAGATTATCAGAAGTATCCAGCATCAACCAAGATTACAAAACGAGCCGGGAAAAAAATTCAATTACAACAACACCGGTTTTATTTTACTTAGCCTGGTAGTAGAGAAAGTTACCGATACGCCTTTTCCACAATGGATGAAAGAAAATATCTTTGAACCGTTGAATATGAAGGATACCCGTGTTAGAGCTTCTAATGACGAAATTATTCCAAATCGAGCAGCTGGTTATAAAATTGGAGACTCTGGTAAATATGTAGAAGTTGAAGATTTACAGTATTCGCGTGGAGCAGGTGGTATTTACACCACCCTACCAGATTTAAAAAATTGGATAATGAACTTTAAATCGCATCAATTAGGAGGAGAAAAAATTTATAAAGCCATGACCACACCTTTTGTTCTAAAAAATGGAGATACCTTAGACTATGGATTTGGGCTTTCTATTGATCAATATAATAAAAAGACAAGAATTCATCACGGGGGCGCCGATGCTGCACACCGATCGATGCTTATGTATTTCCCAGAATTTGATGCTGCTGTAATTACTGAAAGTAATAATGCATCCTTCAGTAGTGCAGGCATAGCTAATAAAATAGCCGATATTTATTTTGAAGATGAGTTTAATGATGCCAAAAAAATAAAAGACGGTGAATATGATATTGCAAAGTTTGAAAAACTATTAGGTGAATATGCCCTAGATGAAGCACCAGATTTTATCCTAAATTTCATGAAAGAAGGTGATAGAATTTATACACAGGCTACCGGACAGCCAGAAATAGATCTTATTGCCGAATCTGATTCGGTTTTTAAAATTAAAGGTATAGAAGCTCGTGTGAAATTTAACCTGAATGAAGATGGCACCGCTAATAGTTTAACGCTTATGCAAAATGGTATTCATACCGCAACCAAGATCTCTTCAGATAAAAACTCAGAAGATTTTGTCTACGAAACCTCAAAATTCGATAAACTTTTGGGCAAATATGCTTTAGAAGAAATGAAATCTTTTGTCATGACTTTTATGAAAGATGAAGACCAAATTTATACTCAGGCTACGGGACAACCGAAATTAGATCTTATTGCCGAATCGGACTCGTTATTCAAAATAAAAGGAGTTAATGCTCGGGTTAAATTTCATCTAAATGATAATGGAACGGCAGATTCATTAACCTTAATCCAAAACGGATTGCATAAAGCGAAAAAAATAAAAACTTCCGAAAATGTAGACCTGAAAAATTTCACAGGAAGTTTTTACAGTAGCGAAATTGAAACCGTTTACCACATCAATCTAAAAGACGATCAATTAGAAATTTTGAGCTTTTTGTTTCCTGAAAATTTAAAATTAGAATATACCACCGAAGATACTTTTGCCACCGGATCGCCCGTGCAGGCCTTAAAATTTATAAGAAACAATAAAGATGAAATTATTGGATTTGAAGTCGATAATGGCAGAACCAATGGCGTAAGATTCGATAAAATGAATGAAGAGTTTTTAATGCAAAAAACTCAGTAACAATTTAAAATAGGCTATAAAAAAAGAATTTAGAGCCTCTTTTTTTATAGCTTATTTATCGGATTTATTTTGCTTTCTAAAACAGTTGAAAAAAACCAAAAAACTAAACTGAAGTTATCAATTCAAGCTTATTATAATTAAAAAATAAATTCAGTTTTTAAGGAATTTCGATATAGTGCTTGCTTATTAATTGATGAATATAAAAAATAAAAGCTAGTTTATCAATTCTCAAACGAACAATAACGTCATCTATAATATTAATTTTAATCGCTAATGTTAGCACTCTGTCGTTTAAAAAATTGTCTAGAAATAGGCATTAACATTAATCCGGCGATTAGAAATATCAAAAATGCAAATCTTAATCCTATTAATTCGCCTAGATATCCTATTATTGCAGGTCCCAATAACATTCCTGTTACATTATAAGTAGTTACTATAGATACTGCCATCCCAGCACTATATTTAGGAGATTTACCTGCCAAACCTATCGTCATAGGCATTACTGATGCTACGCCCAAGCCTACAATACTAAAGCCAATTAATGCCGGCCAAAAATAGGGGAAAACTACTACTATTATTACTCCTAGTACTACCATACATGAACTAATAATATAGTTTTTTTTCATTCCTATCTTTTCGATAATAAAATCTGAAAAAAACCTAGAAAGCGCCATAAAAACCATAAAGGTCAAATAGCCTAAAGTAAATATTTCTTCTTTTACAACATCTTTAAAATATACACCGCTCCAATCGAACATTCCTCCTTCACATATTGATGCAAAGAAGGCTAAAATTCCTAAAATAAAAATATACCCATTAGGTTTACCTAATTTTAATTTTGCGCCTTTAACAGCTTTATCTCCTTTTAATAAAAACCGAAAAAAAATTCCGATTAATACCAGAATAGAAAATCCTACAATACTTAAATGTATTCCCATTCCAATATTATAACGAACCATAACTGTTGATACCGCTACACCTGCAATGCCACCACAACTCCAAGCAGCATGAAAAGAACCTATTATTTTACGCAAAAATGATTGTTGTACACTAATAGATTGAGTATTCATGGCTATATTCATAATACGAACCGAAAACGCATAGAAAAATAAACAAACAATTAAAGTATAGATATTTGTAGACCATCCAATACCTGCCAAGCTTATTGCAATCAATATAATACCAGCTAGCAAAGGATTTCGACTATCAAATTTAGAAACTAACCATCCAGAGATTGGGAGTCCTACAATATTTCCTATTGGCAAAACCAATAATAAACTACCTAGTTGTGCTTCATTTAAATCAAATAATTCTTTTACAGAAGGAATTCTAGAAGCCCAAGTAGAAAAAGACAGACCACTAATAAAAAAACAAATGCTGAGTGCTAATCGTTGTTGGTGTTTTACTTGCATAATAATTTAGTAGAAGTTGCAAATATCACTGTTATATCTAACTTCAGCAACGTGAATAAGATTAAAATATCAGAAAAATATAATCCGAAATCTATCCAATTTCTTTACATAAAATGAGGATTCTTAATACGAAATCAACTTTTTTTGGACAATAAGTAAAAAAACACTCTATCCTGACAAATATCATATTTTAAAATTACCTCCTCTTATATTTTTGTTACCAAATAATAATCCCTCGAAATCATGACAGTTTATACAAAAATTAACGAAGAGTTTAGCCATAATTATCTGGGCTACTCAGCTTTAGCAATGATTGTTTCTACCTGCCTTGGTGGTATAGCAATAATGACAACAGTAATGCATGGACATCAAGCTATGCAGATGTTTTTTGTATTTTTAAGTGTAGCTATTTGTAGTGCTCATAATGCTTCTATACTTACAGTACAAAAAGCACCAGTAGTATTAAAATTATTTATTAGTAGTGTTCTTATAAATTCATTACTAATATTAACAAATACATTAAGCTTGTAAGAACCATGCAGACTAATCTTATAAGAAAATATAATGTAGCCGGCCCTAGGTACACTAGCTATCCAACCGTTCCGTATTGGGAAGATTCTTCTTTTAGTTTACATGCATGGAAAGAACGATTGAGAAGAAGCTATGTTGAAAGCAAGCACAACGGTATAAGCCTTTACATACACCTTCCTTATTGCGAAAGTATGTGTACCTTTTGCGGCTGCAATAAACGTATTACCAAAAATCATTTGGTAGAGATACCGTATATAAAAACCTTACTAATTGAATGGGATTTATATACAGCATTATTTGATGAAGTTCCTGTGGTGAAAGAAGTACATTTAGGAGGAGGTACTCCTACTTTTTTTTCTCCCGAAAACTTAAGATTACTTTTAGAAGGACTCTTTAGAGATAAATCTCAACGAGCTGAAGCTAAATTAAGTTTTGAGGGCCATCCGAATAATACAACCTCCAAACATTTAAAAACTTTAGCCGATCTAGGTTTTAAACGAGTTAGTTTTGGTGTACAAGATTATAATGAAAAAGTGCAAAAAGCTATTCATAGGGTACAACCTTTCGAAAATGTAGCTAATGCTACTCGTTTAGCACGAGAAAATGGTTTTTCTTCAGTAGGGCACGATATTATTTTCGGGCTTCCATTTCAAACCACAAAAGATATTGAACATACTATAGCATTAACTAAAAAAATGATGCCGGAACGTATCGCCTTTTATAGTTATGCCCATGTACCGTGGATTAAAGGAAACGGACAACGTGGTTTTAAAGATGAAGATTTACCAAAACCAGAAGAAAAAAAGGCTCAGTTTGAGCTTGGGAAACAATTACTATTAGAAGCAGGTTATCAAGAAATTGGTATGGATCATTTTGCGTTACCTAAAGATGAACTTGCAAAAAATCAACATACCAAAAAAATTCATCGGAATTTTATGGGATATACTACAGAGACTACTCAAATTATGATTGGTCTTGGTGTATCTGCAATTGGCGATTCTTGGTACGGATTTGGCCAAAATGTAAAAAATATTGAAGAGTATAAAAATTTTGTAGAACGTGGCTCTTTTCCGATTTATCGTGGTCATATTCTAAATGATGAAGACTTGGTAATTCGCCGCCATATACTCAATTTAATGTGCAAATTAGAAACCAGTTGGCAAGACGAAAAACTATTATTTCCAGAACTCCCCGATGTGCTTATTAAGCTAAAAGAAATGGAAAATGATGGTATTCTAAAAATTGGTGATAAAAATATAACTATAACCGAAAAAGGTCGTGCTTTTGTACGAAATGTATGTATGGCTTTCGATTTACGGTTGCAAAGAAATAAACCCGAAACAAAACTTTTTTCTATGACTATTTAAATTCTGTCTTCTTTTTTATTTAAGGGGCTTTCTAACACATCTAATACCTTTTCCATGAGATTTCGGGGATTTTCTGATTGGGAGGTGATGTTACAGAGGGCCTCTTTTTTTTAATTTTCAAAAAAATATACTAACAATATTGAATTATATTTTCAATTATCTAAGAAAGCTATTTCAGTTAAAAATTAATAAGCACTGATTTTAACCCGATTTTTTACGCACGAATTTCTATCAAATTCGAGTACTTCCTCTTCTAAAATTAGAATTGTTTTATCAGACTGTAATAATAAATAACACCTATTAACTTGATAGGTCATACAAAACTCACCAAACAATTGATTTACAACCTTTTTCTTTTATCGCTCCTCTTGCTCTATTATCAACAGCTCAAAATAGCCACTGTTTTGAGTTTACAACAATTCCTTTCTCAAAATATTGATATCATTAAAAAAATATCAATTAATTCTTCTACCAATAAAATACATACTATTCATTTTCTTTTTTAGAATAAAATAATCTTACAGAAACTGTAAACAAATAAACTATTTGATAAAATTAAGATTTAACATAATACATAAAACCACTTTAGTTCTGATGTCTCTATTAAATCAGGGAGCTAATGCAACTAAAAAATAACAAGAAAATGTACTACTTTTTTTCACAAGTATATAGAATTTCATTAGTTCTATTATTTTCCTGATCATATTCGTTAGACTCTTCATTAGATAATTCTTTAATTAAATTACCCTTACAATCATAGAAAAAATAATGTGTTTGAGTATAACATAATGGATCTGTAATGGCTTTATAGTACACAGTTTCATTATTATAAGTTCCTTTTAGTATCGAGGTTTCACAGCTACAACTAGTTATACTCTCTTTTAGTTCTGCAAAAAATTGAGGATCAATTGTACCGTTGCAAGTGTTAGAATTATCATCATCACTAGAACATGCAAAAAATAATAACCCCAAAAACAATAAATATAGTTTTTTCATGAATTTGATTTTTAATAAGATACAATAACTACAGAAAGGTTGCGTACAAAAAAAAGCCACTGAAAAATCAGTGGCTTTTTTTAGGATTTATAATTAAAAAGCTTATTTCACTTCTTCGAAATCTACATCTTCTACATCATCTCCGCCTTTAGCTTCACCGCCTCCGGCTTGTGCACCTTCTGCTCCAGAAGCTCCTTGTTGAGCACCTCCTTGAGCTTCAGCTTGTGCTTTATACATTTCTTCAGAAGCTGTTTTCCAAGCTTCATTCAATTTGTCTAACGCTGGCTGAATAGTTTCTACTTCTTTAGTTTCGTAAGCTTTTTTAAGCTCTGCTAAAGCATCTTCAATTGGCTTTTTCTTATCGTCAGAAAGCTTATCACCAAACTCTTTCAATTGCTTTTCAGTTTGGAAGATCATTCCATCTGCTTCGTTAAGCTTATCGATTTTTTCTTTGGCTTGTTTATCGGCATCCGCATTTGCTTCTGCTTCTTGTTTCATTTTCTCGATTTCTTCTTCAGTTAATCCAGAAGAAGCTTCAATACGAATGTCTTGAGATTTACCAGTTGCCTTATCAGTAGCACTTACCTTAATAATACCATTAGCATCGATATCAAAAGAAACTTCAATTTGAGGTGTTCCTCTTGGTGCTGGTGGAATACCATCTAAATGGAATCTACCAATAGTTTTATTATCGGCTGCCATTGGTCGTTCCCCTTGTAACACATGGATTTCTACAGAAGGCTGATTATCGGCCGCGGTAGAGAATGTTTGTGATTTTTTAGTTGGGATTGTTGTATTAGCCTCTATAAGTTTTGTGTTAACACCACCCATAGTTTCAATACCTAAAGAAAGTGGAGTTACATCTAATAACAATACATCTTTAACATCTCCAGTTAATACACCACCTTGAATTGCTGCTCCAATAGATACAACCTCATCTGGGTTAACTCCTTTAGAAGGTTTTTTTCCGAAGAAACTTTCTACTTCTTCCTGAATTTTAGGAATACGTGTAGAACCACCTACTAAGATTACCTCATCAATATCGCTCTTAGTTAAATCTGCATCTTGAAGTGCTTTTTTAACAGGATCCATAGATCTAGTTACTAATTCTGCAGCTAATTGCTCAAATTTAGATCTTGTTAAAGTTTCTACTAAGTGTTTTGGTCCACTTGAAGTCGCTGTAACATAAGGCAAGTTAATTTCTGTTTGAGAAGAAGAAGATAATTCTATCTTAGCTTTTTCTGCCGCTTCTTTTAAACGTTGTAATGCCATTGGATCTTTTCTAAGATCGATGTCTTCTGCTTTCTGGAAAGTCTCTGCTAACCAATCGATAATTACTTCGTCAAAATCGTCTCCACCAAGGTGTGTATCTCCATTTGTAGACAATACTTCAAATACACCATCTCCTAATTCTAGAATAGAAATATCGAATGTACCTCCACCAAGGTCATACACAGCAATTTTTTGATCGCTAGATTTTTTATCTAAACCGTAAGCTAAAGCAGCTGCTGTTGGTTCGTTTATAATTCTTCGAACTTTAAGACCTGAAATCTCACCAGCTTCTTTAGTTGCTTGACGTTGAGAATCGTTAAAGTAAGCAGGTACAGTAATTACTGCTTCTGTTACATCTTGTCCTAAATAATCTTCTGCTGTTTTCTTCATTTTTTGAAGAATCATAGCTGAAAGTTCTTGAGGAGTATAAAGACGCCCATCTATATCTACACGTGGTGTATCATTATCTCCTTTTACTACTTTATACGCTACACGTCCTGCTTCTCTTGAAGATTCTGAGAATTTGTTCCCCATAAATCGTTTTACAGAAGCAATTGTTTTTTCTGGATTTGTTACCGCCTGTCTTTTAGCCGGATCTCCTACTTTTATTTCGCCACCTTCCACAAATGCAATTACAGAAGGAGTTGTTCTTTTACCTTCGGCATTCGGGATTACCGTTGGCTCGTTACCTTCCATAACTGAAACGCAAGAGTTGGTAGTACCTAAGTCAATTCCAATTATCTTACTCATAACTTTATACAGTTGATTTTAATGTTTTATATTCAATTTTACGTTCAGTAAAAGTCAATCTTTATGCCAGCTAAATTCTTATGACAGGTTGTCACAAAAAAGACAAATTAATCCTACTTATCTGCAATTTTTACCTTTTTATGATTAAAAGTTCACTCCATTGGGTAGTATATCGGGCACTTCTACTTTCTTTTATTAATTCCCATTTATTTTTTCGAGTGCCGGTGGTGGCAGATGCAACTGTAGATTTTCCGTATTTAGTATTGATCTGATCGAAAATTTTCATTAAACGTGAATCTGATAGCTTGGAATCTTGAATAAATAAATTGCCCTGTACATATTCTTGAGGAATAATACCACTTAGGTTAACTCCTACTTTTTTATACCGATATCCTCTTTTAAATATATAATGTAAAGCCTTTTTTGCTTCAGCTATTAGATAAAATGTATTGTTGGAGGGAATTGCCAAAGTAACTGTATGGCTATTGAAATATTGCTTATCTATATTACTATGGTAATTAGTTTGGAGAAAAACCTGAACATAGGTAGCGCAACTTTGTTGTGCCCGAAGTACTTCGCTTACTTCACTAATGTAATAGGCACAAGCTTCTTCTATAAGATCTAAATCTTCCATACGTTTTCCAAAAGATTTTGCTGTTCCTATTGCTTTTTTTGGCTCTGGTATAGTCGTAAAATCTAAGCATCTTTTCCCTTGTAATTCTCTCCACAAACGTTCGCCAACTACCGTCATTTCTTTACGAACTTGTTCACCACTCATTTTAGTAATAAAATCGAATGCTGTAACTATTCGTTTTTCTGTTAATCGTTGTGTATGTTTTCGGCCAATCCCCCAAACGTCTTTTATTTTAGTTCTCTTTAATGTTTCCATTCGTTTAGCATCTGAATCGATTACATAAACGTGTTGATGTTGTATTTCTTTTTTGGCTATTTTATTAGCAACTTTGGCCAAAACTTTTGTGGGAGCTATGCCTACTCCTACCGGTAAGCCCGTTAATTGGTATATTTCATCTTTAATTCTTTTTCCATATTCCACCAAATCTTTTTGCGGTATACCTTCTAATTCGATAAATGCTTCATCAATACTATATACTTCTACTAATGGAGAGAAAGTCCGTAAAATATTCATGACTCGTTGCGACATTTCTCCATATAAAGTATAATTAGAAGAAAAAAAGGTGACTTTATTTTTTTGAAGAATATCCCTTATTTTAAAAACAGGCTCAAACATCGGGATATGAGCTAAGTTTTTTGTTTCCTTATTGGCGGCTATAATACATCCATCGTTATTGCTTAAAACAACAACGGGTTTCCCCCACAAATCAGGTCTGAAAACCTGTTCACAAGATGCATAAAAGCTATTACAGTCTACCATCGCAATCATAACATATTATGTATTATAAAAGTAATAATACCCCATACTTGTATTTCTTCTTTTTTATAATTGGTATTGAAATTTATAATATCAAATTCGCCTTCTTTTACTATTAGTGCAAGCCTATTTTTCTGCAGTTTAAAAGAACGATCGATAATTAACACATCATGATGATAAATATTGAAATCAACCCAATTTTCTCCCACAATTCGTACAAAAAAAGTAGCATCTTGATTATATATTAACTCTTTGTGCAAATCTATAGGAGCTTCCTGATAATGTGTTGCAGCACTAGGAAACCCCGTTTGCTGTGAAACTTCGGGAGCATGACGATTTCCTGCTTTTGCTATTTTTCCTCCAATAAAATTTTCCATATTTCAAAATTATGGAAAATTTCCTATTTAAAGATGGAATTTTTCCTAAAAATATTCTATAATTTATGAATAAAAACAAAATCGACAGATTTATAATCTGATATCAAAACCTACAATTAGTACTTCTAGCGCTTTTTTTGTGCTAACAAAAGGCTTTGAGCAACTTATGCCGGAAACTTTCCGTTAAAAAGCAGTAATAATCTTTTTTCTTATTATGAATCTTAGCAAAACTGCATACTCTGGGTTTCTTTTATTTCTGTATTTGTACTTATATCTATACATTTGCCTGCATAATTTTTCAGAATGGAGTGTATTAGCGTGTTCGATATGTTAAAAATTGGTGTGGGCCCATCGAGTTCACACACATTAGGGCCATGGCGTGCTGCGCAACGATGGGTTGCCGAACTAAAAGCTAAAGCTATTTTCGATCAGGTGGAAAAAATCCATATCGATTTGTACGGATCTTTATCCTTAACCGGAAAAGGACATGCTACAGATATTGCCACATTACTTGGATTATCTGGGTATGATCCGGTTACAATGGATATTTCAAAAATAGATACAGAAATAGCAAGTATTGAAAATAATAACCTATTGTATCTTAATCAAGAAATTAAAATTCCGTTTCATAAAGAAACCAATATAAAATTCAACAGAAAATTTCTTGACTTTCATCCAAACGGAATGATCTTTAGAGCCACACTAAAAAATGGCAAAAATCGATCTTCTTCATTCTTCTCGATTGGTGGTGGATTTGTTGTAAAAAAAGCACGAAAAAATGCTAAAAAGAAACAAGATAAATTTGATGAATTTCCGTTTCCAGTAGAAAATGCAAACCAATTATTAGCATATTGTAAAAAAGAAAATCTTAGTATTTCTAACCTAGTGTTACAAAACGAGCGCTCGCTTAGAACCGATGATCAAATAGATAGCGGTTTACAAAAAATCTGGGATGTTATGCTAGAATCGATGTATATTGGTTCCCATACCGAAGGTATATTACCCGGTGGATTGCAAGTAAAACGCCGATCTTTTGAAATACATCAACGTCTTATAGGAGATCAAAAATACCAATGTCCGGAAACTTGGATTACAGCTATTAGAAATACAGAAGTTAAATTTCGGCAAATTTTAAAATGGGTAACTTGTTTTGCTTTAAGTGTTAACGAGGTTAATGCTAGTTTAGGAAGAGTAGTTACTGCCCCTACAAATGGAAGTGCCGGAACAGTTCCTGCTGTATTAATGTACTATATTGTCATTGAAAACCATAAAGCTACTTTTGACGATATTAAACGATTTATGCTTGTAGCCGGAGAAATCGGTAGTCTATTTAAAAAAGGAGCTACTATATCTGCCGCTATGGGAGGTTGTCAAGCCGAAATTGGCGTATCTTCTGCAATGGCTGCCGGCGGATTAACAGAACTTTTAGGCGGAACACCCGAACAAGTTTTAATGGCTAGCGAGATTGCAATGGAACATCATCTAGGTTTAACCTGCGATCCTATTGCCGGGCTGGTACAAGTACCTTGTATTGAACGTAATGCAATGGGTGCTATTAAAGCAATTAATGCTGCAGAAATTGCTTTAGAAAGCGATGCTACAAAGGCAAAAGTGCCATTAGATAAAGTAATAGCAACTATGTGGGATACCGCAAAAGATATGAATTCTAAATACAAAGAAACTAGCAAAGGTGGCCTTGCCGTTAAAGTGAGCCTTAGTGATTGTTAACCTACATATAGCTTGAATACACTTAGCCCAATATCAAAAATAAAAAATTTACTACGTCATTATATTTATACAATGATAAGTTATTTTTTGTTTTTTATGCTGCTAGGTGGATTAAACGAATTTTTTCCACAATTAGATTTTGATAAATACGAACAGACTGAAATTTTTGAGATGATGACGGATAATCCGGTACTGTTTTTTATACTTGCCGTAATTATCGCTCCTATTTTAGAAGAAAGCTTATTCCGAAGCTTAATTAAACCTTCTAAAAATGAAATTTTAATTTTTTGTTGCTCTTGGCTATTCTTTTTTGGGTTATTTTTTATTCCTGTAGAAGCAAATATCTTTCTGAAATATGGCCTACTAATACTCTCTGGATTTATCATTTTCTTATTTCTAAAATCGGCTATTCCTGAAAAATTACTATCTAAAATTCAATGTTTTCTTACCAAATACTACAGAGTGGTCTGGGTTGTTTCTGCCATTATTTTTGGATATGTACATGTTTGGAATTATGTCTCGAATTTTGAATTTAATTTAATCCTATTCTTTCTTATCTTTCCTCGTATTATAGCAGGATATTTCTTCGGAAGGCTAAAAGTTCAAAATAAAGAGTTGTATTGGCCCATTTTACTTCATGCCATTAACAACGGCATGGTTATTCTTTTAACATCTCAAGCAGATAAAGTTACCGATCTATTTATTTAACAAACACTTACAAAAATTACTTCTTCAATTTTGTAAATTCAGCAGTAAAAAACTAGAACTTAAAACAAGCTAGTAGTAAATTCATCGTTTAAATATCCTTTTTTAATTAGTAAAAAACATTTGAGTAGCACCACAATTTTAAACTTATAGCAGTTATAATCTCTCCTTAAAATCTTAATTTTACAAATTCTTAAAAATAATAGAATGTCTGTTGCAAAAAAAGAATATAAAAGAGTTACCGTAAAATCTCTTGTAGATATGAAACGTCGTGGAGAAAAAGTCTCCATGCTTACAGCTTACGATTATTCAATGGCGAAAATTATGGATGGCGCTGGCGTAGATGCCATTTTAGTGGGCGATTCTGCCAGTAACACTATGGCAGGTTACGAAACCACTTTACCCATGACGCTAGACCACATGATTTATCATGCTACAAGTGTAGTAAATGCGATTAACCGATCTTTAGTGGTTGTAGATTTACCATTTGGAACGTACCAAAGTGATCCAAAAGAAGCTTTACGATCTTCTATAAGAATTATGAAAGAAAGTGGAGCCCACGCTATTAAATTAGAAGGTGGTAAAGAAATAAAAGAGTCGATTAAACGGATTTTAAATGCTGGAATTCCAGTAATGGGTCATTTAGGATTAACGCCACAATCTATCTATAAATTTGGAACGTATACCGTAAGAGCAAAAGATGAAGAAGAAGCCGAAAAATTAAAATCGGATGCTAAATTACTAGAAAAGTTAGGTTGTTTTGCTGTAGTACTAGAAAAAGTACCTGCTAAATTAGCCAAAGAAGTTGCCGAAAGTATAAGCATTCCGGTAATTGGTATTGGTGCCGGAAACGGATGCGATGGGCAAGTATTGGTAGTTCACGATATGTTAGGAATGACTAAAGAATTCCATCCTAGATTTTTACGCCGCTATTTAGATTTACACACCGAAATGACAAATGCCTTCAAAGCATATACTAAAGATGTAAAAAGTGGTGATTTCCCTTCTGAAAACGAACAATACTAATTACTAAACAAGTCTTATAAATAGATATTGAAAAAAATATCCAATTAGTTTTTTTATTGACTTCAGAAAAATAAAGAGGAGATCCAATATTTTTATAGCGGTTCTCCTCTACTTTTATATATAATTCGTCACAATCTGCTTTCCAAAAAAACTTATTAATAAAATTTAGATAGCTTCAATATAATTAGCTCTAAAAAATATATTCTCTTATTTCGATAGCATATTCAATAGCTAGAAATTGAAAATTGATTATTTTTACCCTTAATTTTTAAAATTCACTTTTTGGACAATAAGCAATATTCCACTAAAAATAATTTGCAAATACTGCATGAAGATAACCATATAATTGTGGTTAATAAACGCGTTGGCGATATTGTACAAGGCGATAAAACGGGAGACAAACCATTAAGCGAAGTTGTAAAACTGTATATTAAAGAACGAGATAATAAGCCGGGAAATGTTTATTTAGGAGTAGTACACCGTTTAGACAGACCAACTAGTGGTATTGTATTATTTTCAAAAACTTCAAAATCTTTACCTAGGCTTAATAAATTATTTCAGGAAAAAGAAGCTAAAAAAACTTATTGGGCGGTGGTTAAAAACCGTCCACCTAAAGATCAGGATACCCTTGTCCATTATCTTAAAAGAAATCAGAAACAAAATAAGTCTTACGCCAATACAAAAGAAGTTCCTGATAGTAAAAAAGCCATTTTAGAATATCGTATTTTAAAAGAATTAGATAATTATTTTTTATTAGAAATCGATTTACAAACCGGCAGACATCACCAAATAAGAAGTCAGCTTTCTGCTATTGGTTGTCCAATTAAAGGTGATTTAAAATATGGTTTCGATAGAAGTAATAAAGATGCTGGTATTCATTTACACGCTCGTAAATTAGAATTTATTCATCCGGTAAAAAAAGAAGCTATAACTATTGTTGCTGATGTTCCTAACGAACCACTATGGCAAGCTTGTATGAAGTAGAATAAGCTTGAAATAAATTATTTCAGCTAATTTATTTTTTTAAACGTTCTAAAAATTTCAGTAAAAACGGCGGCAGCAATCAAACTACCGCCAATTATTGTATTTACTGAAGGTATTTCTTTCAGAATAAAATATCCTAATAAAATGCCATAAATAGGTTGTGCGCTACTTATTATACTCGCAGTAGTAACCGAAAAATAACGGAAACTAGTAACTAGCATTGTATGCCCAACTGAAGTAGTTAGTAGCCCCAAAATTAACAGAGGTGCCCATTGTGAAGGTACCTGCGATAAATCAAATAAAAACAATACGGGAATTAATACCGTAGTTACTACAAGCATTTGTACCATCATTAAGAATGATCCGTTATATTTTTCCGATTGTTCTTTTATTAAAATATTCCGAAGCGAATAAATAAATGCAGAGCCGACTCCAAAACATACGGCAAGTGTTTTTTGATTTTCAAAACTAAATTCGGGCACTAAAAAATACACACCTACTACTACGAAAATTGCTAATACGGCATGAATTTTATTAAATCCTGTTTTTCGAATAATAGGTTCTAAAAATGTTGTAATTACAGGATGCGTATATATGGCTAACATCCCAATAGCTACACTCGATAATTTTAATGCTTGAAAATAGGTGAGCCAATACACCGCCATCAATAAGCCGATACCTATTACTTTTTTAGCATCTTTTTTATTTGGAAATACTAAAGAAACCCCTCTAATTTTACAAAAAATAAACAAGGCTAAAAAAGCAATAAGTGCTCGTAAAAAAATAATTAAAAATGGACTTAAATCAATATACCTTCCTAGCGTTCCCGATGTGCTTATAAAAATTACAGCAAGATTGAGTTCTAGTAAGGGTAATATGCCATTTTGTTCTTTCTTCAAAAATAAAATTTAGCGTGCTTTAAGTTTTAATTTATTTTGAATTACTTCAGCTACCGGTTTGTTTTCTATTTTACTTTCTAACCAAGAAATTATATCTAAATATAAAAATGCTCGCCGTTCGAATGGATGGTTTTCATAGACTTTTAATGTGGCATGTAACTTTCTAAATTCATCTTTAATATCTAACGGACTAACGTCGGGTAGGTTTCTTAAAAATTTAATCATTTCTTTTTGAACTTCGTGCAAGTCGTTCATTTTGATTAAAAATTTGTAGGTCGATTTTATTAAACGTTCTAAATGGTAATCCATTCCAGCTTCGTAATGAGCTACTAAACTTAATATTCTTGAAAAGCACATTAAATCTTCACGCATCTCTAAGGATTTATTATGAATAATTTTTCGTAGATATTCTATACATTCTTTATTCTTACCATCGCCAAAATATAACGAAGCAATTTTATAGTAAAAAACCATAATATGATGCTCATCAATTTTACTTTTAAAGCGTTTAATTTTCTGGTCTATTTTACCAACTAATGTTTCTCCGGAATGAAACTCAGCTTTCATAAACCGAAGATTTAATTTATTCTCGTACAAATAAAGAAAAGATAAAGATGCAATATTATCATCATCTGGAATATTAGGATTCTTTAAAGTATCTTCAAACCGATGTAACACTTTCTCAAAAGTTGAGGTATGGTTTAAGTAGAATAAAGATTCTAATAAATAATGATTTCCTTTTAGGTAAAATACAGGATGTACCGGAATTAAATGCTGATTTTCATTAAAAAGATCGATCCATTTAGAAGCGTATTTAAACGCATTCAAAAAATTTTGTGTAATAAAACTATACCATAAATGCGCTTGGTATAACCATAACTTTTCCTTAAATCCTAAATCTGAAAATTTATATTTCGGTAAATTATTTTCAAAATAATTATGGATCTCTATTGCTTCATCTTCCGTTCTGGCATAACCCATTTTAAGAAAAGTTCCATATAACTGTAAGGAAAGATTAGAGAGTTTACTCGAAATTTCGCTTAAATGCGTAAGTTCTTCAGTTTGCTTTACCAAAGTCTCTGCACGATTTTCTATACTTCGAGTTATATATTGAGATTCTATAATTTTCTCTAGCTCTAAAATTTCATATGCCAAGTTCTTCTCTTCGTAAGCTAATGCCGTAGTTTTTGTTTTATCTAAAAGTTTTAAACTTTGCTTGTACAAACCTTTTCGATAAAGAATGATTCCAAAATCTAATTGCTCTCGAATTTGAATAGGAATACTTTGGTGAGCAGGATTTAAACGTAAACTAATTAAAATTTGCTTATAAAGATGCGCCTTTATATTTGAGAGTTGTTGCTTAGTAATATTGGTGTTTTTAAGCACCAATTCTTCATTATATTTTTTCTGTTTACTTAGTACTTTAAAAAGATTTAAAAATTTGCTGTCAGAATTCACTCCAATTCTTCCAACATATAGCGAAAACTGTCTCTTTTCTGAGGGAGAAAGTGACTTAATTAAAGAAAATAAGTTATCAGTTAAATCATTAGTCATTGTAAAAGAATAGTTTTTAAAAACCTGATAATCAGATATATTAAAGCAATAAAACTAATTTAATTATCGTAACGCATTGCAAAACTTGTTGGGGCAATATTACTCTTTATTATAATTTAGATAAAGATAAAGTAAAAAAATACTCTTATGAGCGCAGAAAAGGTAGAAATTTTTGACACAACTTTGAGAGACGGAGAGCAAGTTCCGGGCTGTAAATTAAACACAGAACAGAAATTAAAAATTGCGGCAAGACTCGATGAGCTAGGTGTAGATGTTATTGAAGCTGGTTTCCCTGTATCTAGTCCTGGAGATTTTAGATCGGTTACCGAAATTTCAAAAATAGTAAAAAATGCTACTGTTTGTGGACTCACAAGAGCTGTGAAAAAAGATATTGAAGTAGCTGCTGAAGCCTTAAAATATGCAAAAAAGCCGCGTATACATACCGGTATAGGAACTTCCGATTCTCACATTAAATACAAATTTAACGCTACTCCTGAACAAATTATAGAACGTGCAGTAGAAGCTGTTGCTTATGCGAAAAATTTTGCGGATGATGTTGAATTTTATGCAGAAGATGCCGGAAGAACCGATAACGAATTTCTTGCTCAAGTCTGCCAAGAGGTCGTCAACGCAGGAGCTACTGTTTTAAATATTCCGGACACTACGGGTTATTGTCTTCCTGAAGAATACGGTAAAAAAATAAAATACCTTAAAGATAATATAGTAGGGATAGAAAATGTTATTATATCTTGCCATTGCCATAACGATTTAGGCTTAGCAACAGCAAATTCTATTTCCGGTATTACAAACGGCGCACGACAAATTGAATGTACTATTAATGGAATTGGTGAACGTGCAGGAAATACAGCTTTAGAAGAAGTTGTAATGATTCTTAGACAGCACCCAACTTTAAATTTAAATACCGATATTAATCCCAAATTATTGTTTGAAATTAGTAAAATGGTTTCTAGAGAAATGGGAATGTTTGTACAACCTAATAAAGCAATTGTTGGCGCAAATGCATTTGCTCATAGTTCAGGAATACACCAAGATGGTGTAATTAAAAACCGCGAAACTTACGAGATTATGGCACCAGAAGATGTAGGTGTAACCGAGTCTGCAATTGTTCTTACTGCTAGAAGTGGCCGTGCAGCCCTAGCTTATAAAGCTAAAAAAGTAGGCTACGAGCTTACTAAATTAGAATTAGATACCGTTTATGCAGAATTTCTTAATTATGCAGATATGAAAAAAGAGGTATTAGATAACGATATCCATGAAATTATGGAACGTTCTAAAAGAAGAAATAAAGCAATAGCATAACATTAAATAGTTTCATAAATGCGCAATTATTTGCGCATTTTCTTTGAAACAAAATTGAAAATACATGAAAAAGACCCTTTTCGATAAAATTTGGGATGCACACGTGGTCGAATCTATTCCTGATGGTCCCGATATTTTATATATCGATCAACACTTAATTCATGAAGTTACAAGCCCTCAAGCTTTTAATGAATTAAAAGAACGAGAAATTCCTGTTTTTCGTCCCAATAAGATCGTTGCTACGGCCGATCATAACACCCCGACCGAAAATCAACATTTACCGGTTAAAGATTTACTTTCAAGAAAACAATTAAAAGAATTATCGCAAAACTGCGAAGAAAATAATATAACCCTTTACGGTTTAGGGCATCCCTATAATGGTATTGTTCACGTAATGGCTCCGGAATTAGGAATTACTCAACCTGGAAAAACAATGGTTTGTGGAGATAGCCACACTTCTACGCATGGCGCTTTTGGTGCTATTGCTTTTGGCATTGGTACAAGTCAGGTTACTCAAGTTTTTGCTTCTCAATGTTTATTAGTAGAGAAACCTAAACGCTTACGAGTTAATGTAAATGGAAAATTAAAAAAAGGGGTAACACCAAAAGATGTTATTCTTTATGTAATTAGCAAATTAGGAACCAATTCTGGGACTGGATATTTTTGTGAATACGCTGGCGATGTTTTTGAAAACATGTCGATGGAAGGCCGTATGACGGTTTGTAATATGAGTATTGAAATGGGTGCTCGTGGCGGACTTATAGCGCCAGATCAAACAACTTACGATTATGTTGAAGGAAGAGAGTTTGCTCCGAAAGGAGAAGAATTCGATAAACTGAAGGCATATTGGGAAACACTTAAAACCGATGAAGGCGCAGCATTCGACCAAGAATATTCGTTTGAAGCTGAGGATATCGAACCTATGATTACCTACGGAACCAATCCGGGAATGGGAATTAAAATTACAGAGTCTATTCCTGTTGAAGGTGGAAAAAGTGATGCAAAAGCACTAAGCTATATGGGTTTTAAAGCCGGCGAAAGTTTAATAGATAAACCTATTAATTATATTTTCATTGGTAGTTGTACCAATTCTAGAATTGAAGATTTCAGAATGGCTGCAAGCTATATTAAAGGAAAGAAAAAAGCAGAAAATGTAAATGCTTTAATTGTTCCGGGAAGTAGGCAAGTTGCCGCACAAATTCAAGAAGAAGGATTAGATAAAGTTTTCGAAGAAGCAGGGTTTAGATTAAGACAACCGGGATGTTCTGCTTGTCTTGCTATGAACGACGATAAAATACCTGAAGGAGAATATTGTGTATCTACTAGTAACAGAAATTTTGAAGGTAGACAAGGACAAGGTTCTAGAACAATATTAGCAAGTCCGCTTACAGCAGCAGCAACTGCAGTAGCCGGAAAAATAACCGACTTTACAAAAAGTTTGAATTAATGGAAAAATTCACCACACTACAAGATACAGCCGTCCCATTAGAGGTCGAAAATATAGATACCGATCAAATAATTCCTGCTCGTTTCCTTAAGGCAACCGATAAAGCAGGTTTTGGAGAAAACCTTTTTAAAGATTGGCGTTTTGATAAAGAAGGAAAACCGGTAGAAGATTTTTCGCTAAATCAGAAACAGTATTCCGGACAAATTTTAATCTCAGGAAACAATTTTGGCTGTGGTTCAAGTAGAGAGCATGCTGCTTGGGCTTTAAAAGCTTACGGATTTAAAGTTGTTGTTTCTAGTTATTTTGCTGATATTTTTAAAGGAAATGCACTAAATAACGGATTGTTACCTGTACAGGTTTCTCCTGAATTTTTGGATGAATTGTTCCTAGCAATCAAAAAAAATAATAAAGAAACATTTAAAGTTGATCTTGAAAATCAAAAAATTGAAATTTCAAGCACAGGGAAGTCTGAGAATTTTGCAATCGACCCTTATAAAAAAACATGTTTAATTAATGGTTTTGATGATATTGATTTTTTAGTGAGTAAATTAGATGCCATTAAGAAATTTGAAGAAAAGCAAGCTCATATTCATGAAGCTGCAATTCAAGAATAAAATTTCTTCAAACTGAATTAAAAACTTTAAGAGAAGAAAAAACATTTATGAAATTAAAAATAGCCGTATTAGCCGGGGACGGAATTGGTCCTGAAATTACTCAACAATCTATAAAAGTTCTTAAAGCTATTGCAGATCGTTTTGATCATGAATTTGAGTTTGAAGAAGCTATTGTTGGAGCTGCTGCTATAGATTTATTAGAGAATCCGCTTCCGGATGCTACTTTAGATCTTTGTAAAAAATCGGATGCTGTTTTATTTGGAGCTATTGGACATCCTAAATACGACAATAATCCTGATGCTAAAGTTAGACCCGAACAAGGTCTTCTAAAATTAAGAAAAGAACTTGGTTTATTTGCTAATATTAGACCGGTAACCACATACCCTAAATTAATAGATCAGTCTCCCTTACGTCCTGAAAGAATTGAAGGAGCAGATTTAACCATTTTTAGAGAATTAACTGGTGGAATTTATTTTGGAGAAAAAAGCCAAAGCGAAGACGGACAAAGCGCAACTGACGTTTGCACCTATTCTGTCACAGAAATTGAAAGGATGGCGCATTTAGCTTTTAAAGCCGCTCAACAGCGACGTAAGAAGTTAACATTAGTAGATAAAGCAAATGTTTTAGAAACTTCTCGCCTTTGGAGAAAAACGGTTAAAAAAATTGCTGAAGAATATCAAGATGTAGAATTAGATTTCTTGTTTGTTGATAATGCTGCGATGCAAATGATTTTGAATCCAAAACAATTTGATGTTATCCTTACTGAAAATATGTTTGGTGATATTATTTCTGATGAAGCAAGTGTTATTGGTGGAAGCATTGGTTTATTAGCTTCAGCTTCAGTTGGTGGAAAAAATGCGATGTTTGAACCTATTCACGGTTCTTATCCGCAAGCTACCGGAAAAGGAATTGCTAACCCTGTAGCTTCTATCCTTTCCGCAGCAATGCTTTTAGAGCATTTTGGACTAATAGAAGAAGCAAATACTATTAAAAAAGCAATTTCAACTAGTATACAATTAAATGTGTGTACGGAAGATATTAATAAAGATAATCCTTATAGTACCGAAAAAGTTGGTGATTTTTTAGAAGGCTTGATTAGCGAATCTGAAAATAACATTAATGACGAGAACCTTAATTTTGGCCAAATGACCATTATTTAATTTTAGATTTATATTTTATAAAGAAGCCTGTTAGAAAAAATTCCAACAGGCTTTTTTTATTCAAAAAATTATAATATTAGTTAATTTTTTTCATGAATTCTGGAAGTTGCTTCACATAAGCTAATTCTTTTAATTTAGCTCTCACTTCTCTAGCTGGTGTTCCCCAATATACTTTACTCTCTAAAGATTTAGTTGCTCCACTTTGCGCCATTAGAACAGTACCCTTTTTAATAGTTACATCACTAATAATTCCTACTTGTCCCCATAAAGTAACTTCATCTTCAATAATTACACAACCAGCAATACCTACTTGTGAAGCAATTAAGCATTTTTTTCCGATTACAGTATCATGCCCAATTTGAATAAGGTTATCTAATTTAGTTCCTTCTTTAATTGTAGTATCTCCACTTACACCGCGATCTATAGTACAATTACATCCAATTTCTACATTATCCTCTATAACTACTCGTCCGCTAGATAATAATCTATCAAACCCTTCAGGCCTATTTTTATAATAAAAAGCATCGCCTCCTAATACAGTTCCTGACTGAATAATTACATTATCTCCTATAACAGTATGATCGTTAATACTAACATTGGCTCCAATTCGGCAATTGTCACCAATTTTCACATGATTTCCGATAAAAGCTGTTGGCTGGATAAAAGTATTCTCTCCTATTTGTGCTGTCTCGGTTATTCTATTTTCAGCTTTTTCAAAAGGCTTAAAATATTTCGTTAATTTATTAAAATCACGAAATGGATCATCTGAAATTAATAATGCTTTGCCCTCCGGACAATCAACTTTTTTATTTATTAAAATTATAGTTGCTGCAGATTGTAGTGCTTTATTATAATATTTAGGATGATCTACAAAAACAATATCTCCCGGAGTAACCACATGAATTTCGTTAATTCCTTCTACAGGGAAATTTTTATCTCCTACATAATCACAGGAAATAATAGTTGCTATTTGTTCTAATGTATGTGTTTGAGGAAATTTCATCTTCTGAATTTTTATTCGATTATCGATTCTATATATTTGAATTTATATGTTAAAAAGATAACTTATAAATTCAAATAATTAATAAACAGAAATAATATAGTATAAAAAAAGGAAAGATAAATATCTTTCCTTTTTGTCGAAAATCGATTATTCTTTGATTCGTTCTTTATAAGTGCCTTTTTCAGTTTCAATCCGAATTTTATCCCCTTCATTTATAAATAAAGGAACGTTTACCTCTGCTCCTGTTTCAACAGTTGCAGGTTTGGTAGCATTTGTTGCTGTATTACCTTTTACGCCTGGCTCTGTATGAGTAATCTCTAAAACTACGGTAGCTGGCATTTCTGTAGAAAGCGGTAAATTATCTTCAGTATTAATTAAAACAGTTAATACTTCACCTTCTTTTAGAAGTTGTGGCATATCTAGTGCACTTTCTATTAACCGAATTTGTGTATAGTCATCTACATGCATAAAATGGTAAAATTCTCCATCTTGATACAAAAACTGATATTTATGAGTTTCTACTCGAACATCTTCAATTTTATGACCGGCAGAAAAAGTATTATCAACGACTTTACCAGTAGTTACACTTTTTAATTTAGTACGTACAAACGCTGGGCCTTTCCCTGGTTTAACGTGTAAAAATTCTATGATTTTATAAATATCATTACTGTATCGGATACATAATCCTTTTCTAATATCACTTGTACTTGCCATTTTTTGTTGTATTAATTTGAACTAAAGTATCCTTTCATGATACCTCGCTGTGTATTTTTAATAAATTCTAAAATTTCGTCTCGCTCAGCAGTGGCTTCCATTTCAGCTTCAATAATAGCTGCAGCTTGTGTATTATTATAGTTTTTTTGATATAAAATTCGATATATATCTTGAATCTCTCTTATTTTCTCTGTTGAATATCCACGACGGCGTAAACCTATAGAATTAATACCAACATAAGAAAGAGGCTCTCTCCCTGCTTTAACAAAAGGAGGAACATCTTTACGCACTAAAGATCCACCTGTTACAAACGCATGTTTACCAATACTACAAAACTGTTGTATGGCTGCCATTCCGGCTAAAACAACATGTTCTCCAACATTAATATGTCCTGCTAGTGTACTATTATTTGAAAAAATACAGTGGTCGCCTACTACACAGTCGTGCGCAATATGGCAATAAGCCATTATCCAACAGTTTTCTCCAATAACTGTTTTCATCCTGTCGCTAGTGCCTCTGTTTATAGTAACACATTCCCTAATTGTAGTATTGTCCCCAATTATTGTAAGAGTCTCTTCGTTATTGAACTTTTTATCTTGAGGAACTGCTGAAATTACTGCTCCAGGAAAAATATTACAATTTTTTCCAATTCGAGCACCTTCCATTATGGTAACATTAGAACCAATCCAGGTCCCCTCACCAATTACTACATTGTTATGTATAGTAGTAAAAGGTTCTATTACTACATTCTTAGCAATTTTTGCTCCGGGGTGCACGTATGCTAAAGGTTGATTCATTCTTTCTTATTTTGATTTTACAATTTGTGCCATTAACTCTGCCTCTGTAGCCAATTTACCATTAGCATAAGCATAACCCTGCATTTGGCATATTCCTCGTCTAATAGGTGCCAATAACTCTAACTTAAAGATTAATGTATCACCAGGCAAAACTTGACGCTTAAATCTTACATTATCGATTTTCATAAAAAAAGTAAGATAATTTTCTGGGTCTGGAACCGATTTTAAAGCTAATATCCCTCCAGTTTGTGCCATTGCCTCTACTTGCAATACTCCAGGCATCACGGGCTTTCCAGGAAAATGTCCTTGAAAAAAAGGCTCATTCATGGTCACATTCTTTACGCCAACTACCGAATCGTCCGTTAACTCATATATTTTATCTACCAACAACATCGGTGGTCGATGGGGTAAAATATTCATAATATCGTTAATATTCATTAACGGTTCTGAGTTTAGATCTACTTTCGGAACTTTATTTCGTCTTTCTTCTTTAATAACTTTTGCCAGTTTTTTTGCAAATTGTGTATTTGTAAAATGTCCTGGTTTAGTAGCTATAATTTTTCCACGAATACGAGTACCTACTAATGCCAAATCCCCCATTACATCTAGTAATTTATGCCTAGCTGCTTCGTTAGGATAATGTAATGTTAAGTTATCTAGTATTCCGTTAGCTTTTACAGAAATATCATCTTTATTAAATGCTTTACGTAAACGCTGTAGCGTTTCTTCTCCAATTTCTTTGTCTACATAAACTATTGCATTATTCAAATCACCACCTTTTATTAGGCCATGGTGCAAAAGCGTTTCTAGTTCATGTAAAAAGCTGAATGTCCTAGCATTAGCAATTTCTTTTTTAAATTCTGAAACATGCTCTATAGCAGCATTTTGAGTACCTAAAACTTTTGTACCAAAATCTACCATTGTAGTAATTTTGTAATGATCTGAAGGCATTACTAAAATCTCACTACCCGACTGTTCATCTTTATAAGAAATAACATGATCTACTACATATTCTTCTTTTTCGGCTTCTTGTTCTTTAATTCCTGCCGCTTCTAATGCTTCTACAAAATATTTTGAAGAACCATCCATAATTGGTGGTTCTGAAGCATTAATTTCTATAATAACATTATCTATTTCTAGACCTACACAAGCAGCTAAAACATGTTCTGAAGTTTGAATTCTAACTCCATTTTTTTCTAAATTAGTTCCTCGCTGTGTATCTACAACGTAACTTACATTAGCTTCGATAAGTGGTTCTCCTTCTAAATCTACTCGTTTAAATACATATCCTGTATTTTCCGGAGCCGGTTTAAAAGTTAAATGTACTTGTTGTCCTGTATGAAGACCTACACCGCTTAAAGAGATTTCATTCTGAATAGTTTGCTGCTTCAGTATTTTCTCAACCATTCTTATTTATTTTTTTTTCTAACTGATATAAAAGATCAATATTCTTTGGAAGATTTTTAAAATGTATAAAGGATTTACTATAATCAGCATATTTTATTGCTGGAGAACCTTGAAGTGTTTCACCATCTTTCACATTTCTATTAATTCCGCTTTGAGCTTGAATTCTCACACGATCCCCAATAGTAATATGGCCTACAATACCTACTTGGCCACCAATTATACAGTTTTTTCCGATTTTAGTAGAACCTGCTATACCCGTTTGGGCTGCTATAACTGTATTTTCTCCAATCTCTACATTATGGGCTATTTGAATTTGGTTATCCAATTTAACTCCTTTGCGAATAATGGTAGAGCCTAAAGTTGCACGATCTATAGTGGTACCAGAACCTATATCTACTTTATCTTCTATTATTACATTTCCTATTTGAGGAACTTTTGAATATTCTCCTTTTTCATTGGGACTAAAACCGAAACCATCGGCTCCAATAATAGCACCTCCATGAATAGTACAATTGTTTCCTATAGTTGTTTCTGAATAAATCTTAACACCTGCAAAAATTGTAGTATTATCGGCTATTTTTGAATTATCACCAATATATGAATATGGATATATTTTTACGTTATCTCCTATTTGTACATTTTCACCTAAGTAAGAAAATGCTCCTAGATAAATATTTTCCCCATATGTTGCCGATTCTGAAATATAAACCGGACTTTCTATACCACTTTTACGTAATTTTACTTGATTGTAATAATCAAGCAATGTAGAAAATGCTTTATAAGCATCTTTTACTCTTACCAACGTAGTGGTTATAGGTTTTTCTTTTTCGAAGCCATCATCAACTATCGTTACAGATGCTTCTGTGCTATATATATAGGAAGTGTATTTCGGATTACTTAAAAAAGTAAGCGAACCTTCTTTTCCCTCTTCTATCTTCGTTAGTTCAAAAACCTCAACATCAGGATTACCTTCTACGGTACCTTCTAAGATTTCTGCTATTTGTGATGCTTTAAATTTCATTCTGGCAAAAGTAAAAAAAATGCGTTAATCTTTAGTCTTAGGATAACAGATATAATATTTGGTCACTGTTTTAGTGAGCGCTTTGAGGTTTAATTGGTCGGAAACTTTGATAACATCACTAATTTTCCCGTTTTTATGAAGAATATTGATATTATCTTTTTCTCTTGTGTACGCCAAATTCGATATTTCTCCTGTAAAAACAAAATATTCAGCTTCTTTAGATGATAAATTATAAGTGGTTTTTACAGCATTTAAATGTTTTTCTATCTTTTCTTCTGAAGGCTTTTTCTTTTTTAATTTTACTTTTAATAGATCTCGATTAATAATCATTCTGGACAAATGGCTTAACACAAAATCATCATGGTCTATCCATTCCTTCATGGCCAAAATTATATCATAATCATCTAACTTCGAAAAAGTCTTTAAAACCTCAGTATCAAAATTATCCTTTGTTATTTTATTCGTTAAAAAAAACTGCAAAGCCTTGCTAGCTTTACATTCTATACCTTCGGAAACTAATTCCTTTGCTCGCTTTAATACTCTTATTAATAATTGTTCAGCAACTATCCCTGTTTTATGCAAATAAACTTGCCAATACATTAATCGTCTTGCTACTAAAAATTTCTCTACAGAATAAATAGCTTTAGATTCGATTACCAACTCATCATTTACAACATTAAGCATCGTAATTAATCGGTCGCTATTTATATTACCTTCTGTTGTGCCTGTATAAAAACTGTCACGTTTTAGATAATCTAAACGATCCATGTCTAACTGACTAGTTATTAACTGATGCATAAATTTACGCGGATAATTACCGGTAAAGATTGAAATAGCAAGCGTTAAACTTTGGTTAAAAACTTCATTCAATTGTTGCATAAAAAGCAACGAAATCTCTTCATGTTCTACATTTTCTACAATACTATGTTCCATAGCATGTGAAAATGGACCATGCCCAATATCGTGTAGTAAAATAGCAACTTCTAAAGCTTCAGCTTCTTCATTAGAGATCTCAACACCCTTATATCGAAGCAGTCGCACCGCTTTTTGCATTAAGTGCACACAACCTAAAGCATGATGAAAACGTGTATGATGGGCACCCGGATATACCAAATAAGACAAGCCCATTTGAGAGATTCTTCTCAACCTTTGAAAGTATGGATGTTCAATAATATCGAAAATCTGCTTACTAGGAATTGTAATAAATCCGTAAATTGGATCGTTTAAAATCTTGAGTTTATTTTGTGAAGCCAAGTATAAAATCGTTTTTTGGTGGATACAAAGATACACATAGATTAATAAATCAAAGATTGTAGAACCAGAAAGGAGGTATTAAATTCAAAATACATCTTAAAAAACATAATTGCATGAACATAATAAAGATACTTTGGGTAGATGATGAAATAGATTTACTAAAACCACATATTCTCTTTTTAGAGTCCAGAGACTACCATGTAACCACCTGTAAAAGTGGCACTGAAGCCATTGAAAAATTTGCTGAAGAAAATTTCGATATTGTATTTTTAGATGAAAATATGCCCGGTTTAACTGGTTTAGAAACACTTTCTGAAATTAAGGAGGAAAGAGCTAATATTCCTATTGTTATGATCACTAAAAGTGAAGAAGAATACATTATGGAAGAAGCTATTGGTTCTAAAATTGCAGATTATTTAATCAAACCGGTAAATCCAAATCAAATACTACTTTCAATAAAGAAAAATTTAGATCATTCTCGATTAATTTCAGAAAAAACGACTTCTAATTACCAGCAAGAGTTCCGTAAAATTGCGATGGATTTAATGGAAGTTAATACCTTTGAAGATTGGGCAGACATGTATCAGCGCTTAGTATATTGGGAACTTCAACTTGAAAATATTGAAGATAGCGGAATGTTTGGTATTCTAGAAACCCAAAAACAAGAAGCTAATACACAGTTTTGTAAATTTATCGATAAAAATTACCCGAAATGGTTTTCTAAAAATGCAGAAGCACCGGTAATGTCTCATACTCTATTTAAAAAACGAGTTTTTAAAGAAGTTAGTAAAGAGCAACCTACATTATTACTAGTAGTAGATAATTTACGATTCGACCAATGGAAAGCTTTAGAGCCTACCATATCAAACTACTATAAAAAACAAGAAGAATCTGTTTATTATAGTATTTTACCAACTGCTACGCAATATGCTAGAAATGCAATGTTCGCAGGATTAATGCCTAGTGAAATGGAAAAGCTATTTCCTCAATTCTGGAAAAATGATGTAGATGAAGGTGGTAAAAATCAATATGAATCCGAATTTTTAGCAGAGCAACTTAAGCGTAACGGAAAAGATTATAACTACGAATATCATAAAATAAGTAACTTAAAAGCCGGCAGAAAATTAGTCGAAAATTTTAAAACATTAAAAAATAACGATTTAAACGTAGTAGTATATAATTTTGTGGATATGCTTTCGCATTCTAAAACAGAAATGGAAGTTATAAAAGAATTGGCTTCTAACGATAAGTCATACCGATCGTTAACAGAAAGTTGGTTTAAAAATTCTCCGCTATTAGATATAATTCAGCAAGCGCAACAATTAGGATTTAAATTAATTATTACTACCGATCATGGTACAATAAATGTAAAAAATCCAAGCAAAGTAATTGGTGACAAAAACACCAGTCTAAACTTACGCTATAAAACAGGTAAAAGTCTTACTTATGAAAATAAAGATGTTCTAGCTGCTGAAAACCCCAAGTCTATCCATTTACCAAGTATAAATATGAGTAGCTCATTTATATTTGCTAAAGGAGATTTATTTTTCGCCTATCCAAACAATTATAATCATTACGTAAGTTATTATAGAAATACGTTTCAGCACGGAGGAGTATCATTAGAAGAAATGATTATACCTTATGTAGTATTAACGCCTCGATAGAACTCTTAAACATAACCACTAAAAGAAACCTGATGCATGCATCAGGTTTCTTTTTTATATATTTACAAGCCAAATTTTTTGAAAAATGGAAATAACCTATGAGCTTTCTGAAATTGAGAAAGCAGCAAAATTTATTTTAGAAAATAGTAAAAGTAAAATACTATTATTTTACGGCGACATGGGAACCGGAAAAACAACTTTGATAAAAAGTCTTGTTGCAACATTAGGTATACAAGATCGTGTTTCTAGCCCAACATTTGCATTAGTAAATGAATATAGTTCCAAGGAAATTAAAGTATTTCATTTTGATTTTTATCGTTTAGAAGATGAAATGGAAGCTTATGATATAGGATTTGAAGATTATATAAACACTCCAGCTTATAAGTTTATTGAATGGCCTGAGAAAATACCTAATTTAATACCTGAAAACTACCAAAAAATCGATATTTCAAAAAAAGATGAAACCACAAGGTTGTTAAAATTAAGTTAATTATATGTTAAAACAATAAGAAATTAAACCATTTACTGCGATAATTACAAACGCTTATTATACAATATAACTTACATTTTTTTACATAAAACCGTTAAATAATAATTTTTAACTAAAAATGATAGTTTTTTTCTAAAATTTTAAAACAATATCACTTTTTTTCACAAAACCCTCTAAAAATCCGCAAAAGTACAATTAATGTAGTTGCCTTTACAGTGTAATCTTGATGTAGGTTTGTATTAGAAATCAAACGGAAAACAAGACATAAACTTAAAAAAATTTACATTATGAAACTTAAAGCATTAATTTTTGGAGCAGCTATCTTTGGAGCATCAATTTTTGTAACTTCAACCTCAAATAACGATCATGAAAAAGAACCTATCCAAAAACAAGCCGTTCTTAGGTCAAAAATCAAAGTACCTGCTGCTGGGTAGTATTATTGCTATACTTATAGCATTTTCACCTTATATTTTTTATTTATATGAAATTTTCCCAAGCGCTCCTGTTTGGGAAAATTCTTTTTTCACCTATGAAAGTAGATACTATGAAGATGTACTAACAGCAGCTTGGACCTATTTAGGAAAAATAACACCATTGTTTTTATTATTTATTTGGTTTTTCACCTGTAAACATTGGTGGTACCATGTTATATTAATTCCTATTTGTATGTATTCATTTCAACTTATCATTGCTTTTTATCAAGATGTATACCTTAATATTGATCCGATGGATACCGATCAGTTAATCTATCTGGCTCCATTTTTTATTGGTATTATCTGTATTGTTTATTTAATCAGAATTAAAATTTTTGATAAAATTTACGGGATCGATATTGGCGAAATAGAAGAAACTAATATCTCCCTTTTCTCCCCCATTTCCGAAAAAGATCTCAAAGAAATGGAAGATCTTAAAAATCAGCCTGAGGAAGAAGATTATTATTCAAAATTGTAAATTTTAGTTATTCCTTTTTCTTTCTAAAAATAATTGTAATTTACCTGTTCCTAACTTTAACCATGTGTGCGATGATGTCGAAACAGGTTTCGCCTTTTAGCAGAGAGGAACTAATTCCGCAAGAAGAAAAATTAGAAATTCTTAAAAACAAAGGAGAATTATTTATTGGTATTCCCAAAGAGACTTCCTATCAAGAAAAACGCATTTGCTTAAGTCCTGATGCGGTTGCTGCAATTACAGCACATGGGCATCGAGTACTTATCGAATCGGGAGCCGGAAATTATGCTCATTTTAAAGACAAAGATTATTCTGAAGCTGGTGCTGAAGTTACAAAAGACACACATAAAGTATTTTCTTGCCCAACTATTTTAAAAGTTGAACCGCCTTCTTTACAAGAGTTAGATATGATGAATCCGCAAACCATTCTCATTTCTGCGGTTCAAATAAAAACACAAACTAAAGCTTATTTTCAAAAATTAGCTTCCAAACGTATTACAGCACTTGGTTTTGAATTTATTAAGGATAATGAAGGGCATTATCCTATAGTAAATGCGCTTAGTGAAATTACGGGTACTGCTTCGGTTTTAATTGCTTCTGAAATATTAAGCAATAATGGGAATGGTAACGGACTTTTATTTGGTAATATAAGCGGAGTTCCGCCTATTGAAGTAGTTATTTTAGGTGCTGGAACTGTGGGGCATTTTGCTGCACGAGCTGCCTTAGGTTTAGGAGCCAATATTAAAGTATTTGATAGTTCGCTAACAAAACTCAGAAAAATTCAAGTTGGCTTAGGGCAATCTTTTTACACCAGCACTATACAGCCTAAAAATCTTGTTAAAGCACTAAAACGCTGCGATGTATTAATTGGTGCTGTTCGAGGTAATAATCGATCTCCTATATTAGTTTCAGAAGAAATGGTATCTACCATGAAACCTGGAGCAGTTGCTATAGATGTAAGTATTGATGTAGGAGGTTGCATCGAAACTAGTGAAATTACATCGCATGAACATCCAATTTTTATTAAAAATGATGTTATTCATTATGGAGTGCCAAATATTCCATCTAGATATGCGCGAACTAGTTCCCTTTCATTAAGTAATATTTTCACTCCTTACTTATTACATATAGGTGAAGAAGGCGGTTTAGAAAATACTTTACGTTTTGATAGAGGTTTACGAAATGGTTTGTATTTTTACCACGGAATTTTAACAAACAAATCGGTTGCCGATTGGTTCGACCTTTCTTACCGAGATATCAATTTGTTGATTTTTTAAGCAAATAAAAAGCTACTCTAGACTTTTAATTTTATATGAATTTACTTCAGCGGTTTGGATATTTCTCCATCGGTTTATTTTTTGGAATTGTAATTTTAATTTTTTTCTTAAGCGGAAAAAACACAAGTTGTTCTTACTTTCCGAATGCAAGAGTTTTATCGAAAATAAGTTCTAAACATCGTGCTTACACACCAGAAGCACTTAAATTTTTACATACTCATAATATAGATACCACTGCTGTTTCTAAAATTTTAAAAAATGGAGAAGTAGATTTTGGAAACAGCATAACCGATCGGGATTCTTGTAATTTATATAGTATTTCTGGAAAAACACCAGATACAATTATACAGTTTAAAGTTGAAAATTGCGACAGTATAGCTACTATTCAAAACATCAACTTCTTCAAAGAAGAATAATAAAAAAGAGTTATATAAAAAAGGCTAATCGAAATTAATAATTTCGATTAGCCTTTTTTATAGTATTACTCTAAAATTAAAGAATTTGAGCGGCGTGTTCTTTAGTTTTTACTTTACCTATTACTTCTTCAATTTTTCCTTCTTCATCAATTATAAAAGTAGTTCGATGGATGCCTTCATATTCTTTACCCATAAACTTTTTAGGTCCCCAAACTCCATAAGCCTCAATTACTTCTTTATTCTCGTCAGCTAGTAATGGAAATGGTAATTCATTTTTGGCTTTAAAATTGGTCTGGCGGCGCTTACTATCGGCACTTACTCCTAAAATAGCATATCCTTTTTCTTGAAATACTTCCCAATTATCTCGAAGATTACAAGCCTCTGCAGTACAACCTGGCGTACTTGCTTTCGGATAGAAAAATAACACCAGTTTTTTACCTTTAAAATCAGTTAATTTTACCAAATTCCCATCTTGATCTTCAACTGAAAAATCGGGTGCTTTATCTCCTGCTTTTAATATCGTCATAATTCTTATTTTTGCTTAAAATTAAAGCTTTATGAACAAACAGCAAAAAGTACAATTTGTTATTGATACTTTAGAAGAAATTTATCCCGAAATTCCTATCCCTCTAGACCATAAAGATCCATACACACTTCTTATTGCCGTATTACTTTCTGCACAAAGCACTGATGTAAAGGTTAACCAAATTACTCCTTTATTATTTGAAATTGCAGACACTCCACAAAAAATGGTTCGTCTTTCTATAGAAGAAATTAAGGATATTATTAAACCCTGTGGTTTATCACCTATGAAGTCAAAAGGAATTCATGGTCTATCTGAGATTCTTTTGGAAAAATATAATGGAAAAGTACCAGCAGATTTTGAAGCACTGGAGAGTTTACCAGCTGTAGGCCATAAAACAGCTAGTGTTGTAATGTCACAAGCTTTTAAAATTCCTGCATTCCCAGTAGATACTCATATACACCGATTAATGTATCGATGGAACTTAAGTAATGGTAAAAATGTTGTACAAACCGAAAAAGATGCAAAACGTCTATTTCCAATAGATTTATGGAATAAATTGCATCTTCAATTTATTTGGTATGGTCGTCAATATTCTCCGGCTAGAGGTTGGGATTTAGAAAAAGACATTATCACTAAAACAATAGGTCGTAAATCGGTTATCCAAGAATATTACAAGAAAAAAAGAGCTAAAAAATAATAGGAGTGCTTTTAGTAAAAGTACTCCTATTTATAAAACATGGAATATGTTCCTTATCAATTATTTAATTTTTTCTGCGATTTGTAGTGTTCGCTTTACTTGAAATTGTATTGCTTCACGACCTTTAAGGCTTAATTCGTTTCCTGCCGTCATACTAAAACCGTAAGGGTTACCACCTGTTTCAAATATAACAGGATTTGCATAACCCGGTGCTGCAACTATTGCCCCCCAATGCATCATAGATTTGTAAAGACTCATTAATGTGCCTTCTTGTCCTCCATTTGGATTTCCTGCACTTGTCATACCGCTTACTACTTTATTCACTAACTTTCCGGATTGCCATAACGGACCAGTAGTATCTATAAAACTACTAAATTGAGAAGGTAAATTTCCGTAACGAGTAGGTGCCGAGAAAATTATTGCATCTGCCCACTCCAAATCATCTGCTGATGCTGTAGGTAGATCTTTAATACTATTATGCGTCTTTATCCAATCTTCGTTCTTCTTCATTATTTCTTTAGGTACTTTTTCTTCAATTCTAAGCAACTTCACATTTTTCACACCTAAATCTTTTGCTGCTTTCTCTGCTTCCTGTGCCATAGCATAGTTAGTACCCGTTGCACTATAAAATATCACGGCTAAATTAAGATTTTCCATTTTATTTAGTTTTTGTCCTAAATTAATGGTTTCCTATAGTCAAAACGAATTACAAAAATTAAAGTTTTAATAATTTTAGCTAAAATCATGTGAATAGTAAAGACTTACACAACTATAGTAATATAAAAAAGCCTGTTTTAAACAGGCTTTTCAATTTAATTTGCGAACATTTCAAAATTTTCATTCTTTCCCGAAACTATTTTTAAAGCAGCTGAATAGTTTAGTAGAAACTGTATAGTTTCTTTTTTAGGATTTAGAGATGAAAATTTATCTTTTTCAAATGCATTTTCTGTGTAAAATTTCCTCATTAATTGCTGTTTTTAGATTCTATTCTAAAAACGGAAAGAAATAAGGAATATTGTATGTCTAGTTTGTTAAAACTAGATTATGCTTTTCGATTATTTTTCTCAAATTTATCAATGCATAGCGCATTCTTCCTAAAGCAGTATTAATACTTACTCCAGTTTGGTCAGCTATCTCTTTAAAACTCATTTCTTTATAAATTCTCATGGTAAGCACTTCTAACTGATCGTCTGGTAATTCTTTAATAACAGATCGTAAATCGCTTTCTATTTGAGACTGCATAATTTGCGCTTCAGCATTTAAACCTGAATCGCTTATTACAGAAAAAATATTAAAATCTCCTTTGTTATCGAATTTTGGCATCCTTTTATTTCTACGGAAATGATCGATTACCAAATTATGCGAAATACGCATTACCCAAGGTAAAAATTTTCCTTCTTCATTATATTTTCCACGCTTAAGAGTATGAATCACTTTTATAAAAGTATCCTGAAAAATATCTTCAGTAATATCTTTATCGAAAACTTTAGAATAAATAAAACTATAAATACGCTGTTGATGGCGCTGTATTAATTCGGAAAGTGCAAGCTCGTTACCATTTATATAATCTTTAACCAGAGCTGCATCTGCTATCTTAGTTTTTTCCATACTAGTTACTTTAATAAATAAAAACCCTCTATAAGGGAATATGTTTGGTTATGTAGTTTGTTTAAAGTAACTGTATGCTATAGGCTGTGTATAAAAATTAGTAGTTCAAATATAGCAACTATTTATTTAGAAAAGCAAACAAATATTTAATTTTTTAACAATACTATAAGGTTTTACAGTTTTTAAACACCCAACAAGTTTGAGTACCTTTGCTTGTATAATAGATAGAGCTAATGGAAATTGATATTGAGAGAGTAGACCCAAAAAAAAATATAATTATAAAAGGTGCAAAACTTCATAATTTAAAAAATATTGATGTTGTTATTCCTAGGAATAAATTAATTGTAATTACTGGGCTTTCTGGTTCCGGTAAATCTAGTTTAGCGTTCGATACTTTATATGCTGAAGGGCAACGCCGTTATGTAGAAAGTTTATCATCGTATGCTCGGCAATTCTTAGGTAGACTTAATAAACCTAAAGTAGATTCTATAAAAGGTATTGCTCCAGCTATTGCTATAGAGCAAAAGGTAAACTCTACAAACCCAAGATCTACTGTAGGAACTTCCACAGAAATTTATGATTATCTAAAATTACTATATGCTAGAATTGGTCGGACTTTTTCGCCAGTTTCTGGTAGAGAAGTAAAAAAAGATACAGTAACAGATGTCATTAATTTTATAAAAGAATTTCCTGAGCGTACTAAATTATTACTACTTGCTCCTATCTATGTTGAAGAAGGAAGGTCGATTACTGAAAAAATTAAAATTTTAGCTCAACAAGGCTATAGCCGTATTAAAATAAACGATAATGTTGTTCGTATTGATGAAGCTAATTTGGAAGAAGCTACTCACGAAAACACCATTTTAGTTGTAGACCGAGTTATTACAAAAGATGATGAAGATTTCTTCAATCGATTGGCCGACTCTATTGAAGCTGCTTTTTTTGAAGGAAAAGACGAATTATACGTTGAAACACTATCCGACAAGAAACTACATCATTTCAGTAATAAATTTGAATTAGATGATATTCATTTTTTAGAACCTAATGTCCATCTTTTTAGTTTCAATAATCCGTATGGAGCGTGCCCTAAATGCGAAGGTTACGGAGATGTAATTGGTATTGATGAAGAATTAGTAATACCTAACACCGGTTTATCGATTTACGATAATGCTATACATCCTTGGCGTGGCGAAAGCATGAGTTGGTATAAAAATCAGCTTATTAATAATGCTAATAAATTCGATTTCCCTATCCACAAACCTTATTTTGAACTTTCTGAAGAACAAAAAGCCTTAGTTTGGAATGGAAATGAATTTTTTGAAGGTTTACATCAATTTTTTGAGTTCTTAGAAAGTAAAGCTTATAAAATTCAGAATAGAGTAATGCTTTCTCGATATAGAGGGAAAACAAAATGCACAACTTGTAACGGAAAACGCTTACGACCAGAAGCTGAATACGTAAAAATTAATGGTAAAAGCATTACCGATTTAGTAATACAACCACTTCATAAAGTACGTGCCTTTTTTAAAGAATTAGAGTTAAACAGCTACGAGCAGCAAATTGCAAAACGATTGCTTACAGAAATTAATAATCGTCTTCAGTTTTTATCGGAAGTTGGTTTAGATTATTTAACGCTAAATCGAAAATCGAATTCACTTTCGGGTGGGGAATCGCAACGTATAAATTTAGCCACTTCCTTAGGAAGTAGTTTAGTAGGATCAATGTATATTTTAGATGAACCTTCTATTGGCCTGCACCCTAGAGATAGTGAACGATTAATTAAGGTTTTAAAAAATCTTAGAGATATCGGGAATACGGTTATTGTAGTAGAGCATGATGAAGAAATTATGCGCGAAGCTGATGAAATTATCGATATTGGCCCTGAAGCTGGTACAAATGGTGGTTATGTTGTGGCTACCGGAACCTTAAAAGAAATTTTAAAGTCAGATTCGCTAACTGCTCAATACCTAACTAATAAACTAACAATAGATGTTCCCGAGAAAAGGCGTACTTCTAAAAAGTATATTCAAGTAATAGGAGCTCGAGAAAACAATTTAAAAAATATCGATGTAAAAATACCTTTAGGGGTGTTTACAGCAATAACTGGTGTTTCGGGTAGTGGTAAAAGTACGTTAGTTAAAAAAATTGTATATCCGGCATTACAAAAACAATTAGGAGGATATGGTGAAAAAGCTGGTCAATTCTCAGAGTTAAAAGGTGATTTCAAAAATATAAGTTCGGTAGAATTTGTAGATCAAAACCCAATTGGGCGTTCCTCTAGATCTAACCCTGTAACTTATATAAAAGCTTACGATGATATTCGTTCACTTTTCGCTAACCAGAAACTATCTAAAATAAGAGGTTATAAACCTAAACATTTCTCATTTAATGTAGATGGTGGCCGCTGTGAAACTTGTAAAGGTGAAGGTGAAGTAACTATAGAAATGCAGTTTATGGCCGATGTACACTTAAAATGTGAGGCTTGTGATGGGAAACGTTTCAAAAAAGAAATTTTAGAAGTAAACTTTGAAAATAAAAACATCGATGATATTTTAAATATGACCATCGATAGTGCAATAGAATTTTTCAGTACTAATAAACAAGAAAAAATAGCCAATAAATTGCAGCCTTTACAAGATGTCGGTTTAGGCTATGTTCAGTTAGGACAAAGTTCTTCTACGCTATCTGGTGGAGAAGCACAGCGAATAAAATTAGCTTCATTTTTAACAAAAGGAAATACAAAAAACAAAACATTATTTATTTTTGATGAGCCAACCACCGGACTTCATTTCCACGACATAAAAAAACTATTAAAATCATTTGAAGCCTTAATAGATAAAGGCCATTCTGTAGTAGTAATTGAACACAATATGGATTTAGTAAAATGTGCCGATTATATAATCGATTTGGGAGCTGAAGGAGGTGAAGAAGGCGGCTATTTAGTTGCGGAAGGAACTCCAGAAGAAATTATAAAAAATAAAAAATCGTATACAGCAACGTATTTAAAAGATAAAATAAAATAGACTTAAAACATTGATTTTTAATTATTTAAAACTAAAACAAAGAGAGCTAAATTAGCTCTCTTTGTTTTTTGGCATACCCTTTGGTATCTATTAAATATACTTCTCAAAACTTAATACTATGAAAAATATAATAACCATTCTATTCATACTTTTTGGTATGGTAGCTAGTACTCAGGCTAAAAATAGCAGTTACAGGAATTATTATCCAAACGCTGTTATTTTTTTAGAAAACGATGTAGAATTTGCCATATATCCAAATGGAGAATTCGATTTCTATTACAATCCACAATTTAGAAGAAATAATATAGTTGAGATTAGGACACCTCATGTAAATATTAGTTACAATTCAGGTTACAATTACGATCCATATATTCAGTATGATGATTTTGGAGCTGTAATTCAAATTGAAAACACACCGATTTATTATGATTATTACGGAAGAATAAGTCAAGCCGGCAATGTAGTTATCAATTACAATCGTTTTGGAAGATTGGCCAGTGTTGGTAATTTATTTGTAGGATATAACTCTAATTTAGTAATTACATCATATAGAGGTTTTATAAACACACGGAATACTCGTTATATACCACGCCCATGGCACCAATATTACAGAAGACCAACAACTAGCATTGTATACTCAAGACCTTACAGAACGTATTATAGACCAAATCGAATAGTCTTTAGAAAGTATAGAAAACGATACAGAAACAATCACTACAGTCATAAAAAAGATTTTTACAGACCAGGACAAAAAGTAAGAAGTTATAATAGAGGCGTTAGAACAACACAAAGAAGAAAAATACGATCTAACAGAAGCGAACGATATAGCAGAAATTCTGCTATTACAAGGAGTAATAGAACAAAAAAAGAAAATAGAACTCCTGCTTATTCTACTAGAACAAGAGAAAATCATCGTATTATTTCTACTCGAAAATCGGCTCCTAAAACTAGATCTAGCAGAAGCAGAGCTAGCAGAACAGTTTCTCAAAAAAACAACAAAAATAATAAGGCAAGAGCTAATAACACCTCCAGAAGAAATGAAAGTATTTCTAGAAGTACTAAAAATTCAAGAAAAAGTGTAAGGTCTAGTAGACAAACACAACAAAATAATAGAACAACAACAGGATCTAGTCGAAGTTCAAGAAGCTCTTCTAGGAGTACAAGAGGAAATTAAAACGGCAGTGATCTATGCTTTAGGAATAATTTTTATAAAAAAATAATATACAAATCTCTGGTTATCAAATAAAAATAATTTTCGGCATAGATTATGCAGTATTAGTTTTAGAGTTCATAATTTAATTTTTTGGTTGGTTAGTTGGAAACCCCTTTGTTGTAAAAACACAAAGGGGTTTTTGTTTTTATATTACTTAATACGTTTTATAACTAGCGAAATCATATTATTAATCTCTTCTGAATAATTGAATTTATAGATTATAAAAATATAAATAACTCCTATAATCAAACTTTTTAAGGCAATAGCTAAAATAGGATACATATCAAATTCCCAACCGTAAAATAAAAGCGTCCCTACAATTGTTATTAGTAACACGTAAATAGTTTTTTTAGAAAATGGCTGTATACCAAACTTTTTATAAACCAATATAATTTTAGAGGTATTGTAAATTACAAAAGCAATAAAAGTTGCTATTGCCGCTCCTTCAATTCCAAAATTAGGTATAAAGTATAAATTCAGTAAAAAGGCTAAAATAACTAGCCCTACTCCTATTGCTAATACCAAACGATAATAATCAGAATTAAATAAAATACTGTTATTATTTCCTAACAGATTATCGTAAAGCTTCACTAAAGAAACTAATAAAACTACCCAAATACTTAAACTATATTCTTTAGGAATTAACTGGTAAAGACTATGAACATTCGTAATAATTAAAATGAAAATAAGCGCACTAACTATTAAAAGGTTAATAGAGCTTTTTTTGTACAAACTCGCTAACTTTCCAAAATCTCGAGTATTTAAATAGCTGGCTGTAATAGGGTTTGTAATTTGGTGCATAGCCTTTTGTGGAACCGATATTACCGTAGCCATATAAATCCCTATACCATAAATAGCAACATTTTCTATCGGCAGAAAAGATTCTATCATTACTTTATCTAAATCCAATAAAGCTGTTGCAACCGATGCTGCTATTAAAATTAATGAAGTATATTTTAAAATCCGTATTAAATTAGCCGGAAATGAAAACCGAATAGTAGGCCGGTGCAATTTAAAGGCATAAATTCCCATTAACAATACACGCATTCCAAAAACTACTACCACTCCGTAAATAAACTCTTGTAAATTTATCCATTCAGCATATACCAGAAACAGTAAAAATGTAATCCCCAAACGATGCACTACTTCTTTCATAAAATTGCCTAAAACGCTTTTATAATAGATTTTTGCCCAGGCAAAAAATATTTCGAAGTAGGCAGTCATTAAAGCTAATACGTATATAATCCAAACATATGGTTTTACAAAATCGTTCCCATCAGAAAAATAATTCAGGAAAAAATAATAGGTAAAATGGCCAACTAAACCTATAATTAAACTTATGCCTAACGGAAGTAACAAAGCTAAATTCAATAATTTATCTTGCTCTTCCTTCGTTTTATAATAACTGAAAAATTTAACAATTGTACTATGTACTCCAAAAGCCATAAATGGCCACAAAAGATTAGACGCCGACAATAAAAAGCTTAGCAAGCCATAAAATTTGGGTTCTAAAAAATGTGTATATAGAAAAAGCGTATTTATTGCTCCTAGACCAAAACCAATATAAGTGGTCAATAAATTTTTGACCGACTGATTTATAATAACGCCCATACGCTAATGTTTTATTAATTTGGCAAGCTTCTCTGTTAGATTTTTACGATGATAATTTTGAATATTTACACTATTGGAAATTAATTGGTTTTCTTGATATTTTTGATAAGAATTGAGAATATATTTTTTCAGCTTTTTTGAGTCTTCATATAAAAAACTTTCTCCCGATTTAGTTTCAGTAATAATTTTAGAAACATCCCATTTTGCAGGACCAATAGCCAAAATAGGCCGTTTTGCTATTAAATATTCAAATAACTTTCCAGCAATAATCCCACGAGTTTCTTCAGAATTAATTTCAATTAAAAGCAGTAATTGTGTTTTATGCTGTACCGATAATGCATCTTTATGGCTAATGTACCCTCCTAAATCTAGTTCTTCTTCTAAACCATTACTTGTTATAGACTCGATTACCTCGTTACTTACAGCGCCATATAGTTGCAATCGAAAATCGGCTTTAAACTGTTTATTTTCTTTACAAATTTCAGCTAAAACTTTCCATAAAACTTCAGGATTTCTACCAGAAAGTAACGACCCTATATGTGAAATTGTGAATTTTTCATCCAAATCCACATTTTTCGGTTCAGCATCAAAACCATTAGTAATAACTTCAATTGGTGTTGTTGTTTTTTGCTGAAATTCAGCTTTTGTTGTAAAACTTGTCGTTATTATTTGGTCTGCTTGCTGTAAAACTTCTTTTTCGAGCTGAATATGTTTTGCTGCTGAAGATTTAGTCAGCTTTAACTCTTTATGATAGCCTATTTGCGTCCATGGATCGCGAAAATCAGCTATCCATCTTACAGATAATTGTTCTTTTAAATGAAATCCGATTAAATGCAAACTATGTGGAGGCCCAGTTGTAATAATTGTATCGATATTTGAAGATTTTAAATACGATTTTAAAAACTTCACCGATGGCTTAACCCAATATTTTCGAGCATCAGGAATAAAAAAATTACCCCGAATATATAACATTAACTTCTGAATAAATCCTTGCTTATTTTTCTGTTGAATAATACCAGAACTTATTGTTTTAGTGTCCTTTTTCGATAAAAAAGAAGCTAATTTATAAGGTTCAAAAATAGGTTGTTTTAAGATTTCTAAATTATCCGGTACCTCAGATTCAAAAGAAGCATCGAGCAACGGATAATTTGGATTTTCTGGAATATACACTATTGGTTTTACTCCAAAATCTTCTAAATATTTTACAAATTTTAACCAGCGCTGTACTCCTGGTCCTCCGGCAGGTGGCCAATAGTAAGTAACAATCAGCACTTTTTTCATAACTTATTTTTTCGATAAGCAAAAAAGAAACCACCACCAATTAACACTATCAATAAAATTGAACTAGCCATTGCAATAGTTCCTCCGGTTTGAATTACCTGAGGTTCAAATTTAAAGGTTACGGTATGGGTTCCTTCCGGAATATTCATAGCTCGTAACACATAATCGGCTCTAGCATGCGGAACTTCTTTCCCATCTAAATATGCTTGCCATCCCGGCTGATAATACATTTCTGAAAAAACAGCTAACTGACGAATAGAAGCTTGAGTTTTATAAACCAGTTTATTAGGCTGATGACTTACCAATTCAATTTTCCCAATTTCATCATAAACAAAATCGGTTTTAATATCATCTTTAAAGCGAGAATCGATAATAGCAGCATCTTTTAAATCGGTATCTTTTAAGGCTTTAATTTCTTCGTTTGCATTGGCTACCCATTTTACATCTCTAACAAACCAAGCATCTCCATAAACTCCCGGGTTTTGTTGAACTTGTAATCCTTTTTCAGCAGGAATAATAAAATACTTCACATTCAGCATGTTTAGTATTTTCATATTGTTTTTTGAAATATAGAAATCGTATAAATCCTGCATTCTTCCCGGTTTTGCAGCATGATATCCTCCAATACTATTATGGAAATAAGAAGCTCTAGCGCTGTTAAAAGGACTAGCACTAAGATCGTATACTCGATATCGAGTAGTGTCTTTCATGATTTGCTTATCGGCTGCATTTGCCTGATAAGGCTTTTGCATTTGTCTCGGATTCACAAAATCACTATTATTTACATAGCGACGTGCTACAGGTACCAAATCGGCTAAAAATAAAATAGCAAATCCACCAATAATCAATTTTTTAGAAATTTTTTCTTGAATAAAGAACCAAATTAAAGCAATGCTTAAGGCTACAAAAATAAAGCTACGTATGGCATCGTTGGTTAACATCGCTTGGCGATCTTCTTTTAAAGCACGCATTAAATCTAAGCCTAATTGCTGTTGTAAGCCTGCATCTCTAGCTCCGCTGAAATCGAATAAAAAAGAATTAAAGAGTATTAATACTAAGGCTAAACCAGCTGTAACTATAGTACTCCACTTTAAAGCTTCTATTTTCTCTTCTTTAGTATGCTTGTTTCCAAATACACAACTTAAGCCCACAATAGCCAGTAACGGAACACATAATTCAATGAGAACCTGTATTGAAGAAACAGCCCTAAATTTATTGTAGAATGGTACATAATCAATAAAAAACTCAGTAAAGAAACCAAAATTTTTACCCCAAGAAAGTAATAATGCTAAAATTGAGCCTCCAACAACCCACCATTTTAATCGGCCACGAATTAAAAATAATGCGAAAACAAATAAAAATAATAATGTTGCTCCTATATAAGCCGGTCCAGCAACAATAGGTTGATCCCCCCAATAAGTTGGTGCATTCTCAACAAAACTTTTGGCTTGAACAGGAGAAGCTCCTATTTTCATTAATTCAGAATATAATGCTGAATTTTCACCTACATTTTCAGCTCCACTCCCACCCATAAATCCAGGCACGAATAAATCGAGTGTTTCTAAAATCCCGTAGCTATATGTAGTAATATAATCGTAAGTTAAACCTGCTTCAGGCTTTTGCTCTCCATCTGGTGTAATGGTTAGTCCTGTATCTCCACGTGTACTATGTGAAGTATATTCTTGCGTAGCAATAAGGTTGGTTGCATTAGTCCCTATCGCTAAAATAACTGCAACAAGCATAACTCCCAAAGCTTTAAAATACTGCGGAAGTTTTTTATTTTTAAAAGCATCAATTAAATAAACAATTCCTAACACTATTACTAACAATAGCAAATAATATGTCATCTGGAAGTGATTAGCTTGAATCTCGAGGGCCATAGCAACTGCCAAAAGACTAAAACCTCCTACTAGTTTCTGACGAAAAGTTAAAATTATCCCACCTAAAACCATTGGCATATAAGCAATAGCATGGGCTTTGGCATTATGGCCAACACCTAAGATAATGATAAAATAAGTTGAAAATCCAAACGCAATTGCCCCTAAAAAAGCAAGCTTATAATCGATCTTTAAGCAAAGTAATAAAATATAAAATCCTATAAAATATAAAAAAAGATAATCGGCAGGACGAGGCAAAAATCGTAATACCGAATCTAATTTCTTAACATAATTATGTGGATAGTGCGCTCCTAATTGATATGTTGGCATTCCTCCAAACGCAGCATCTGTCCAATAAGGTTCTTGGCCGGTAGCTTCCCTAAATTGAGATTGTTGGTTAGACATCCCAATATATTGAACAATGTCACTCTGAAAAATTTCTTTTCCCTTTAAAACCGGATTAAAATAGCATAAAGCTATTATTACAAACCCCAGTAAAACCAAGATATGCGGTAAAAATTGTTTAATTTTAGCCATAAAAGCTCGCTTATTTTTGCCTATTATAAAAAAGTAAAATTATAAGAAACCCGAAATTAATCAATTTCTTCATAATCGATATACTCTCCTACTTCTTTATTTGATTTTCTATTCTTTTGAGGACACTTATCTATAGAAACTTTACCTTCTTTTTCTTTCTCTGAAGCATACGTATTTGCCTGCTGAGAATTGAATTGTTGGTTAAACTGACTTTGAAATTTTTTACCCATCTTCTTCATAGCATACTTTAGCAAAATAGGACCAAAGTATTTAAAAAATATTTTTAATCCGAAATACACAAGCAACACGATTAAAAGTGTTCGTATAATTCCAGAAAAATCTGCTTGATACATAGTTTTATTTTTTACAAAAATAGAAATTACACATTACAATGTTAAAGGTGACATTCCTAAATAAACAATTATTTAAATTATATTTGAGTTTAAAAAAGTGATTATGTTCTATCAAAAGGTATTCCTTTTTAGCGTTTTTACGCTTTTATGTATGATTAGTCATGCGCAATATACTGAAACTATAAATTCAAATTTACCCGGCCGTTCACAAGGAGCTTATTCTGTAGGAGTTGGTGTTTATCAATTAGAAGCTGCCGGATTTTATGAAGAAACCGATCATGATCTATTAAAACAAACTCAAGATATATATGGCAGTAATTATGCTTTAAGAATTGGGGTATTAACCGACATATTAGAAATAAGCTTACAAGGGAACTATACTTCACAAACCACCTCATATATCCAAGGAGGAGAAAAAAAGGAAGAAAAATTAAAGAATTTTAAATATAATACTCTCGGTATTAAATTTATGGTTTACGACCCATATAAAAATAACGATATTGGTCGAAAAATTAATGTTAGAAGCTGGAAAGCCAATCAGAAATTCGATTGGAGCCTATTAATACCTGCCATTTCAGTTTATGGAGGTGCAAATATTGAATTACAAAACAATAATCCGTTCCGTTATGAAGGAGAATCTAAATATTCTCCTAAAGCAGCCATAATAACTCAAAATAATTGGGGTAAGTGGGTTTTTGTGATGAATTTTATTGCTGATAAATTTACTCAAGAATATCCTTCTTATACTGGTATTGCAACACTTACCCACAGTTTTAATCCAAAATGGGCAGTTTTTGGAGAATATCAAGGGATTATAAGTGATATTTATGCTGATGATCTTTTTAGAGTTGGTGGTGCCTACTTATTAAACAAAGATTTACAATTAGATGTTTCTGGAGCAATGAGTACTAAAAACACACCTTCTAGGTGGCATGCTGAAGTTGGTTTTTCGTATCGTTTAGATTTTCATAAAGACAATGAGTTTGTAAAAAAACAAGATGGTCTAAATAGAAAGACTGGAAAAAATTATTAATTGATTATCTAAAATTTCTACCTATACACTAGTTTGAATTTACTTCAGAATAGCCATTAATTTTTCAAAGAATTCGAGATCTTATTTTTGAAATAAAGCCGGATTATTTATATTTTAAGAAGTCGTTCATCGAATAAAAATTAATTTCTTTTATGAAATCAGATAAATCGGCAGCACTATTTATTGGTGTATTGTCTGACTTGTTTTTTGCGGTAACTTTTGTATTTAACCGATTAATGTCTGTAGATGGCGGACATTGGGTATGGAGCTCTTCACTTCGTTTCTTTTGGATGATTACTCCACTGTTATTTGCTTTAGTGTACTTTAGAAAAAACCTTAAAACTTTACTAGGGGAAATGAATTAAAATCCTTTACAATGGATACTTTGGAGTAACATTGGTTTTGGTATTTCTTATGCACCATTAACATTTTCAGATACTTATGACCCATATTAGTTAGTAGCAAGTACATGGCAAATAACTATTCTAGCAGGCATGTTGTTATCTCCTAATATAAATAAAACTAATTACAAAAAATTTATATCATTTCAATCCTTAGTTTTTTCTTTAATTATTCTTTTAGGAATATTAATAATGTAAATATATCAGGCTAAATCTATTTCTATAAATCAACTTTTATTAGACACTATTACTGTTTTAATTGCTGCTTTTGCTTACCCTCTTGGTAACCGAAAAATGATGTAGCTTTCTAATTACAACTTAAATGCTATACAAAGAACCTTAGCTATGACTATTGCTAGTTTACCTTTTTGGATATTACTATCGGTATACGGAGTTGTTATTGACAAGTTTCCAAGCGATCCACAGGTTTACCAAACACTAATTGTTGCTATTTGCTCCGGTGTTATTGCAACTGTTTTATTTTTTATGGCTACCGATAAAGTTCAAAATGATGAAAAAGCTCTAGCTTCATTAGAAGCAAGCCAATCAGCCGAAGTCGTTTTTGCTTTGCTTGGTAAGATTCTAATTTTAAAAGCTAATTTACCGGATATATTCTATATAGGAATTGGTTTGGTTATCCTCGGAATGCTTTTACATAGCTTTAAAAAGGGTAGTATAAAAGCCTATAAAAAAAGTAATAATTAAAAGATTAGAACACAATTTAATTTCAAAAAAATTGATATATGAATTTAATTCAAATAAAAAAGGTGCTTTAAAAAAAGCACCTTTTTTATAGTAATAGTCCTAATTATATCTATTTATTTGCCATTGCTGAAGCTACAGAAGCAGATAATCTTTTATAAGTTCCGTTCTCTAAACGTTCTCTAATAGCAGAAAAAGCTTCTAATGTTAATTCGATATCTTCCATTGTATGAGATGCTGTAGGAATCATACGTAATAAGATTAATCCTTTAGGAATTACAGGATAAACAACAATTGAACAGAAAATACCGTGATTTTCACGTAAATCTTTTACAAGTGCCATTGCTTCTGGAATACTTCCTTTTAAATAAACCGGAGTTACACAACTTTGCGTAGTACCAATATCGAAACCATTCTCTTTTAGTCCGTTTTGTAATGCATTTACATTTTCCCAAAGCTTTTGTTTCAGATCAGGATTAGTTCGTAGCATTTCTAAACGTTTTAGTGCTCCAATCACCAACTGCATTTGCAACGATTTTGCAAACATTTGAGATCTTAAATTATATTTTAAATAATCGATAATCTCTTTATCAGCCGCAATAAAAGCTCCTGTAGATGCCATAGATTTTGCAAAAGTAGCAAAATAAACATCTATATCATCTTGTACGCCTTGCTCTTCACCAGTACCAGCACCTGTTTTACCCAAAGTACCAAAACCATGTGCATCGTCTACTAATAATCTGAAATTATATTTTTTCTTAAGCGCAACAATTTCTTTCAGTCTTCCTTGCTCTCCACGCATACCAAAAACTCCTTCAGAAATCAATAAAATTCCTCCTCCGGTAGTTTCTGTTATTTTAACTGCACGTTGTAAATTTTTCTCGATACTTTCAAGGTCGTTATGCTTGTAGGTAAAACGTTGTCCTAAGTGTAAACGCACACCATCGATAATACAAGCATGAGCATCTACATCGTATACAATAACATCTTGTTTAGATACTAATGCATCGATAGTAGAAACCATTCCTTGATAACCGAAATTAAGCAAATAAGCCGACTGTTTGTGTACGAAAGACGCCAATTCGTCTTGAAGTTTTTCGTGCAGACTAGTATGCCCACTCATCATTCTTGCTCCCATTGGATATGCTGAACCCCACTCTGCTGCAGCTTCTGCATCTACTTTTCTTACTTCTGGGTGGTTAGCTAAGCCTAAATAATCGTTTACACTCCAAGTGATAATATCTCTTCCCCTAAACTTCATCCGATTAGAGATAGGCCCTTCAAGCTTCGGAAAAACAAAATATCCTTCAGCTTGTTCTGCCCATTTTCCTAACGGCCCCTTATCTTTATAAATTTTATCAAACAGATCTCTCATTAGATGTATTTTAATGTATATGCAAAATTACAGTTTTTTACCACAATTTCACAAAGTATTAGGATTCTTTTCTAAAAACGAAAGCATCCCGAACAAATCGAGATGCTTTAATTTTATATAATAAAAATAGTTTTATTATTTAATAAACTCTATAGTTTTGGCGTTTACTTCATTTTTAGTATCAAAAAAACCTTGATCTTCCATCCACTTATCGCTATAAATTTTACTCATATAACGGCTACCATGATCTGGGAAAATAAGCACTACTTTACTATTTTCATCAAACTCTCCCTGTTCTGCAAGTTGTTTAACTCCTTGTGTAGCTGCACCACTTGTATAACCAACCAACATACCTTCGGTTTTAGCTATTTCTCTAGCAGTATGAGCACTTTCTTCATCAGTAACTTTAATAAATTTATCAATCACATCAAAATCTGTAGCTGTTGGGATTAAATTTTTCCCTAAACCTTCTATTCGATATGGATAAATTTCATCTGAGTCAAATTCGCGAGTTTCATGATATTTTTTTAGAACTGATCCATAAGCATCAATTCCTATAATATTAACGTTTGGATTTTGCTCTTTTAAATAGCGTGCCGTACCTGAAATTGTCCCTCCTGTACCACTACATGCTATTAAGTGAGTAATTTTACCTTCTGTTTGTTTCCAAATTTCTGGACCAGTAGATCGGTAATGAGCTTCTATATTTAGCTCATTAAAATACTGGTTAATATAAACAGATCCTTTAATTTCTTGATTTAAACGCTTAGCAACTTCATAATAAGAACGAGGATCGTCTGCAGCTACATGAGCCGGACAAACATACACCTTTGCCCCCATAGTGCGAAGCATATCTATTTTATCTTTAGAAGACTTAGAGCTTACTGCCAAGATGCAGTTATACCCCTTTATAATACTAACCATAGCAATACTAAAACCTGTATTCCCTGAAGTTGTTTCTATTATTGTGTCTCCCTTTTTAAGTAAGCCTTTACGTTCTGCTTCTTCAATAATATAAAGTGCTATTCTATCTTTTGAAGAGTGCCCCGGATTATAGGCTTCTAATTTGGCAAAAAATTCTCCTTTAAAATCTTCTGTTATTTTGTTTAACTGTATTAGCGGTGTGTTGCCTACAAGTTGAAGCAAACTATCGTACACCTGCAAATCTTCTTTCATAAGTGAAGTTCTTTTTAAGCTTGGCTGCTATTATCCAAAAATGTTTTAAAAACTTTTCAAAGTTAATAGATTTTTTTCGTTTTTACTCGTTTATTCCTACCAAATCGAATAAGAAAGCGTATTCTTCTGCTACTTCTTTTAATGCTTCAAATCTTCCTGATGCACCTCCATGGCCTGCATCCATATTTGTATGTAACAATAAAAGATTCGTATCGGTTTTTAATTCTCGCAATTTAGCTACCCATTTTGCAGGTTCCCAGTACTGAACTTGCGAATCATGCAAACCTGTTGTCACCAACATGTTAGGATAATCTTGAGCAATTACATTATCGTATGGAGAATATGACAACATATAATCGTAGTATTCTTTATCATTAGGATTTCCCCATTCATCATACTCACCTGTGGTAAGAGGAATACTATCATCTAACATTGTTGTTACAACATCTACAAATGGAACAGCCGCAATTACTCCTTTATAAAGATGCGGAGCCATATTAATAACAGTCCCCATTAATAATCCACCGGCAGAACCTCCCATTGCAAATAATTTCTCTGAAGATGTATAATTATTAGCTATTAAATGTTTGGAAACATCGATATAATCTGTAAATGTATTGCGTTTAGTAAATAATTTGCCATCCTCATACCAATTTCTACCTAAATATTCTCCACCACGAATATGTGCAATAGCATAAATAAATCCGCGATCTAATAAACTTAATCTAACTGTAGAAAAATAAGGATCTATTGTAGCTCCATAAGATCCATAAGCGTATTGTAATAATGGATTTGTACCATCTTTTTGAATCCCTTTTTTATACACTAAAGAAACAGGAATTTTTGTTCCATCTGCTGCAGTAGCCCAAATTCGCTCAGAAGTATAGTTCTCTTTATCAAATTTACTTCCTAACACTTCCTGCTCTTTTAAAACCGTTTTTTCTTTAGTAATCATATTGAAATCGATCACTGAAGTTGGTGTCGTCATGGAATTATACGTATATCGTAAAATATCAGTATCAAAATCCGGATTTATAGAGGTAAAAGCTGTATACGTTTCATTATCAAACGGAATAAAATAATCTTCTTTTTGATCCCATCTAATTATACGGATTTCATTTAGTCCATTTTTTCGTTCTCCAACTACTAAATAGTCTTTAAAAATATCGATATCTTCTAATAAAACATCTTCACGATGCGGAATAACATCTATCCAATTCTCTTGTGTTGTATTATGAATTGGCGTTTTCATCAATTTAAAATTGAAAGCTTTATCTTTATTAGTAAGAATATAAAAATGTTCTCCGAAATGAGTTATACTATATTCTAGCCCCCGTTCTCTAGATTGAATAACTCTAAAATTGCCAGTAGGGTTATCAGCCTCTAAAATTCGATATTCGGTAGTAAGTGTACTATTTGAACCTATTACCAAATATTTTTTAGATTTCGACTTATAAACATAGGTATTAAATGTTTCATCATCTTCTTGATACACTAACATGTCATCTTCAGGATTAGTTCCTAATACATGTTTATATATTTGATGGCTCCGTAAGGTTTGTTCATCCTTTTTAGTATAGTACAGTGTTTTATTATCGTTAGCCCAAGTAGAGCCTCCTGTAGTATTTTCTATTTTTTCAGGATATAATTCTCCGGTTTCCAAATTTTTAATTTGGATGGTATATTTTCTTCTACTTACTGTATCTACACCAAATGCTATCATTTTATTATTCGGGCTTACATTTAAGCCTCCCAAACGATAGTATTCGTAACCTTCTGCTAAAAGATTCACATTGAACAAGATTTCTTCAGCGGCTTCTAGGCTATCTTTTTTTCTGGAATAAATAGGATAATCGCCTCCTTTTTCAAACTTGGTGATATACCAATATCCATTTAATCGATAAGGAACTGATTCATCGTCTTCCTTAATTCGACCTTTCATTTCTTCAAATAAAGCTTTCTGAAATTCTTCAGTATGTGCCGTTTGCTGCTTGTTATAGTCATTTTCGGCATTTAAATACTCAATTACTTCCGGATTTTCTCGATCGTTCATCCAGTAGTAATTATCAATTCTCACATCTCCGTGAATTTCTAACTCCTTTTTTATCTTGTTTGCCTTTGGCGGTTGCAGTTCTTTATTCAAAATACATATTTTTAACGATTGCAAAGGTACAGCTTCCATTTAGAATTAGTAAAGAGATTCTTTATTTCATCTTGTAAATTACATTACATTAAACTTAATAATCGTTTATTCATAGAACAGCTATCTATTTAAAATAGAATATAAATTATCGAGTAATATTTAAAATTAGAATTTACTAAATTTGCCTTCTTAACTTGAAAAAAGAAAAATATGTTTGGAGATATGATGGGCATGATGAGTAAAATAAAAGAAGCCCAAGAAAATGTAGAAAAAACGAAAGAACGCTTAAAAACTGTTCTGATAGATGAACAAACCACCGATGGTTTATTAAAAGTAACCGTAACAGCTGCCAGAGAAGTAAAAAGCATTAATGTTGCAGATGAACTTTTAGAAGATAAAGAACAATTGGAAGATTATTTAGTGCTAACGTTAAATAAAGCATTAACTAAAGCTGGAGAAATAAACGAACGTGAATTAGGTGCGGCTGCTAAAGATGGTATGCCTAATATTCCTGGGCTAGATAATATGTTTAAATAAGATTTTAAAATCTTACTTAGAAAAGACACTAAAAAACCTGCAATATCGATATTGCAGGTTTTTATTGAGCTTTTATATTCTGTTAATTATTAAAGTTGAATACTTTTTAAAATTTGTAAAAATTCTTGATGCATTTCTTCAGTATAATCTAAATGAGTTACAATTCTAAGGGTTTGCTTCCCTAACTGACTAATTTTACAATTTTTAGCTTGCAGTAACTTTAAAAATTTAGTCTCATTTTCTTCATTTTTCAATGAGAAAATAACAATATTAGTTTCAACAGGCTCTACTTTTTCAACATAAGTTAACGTTTTTAATGTCTCTGCTATTTCTGCTGCACGTTTGTTATCTTCTGCTAATCGTTCTATATTATTTTCTAAAGCATATAGTCCGGCTGCTCCCATAAAACCAACTTGGCGCATCCCTCCTCCTAATACTTTTCGAACTCGTAAAGCATTTTTCATAATCGATTTATTGCCAACTAAAACGGAACCCATTGGTGTTCCTAATCCTTTAGATAGGCAAATAGAAATTGTATCGAATAATTCTCCATAAACTTTAGGATTTTCTCCTTTAGCCACTAACGCATTAAACAATCGGGCCCCATCTAAATGCAATCCTAATCCGTGCGTAGTACAAACTTGTTTGATTTTTTTTATTTCTTCAATATCATAACAAGCTCCTCCACCTTTATTAGTGGTGTTTTCAAGGCAAACTAAAGTAGTAAGTGGACTATGGTAAAAATCAGGCGGATTAATATGCTCTTCTACTTGGGCTGCAGTAATCATTCCTCGATTTCCATCTATCAATTTACAACTCACGCCACTATTAAAACTAACTCCTCCACCTTCATAATTATAAACATGTGCCCATTTATCACAAATAAGCTGCTCTGCAGCTTTTGTGTGTAACTTTATAGCAGCTTGGTTTGCCATACTTCCAGTAGGAAAAAATAATGCTTCATCTTTACCAAACAAGGTCGTCAATTTAGCTTCTAATGCATTTATAGATGGATCTTCTTTATACACATCATCCCCAACTTCAGCATTCATCATAGCCTCCAACATGCCTTGTCCCGGTTTTGTAATAGTATCGCTTCTAAGATCGATAAATCTCATAACTGTTAAGTAATTTTTAATTTTTGGAAAAAATACAAAATTGCAATCTTATTTATGAAATATTAGTCGTTTAAAACGAAAAACTAATTTTAAAAATCTACTTTCTAAAAGTAGCTTATAGTAAGGTATAATTTCAAATGTTTACCTTTGCGGCTATTACTATATTTTATAAGAATTATTGAAATTGTGAAAGCTTTTTTCAGAAAAAAATAATTAACAAAATCTTCAATAATTATATTTTTAAAAAAAGCTAAACTGCGATAAATTGGACCGTATGATAAGTACCGATCAGGTAAAAGATATAACACAAAGAATCAATATTTTATATACGCATCTAGGCATAGAACAAAAGCGTATTGAGATTCAAAATGAAGAGGAAAAAACGTTCGATCCTAATTTTTGGGATAATCCTAACGAAGCAGAAGCTTTTATGAAAAAACTAAAAGCTAAGAAAAAATGGGTAGAAGACTATAATTTAGCCCAAAACGGATTGGAAGAATTACAAGTTTTGATTGAATTTTATAATGAAGGTGAAGCTGATGAAAAAGATGTAAAGAAACAATACGATCTAATTCTTAAAAGAATTGAAGAATTAGAATTTAAAAATATGCTATCTGAAGAAGGCGACGATTTAAGTGCTATTCTACAAATAACTGCAGGTGCAGGTGGAACTGAAAGTTGCGACTGGGCAGAAATGCTAATGCGCATGTACCTAATGTGGAGCGAGAAAAAAGGATTTAAAATTAAAGAATTAAACTATCAGGCTGGTGATGTTGCCGGAATAAAAACAGTAACTTTAGAAATTAACGGTGAATATGCTTTTGGATGGTTAAAAGGTGAAAATGGCGTACACCGATTAGTACGAATTTCCCCATTTGACAGTAATGCGAAGCGGCATACTTCATTTGCTTCTGTTTACGTATACCCTATGGTAGACGATACTATAGAAATAGATATCAATCCGGCAGATATTGAAATAACCACTGCACGTTCCAGCGGTGCCGGAGGACAAAATGTTAACAAAGTAGAAACTAAAGTACAACTGGTGCACCATCCTACAGGAATTCAAATTTCGTGTTCCGAAACACGCTCACAACATGAGAATAGGCAACGTGCCATGCAAATGTTACGATCTCAGCTTTATGAAATTGAACTTCAAAAACAACGAGAACAACGAGAAGATATAGAGGCTAGCAAGAAAAAAATTGAATGGGGCTCCCAAATAAGAAATTATGTAATGCATCCTTATAAACTTGTTAAAGATGTTAGGACAGCTGAAGAAACTGGTAATGTAGATAGTGTAATGGATGGCGATTTAGACCAGTTCCTGAAAGCTTATTTAATGATGATGGGGCAGCAAAATAATACCTCCCCTTCATTATAAAAAACAAAGAATACAACTTTATTATTCTGAAAAAAAGACTATTTTGTAACTAAAGAGCAATTAAATAATGATTACTATATATCACAACCCAAGATGCCAAAAATCCAGAGAAGGTTTAGCTATAGTTGAAGCTTCTGGCAAAGAATTTGAAATAAGAAAATATTTAAACGATACATTATCAGAAGCAGAATTAAAAAATTTACTACTAAAGTTAGATATAAAACCTATCCAACTTGTTAGGAAAAAGGAAAAAATATGGAAAGAGAACTTTAAAGATAAAGATTTAAGTGAGAAAGAAATAATCCAAATACTATCAGAAAATCCCAAATTAATAGAACGCCCTATTGTAGAAACCGAAAATAAGGCTGTAATAGGAAGACCTCCGGAAGTAATAGAAAAATTATTTACCTAGATGTTTTTCAATAAAAACAATTGTTATGAAACTAACTCTTAATCAACGAATATCACTTATAAGTTTAGCTGGTGCGCTAGTTACAGGTTTTGTGTTTACACAAATATACATGAACCGAAGAAGCCGTGAAGAGATAAAAGATATTGCAGAAGAACTAGCTCTTTTATGGAAAGAACGCCTTAATTTAAATGAAGAGCAGACAGATTCTATGCTAGACAATATTATAGAATACACTTTAAAAAAGAACGAAATTATAGATAGTAGCATGAATCCGATTGCTCAAGTTCGAAAACTTAAAGCAATTCAAAAAACAGAGCATAAAAAACTAAAACAGTTTTTAACAGATTATCAATTCGAAAATTATGTTTCTATAAATAAAGAATTGAGAAATAAATCTTAAGTTTTTTATATAAGCAGTAAGTTTAAAAAAATTCAATTTAACTATTTTTTAACACATAGCTTTTAAACTATTTTAATAATTGGCGGTCATACAGATACACACATTTTAATAAAACCTTAATGACCGCCAAAATTATTTTTAAAACTAGCCTAGCAGCTTTGTTTCTTATTTTTTCTTGCACGCTACTGCAAGCCCAAGATCAGAAATTTCGAATTTCAGGAAAAGTAATCGATGAAGATTTACAAGTCCCTTTAGAATATGCAACTATAAGCATTACTGATGTTAATAATTCCAAAAAGGTAATTGGAGACGTAACAAACGATAAAGGTAAATTTTCTATAAAAGTAGCTCCCGGAACCTACACTATTGAAGTAGACTTTATTTCTTACGAGAAAAAAACATTCAAAAACAAAACTATAAATGGAAATCTAAACATAGGAACTATTCCAATGGGAATAAGTTCTAATAATTTAGATGAAGTCGTGGTTCGTGCAGAAACTACACAAGTAGATGTTCGTCTAGATAAAAAAATCTATAATATCGGTAAAGATTTAACTACCTCGGGCGGTACCGTTACGGATGCTTTAAGCAATGTTCCATCGGTATCTGTAGATGTAGAAGGAGCTATTAGCCTTCGTGGGAACGAAAATGTCCGTATTTTAATTAATGGCAAACCCTCTGCAATGGCAGGTTTTGGTTCTACCGATGTTTTAAAACAATTACCGGCCGATGCTATTGAAAAAGTAGAAGTTATTTCTTCTCCTTCAGCACGATACGATGCCGAAGGTACAGCAGGTATTATCAATATTATTTTAAGAAAAGAGAGCACCTTAGGTTTTAATGGTTCTGTAAATTTAGTAGGTGGAGATCCCACTAATGCCAGTGCCAATGTAAACTTAAATTATCGTACCGATAAGTATAATTTGTTTACTACTACCGGATATCGTTATAACAAAGCGCCTGGAAATGCATTTTTCGAAACCAATTATAATGAAATAAGAGACGACTCGTATATTGAGGATCTTCTATTCGATTATAATGTGGAAGATCGCGATATGGATCGGGAACGAAAAAACTTCAACACCAATATTGGTATTGAATACTATCTTTCAGAAATGTCTTCTGTTACAGGATCTATTTTCTATCGAAATAGTGACAAAGAAGATTTAACAACAAACGTAAGTGATTACCGCTTAGATGGAGTCGATCAACTGGGAACTACTCGTAAAGAACTAGAAAAAGAAAAGGACAACACCTATCAATTTTCATTAAATTATATAAATAAATTTAATGATAAAGGACATCAATTAACAGCAGATTTACAATTTAGTCGAGATGAAGAAGATCAGCCTACCTTCATTTCTGAAGACATTCGATTCAATAACACTGATATTTCAGATATTTTTATTCCTAGAGAACAAGTAAGCTCTAATGAAGAAAAAAAAGAATATTTAGCACAGGCCGATTATGTGCTTCCATTAGGAAAAGATTCACAATTTGAAGCAGGATATCGTGGAACCTTTGAAAATCAATTAACGAATTATGTACTACAGCAAGAAACTCCAGAAGGTAATTTGCTAATCAATAATACACAATCTAACGTTTTTGATTATACACAAAATGTAAATGCATTATATTCTCAATTTGGAAGTAAATTTGGAGATTTTAGCTTTCTATTAGGTTTACGACTTGAAAGTACTAAGTTAAAAGGTAAAATAGATTCTGAACTTACTGAAGCTGAGTTACAAGAAGAATTTGGCTTTTCTATAGATACCGATTTTGATAAAGATTATTTAGGCCTATTCCCTACTGTCAATTTAACGTATGAATTAGCGGAAAATGAGAATATAACATTAGGCTACAATCGTAGAATTAACAGACCTAATGGATGGTTTTTAAACCCATTCCCGTCAAGAAGTAGTCGAATTAATATTTTTCAGGGAAATCCAAATTTAGACCCAGCCTATTCTAATGCATTCGATTTGGGATATTTAAAACGTTGGGAAAAATTAACCTTAAATGCTTCGGTATATTATCAAAAAGAAAAGGATGCTTTCCAACGTGTACAAGATGAAGTAACTATTTCGGGTTCTGTAGATGACGAAACTCCTGAAAACCCTACTGGAGAAGGTAATAATTTTAGTGTATTTAGACGCTTACCGGTAAACCTTTCTACTAATAAACGTATTGGCGGAGAATTAGGGATTTTATACAACCCGTTAAAGTGGTTACGATTAAATGGTAGTTTTAACTTTTTCCAATTCGATATTAACGGAGAGTTTGAAGGCGTTGATTACAGCCAAAAAAATACAAGCTATTTTGCCCGATTTAGCTCTAAAGTCTCTTTACCTTGGAAAATCGATTGGCAAACCAATGCTTTTTACATGGGGCCTCAAGATGAAATTCAAGGAGACCGAGAAGGTATGCTATCTATAAATGTAGCTTTAAGTAAAGATATTTTAAACGATAATGCTACCATATCGGTAAATGCTCAGGATTTATTTAATTCCAGAAAATTTACCGGGAATACGGTTACTAAGGCATCTAGTCAATACAGCGAATTTCAATGGAGACAGCGACAAATAAATCTATCCTTTATTTATCGTTTCAACCAACAGAAAAACCAACAACGTAAACAAAGAACACCTAATACAGGTGATGATGGCGATATGGAAGGAGGATTTTAAAAATCTTCTTCCTTATAGAATACTTATTGTGTACAAAAAAAGGGACTTTAAAAGTCCCTTTTTTTATACGTTTTGTTCTTGAGCTGCTTTTTTCTTCGCTTTTCGTTCTTTAAGTAAATCTTTAATAGAACCTCCAAGCCAATAAGGCACAATAACCGCGGTTAAAAAAATCATTAACCAAAATCCCATGGTAAGAATGGTTAAGAATGCCAAAAACCCTAAAAACTGATCGAATTCGAACATCATAATTTTGAATATTTGGATAGCAACAAATATATAAACTCTAAAATGCTTATCACAATTAATTTAATACTTTTTAATAATGAATTTTTAAAATCTTTTTATATTCAATTATCCGCTAAATTCCGAGAAAATAGTAGCCCTTTAAATCGGAAATCAACTACCTAAATCTTAAATTTGTAGGAACAATCAATAGTATTAAATTATGGATTATAGAATCGAAAAAGATACCATGGGGGAAATTAAAGTCCCTGCTGAAAAACTTTGGGGCGCACAAACCGAACGTTCCCGTAATAACTTTAAAATTGGACCTTCTGCAAGCATGCCTATAGAAATTATATATGGTTTTGCTTATTTAAAAAAAGCTGCTGCTATTACAAATTTTGAATTAGGAGTTCTTGCTGAAGAAAAAAAAGATCATATTGCTAAAGTTTGTGATGAAATTTTAGAAGGTAAGCTTGATGACCAATTTCCGCTAGTAATTTGGCAAACCGGAAGTGGCACACAGTCAAACATGAATGTTAATGAAGTAATAGCTAACCGAGCCCATCAATTAGCTGGGAAAAAAATAGGCGAAGGCGAAAAAACCTTACAGCCAAACGATGATGTAAATAAATCGCAGTCTTCTAACGATACATTTCCTACCGGAATGCACATTGCGGCTTATAAAAAAATAGTTGAAGTTACATTACCAGGTGTAAAACAACTTCGAGATACCTTGAAAAAGAAATCTCAAGATTTTAAAGACGTTGTGAAAATTGGACGTACCCATTTTATGGATGCTACTCCATTAACCCTAGGTCAAGAATTTAGTGGTTATGCTTCTCAATTAGATCATGGTATTAAATCCTTAGAAAATACGCTTCCTCATTTAGGAGAACTTGCCTTAGGAGGAACTGCAGTAGGAACCGGATTAAACACTCCGAATGGATATTCTGAAAAAGTAGCTGCTCAAATAGCTGAACTTACCGGCCTTCCATTTACCTCTGCTGAAAATAAATTTGAAGCACTTGCTGCACACGATGCTTTAGTAGAAACTCATGGAGCATTAAGACAAATTGCCATTTCTTTAAACAAAATTGGAAACGACATTAGAATGATTGCTAGCGGACCTCGTTCTGGAATTGGAGAAATTTTAATTCCTGCTAACGAGCCTGGTTCTTCAATTATGCCTGGAAAAGTAAATCCAACCCAATGTGAAGCTTTAACTATGGTAGCTGCACAAGTAATGGGTAATGATGTTGCTGTAGGAACTGGTGGTTTACAAGGTCAATTTGAATTGAATGTATTTAAACCAGTGATGGCTGCTAATTTATTGCAAAGTGCTCAATTAATTGGAGATGCTTGTGTTTCTTTCGATATAAATTGCGCACAAGGAATTGAACCTAATCATCCTAGAATTCAAGAGCTTTTAAACAATTCATTAATGTTAGTTACTGCATTAAATACTAAAATTGGATATTACAAAGCTGCAGAAATTGCAAATACGGCTCATAAAAACGGAACTACTTTAAAAGAAGAGGCTGTTAATTTGGGCTATACTACTGCTGAACAATTTGACGAGTGGGTAAACCCTAAAGATATGACAGGAAGTTTAAAATAAACTAACCTACATTCATTATAAATGAAAAGAGGCTGTTTTAAAAACAGCCTCTTTTTTTATATCAAATAGTTAAAAATATTAAGAACTATACAATCTCTTCGTTAGATTCTTTAATTTCTTTTTTGGATTTCTTTTTATAGTATATTGAATATCTCCAATACGAAACTGCTCCTAGAACAGCAACTGCTCCTAAAGCATAGTAAATAAAGCTTGGTGTTATTACTTTATCTCCACTAGCATACGAATGTAATCCTGATAGATAGAAATTCACCCCAAAATATGTCATCATAATAGAAGAATAGGCAATAACAGATACAAAATTAAACGTCCATCTACCTCGTAAACCAGGCACCAAACGCATATGTATTACAAAAGCATAAACCATAATACTAATTAATGCCCAAGTTTCTTTAGGATCCCAGCCCCAATAGCGGCCCCAGCTTTCATTAGCCCATTGACCACCTAAAAAGTTACCAATAGTTAACATTACCAACCCAACGGTAAGTGCCATTTCGTTAACCAAAGTAATTTCTCGAATACTTAACTCTATTTTCTTCTTATTCTTTTCGGTAGTTATAATCATTAAAATTAAACTCACTACTCCTAAAATCATTCCCAATGTAAAAGGTCCATAACTACCAACTATTACCGAAACATGAATCATTAACCAATATGAATTTAATACGGGCTGCAAATTTGCAATAGCGGGATCCATCCAGTTCCAATGCGCTATCATTAAAACCATTGATGCGACAAACGTAGTCGAGGCCATAGTTAAATTACTTTTTCTACCAAAAGCTAGCCCGAAAAACATGGTGGCCCAAGCAACATAAATCATCGATTCATAAGCGTCACTCCACGGAGCATGCCCAGAGATGTACCATCTAAAACCTAATCCTGCTGTATGTAGTACAAACAAAACAATAGTAGCTACTGCACATATAGTAGTTAGCAGTTTTAAAATTTTATTCTTTTTAAGAATTTGTACTATTACTAAAACTAACATTACTAAACCTACCAGCATATACATCCAAAATAAATTCCGGAATATATCGTACTTATTATATAAGATTTCGGCATTTATCTTTTTTTGAGAAGGCATTACTTCTTTTCCAAACTTCTTCTGGTAATTTTTTATGCTTCCTAAATACTTTTCGGCTTGTTCATAATCACCGGTTTTTCTGGCTAATTTTAGTGCATTCATATACAGCGGTATAATTTGCTGTGTATACACAGAATCCATTCCTTTTAAATTAGCGTCTTTGGCTTCTTTATAAGAAACCCATTTATTATTTTTATCGCCTGGAACTGGAAATATTCTTAATATGTTTCCATCAAGTGTTTGCCATAATAAATTTACACGCTTATCAGCTTCTATAAAGTCTTTTTGAAATTGATTGGGAACAGGGGCTCTATAGGCTTCTTCTAAATATGGAGAAAGTCTATAATTACCGTCTTCATCCATAAAATCAAGTAAACTCAAGTACTCTTTATCTTCAGGTACTCCTGCAATATGCCGAATACTATCGTTATATTTTTTTACATAAATTAATGGCGCTTCATACCAAACAAAAGGACTCTCAAGCATTGAAAGAAAAACCTGATCGGAATTTAAACCTTTATATTCATCTTTCTTACTGAGTTTCCGAAGCAATTCTGAAGAAAAAGTATTAGCCGGTTTCATACGCCCACCGGCATCTTGAATAACCAATTGGCCAAACTTAGCTGCATGCTCCTTTTTAACTGCATTGGCTTTTATTACAGAATCTAATTGTTGCTGGGTAGTTTCAACATGAATATGATCTGGATTTTCTTGCGCAAAACTTCCAAAACTAATACCCAAAATCACGATTAACGACGCAATTGTTTTCTGTTTTGCTTTTACTTTATCAAGCATTACTTTCAATTTACCGAAGCGAGAACCTTTATCAAATAGAATCCACATTAAACCAAAATACAATAAAAAATAACCAGCGTAAGTTATCCAGGTACCCCAAAAATCATGGTTTACCGATAATATTGTTCCTTGTTCGTTAGGCATAAAACTCGATTGAAAAAATCGGTACCCTTTGTGATCGAGTACATGGTTCATATAAATTTCGTAAGGTTGATTTTCTTTTCCGTCTTCAATAATCTCTATTTTACTTTTAAATGAAGAATAACTATTTTCGGTTCCTGGGTATTTATCAGCAATAAAATCGTTTAGTTTTAAAGAGAATGGTAATTCTCGTTCTATAGATCCGTAATTCAAATACACATCAAGACCGCCTACACTTACTTTTTGAGGTTCATTTACCGTTCCTTGTCCACCTAAAAAAGTAATATTTTTAGTTTCTCCTTCCGAAGATATTTTTAAACTTACTGCATTAGGTTGGTTTTTCTGTTTCTGTTTAGTTTCTACTACTTTGTAATTTCCTTTCACTAACGGGTCGGGAATTACAAATTGCATTTCACCCATTGTATATAACGAACGTAACATTAAATTTTGCGTAGTATCTGCAACTAATTGGCCTTGCATTCTATCTGCCATCCGCATATAAGAAGCACCAAACGGAGATTTAATTGTGTATTCTCCGGCTTTATTAACACCAATATTAATAGCACCTTCAGTAGGTTTATTAAGCGCAAATAGTACATTATGGATATTACTTACTTCTCCTTCTTTTAAATAATGTTCGTGACGTTGGCCACCTCCAGCTTCTACAATTTTTAAGTAATTGTCACCACTTTCATCTTTTACTAACTTTTCTTCTGCGCCAAAAATAAAATCAGTTAATTCAAAATGAATTGGTTGTTCATTATAGTCGGTGTTTAAGCTGTAATTATTTTCGATACCAGGACCAAATAACACGGGTTCTTGAAGAATACGACGGCGAGGTTGTCCATCTATTTCTCCATCTATAAAAAAAGTGAAAAATGTTTTTTGAGAAAGAAATTTATTAGTGGTTTGCCCTTCTATTATCGGCATACTTCCTTCGTAACTAATATATCGGGTAATAAATGCGCCTATTAATATAAAAATAAATGCTAAATGAAGAATTAACGATGACCATTTTTCGCGTTTATATAATTGATAACGCTTTATATTCCCTAAAAAGTTTATCAGGAAAACAATCATGATACCTTCAAACCACCACCTATTATAAATTAAAATACGGGCTGTTTCTATACTATACTCATTTTCGATAAATGTACCGGCTGCCATAGCTATTGCAAAACCTATAAAAAGCACAGCCATTAAACGCGTTGAGAATAAAATTGAAGCAATTTTTTTTTGCATGGAGAGATTTTCTTTTTGAAATGGCTGCAAATTTAATGATTTTGTATTAGTTAATAAATCATTAAAGACACCAATTCTTGTTTAGAAACGTTAATTTTGCTTACGCTAATTTTTTAATAATTTAGCGATATGACAAAAGTAGTGCTTTTAGGTGCAGGAAACTTGGCTTATCACTTATTTCAAGTTATTAATAATACTAATTCTGTAGAGGTTATTCAGGTTTACAACCATCAATCCGAAAAACTAAAACAATTTGAAGGTACTACAGCCATTACTACAGATAAAGATCAAATAAAAGAGGCTGATATTTATCTAATTTCGGTTAAAGATGATGCGATTCCTGAAGTTGCTTCAATTTTAATCTCAAAAGAAGGTTTAGTAGTCCACACAGCAGGTGCAGTAACTATAAATGCCCTATCAAAGAACACGAATTTTGGGGTTTTTTATCCGCTACAAAGCTTTTCAAAAAATAAGAAAGTTGATTTTAAAGAGATACCAATTTGTATTGAAGCAAATTCTAAAGAAAACCTTTCTAAATTAAAGATTTTGGCTTCAAAATTAACTAATTTAGTATATGAAATCTCTTCAGAACAACGGCAAGTTTTGCATGTTGCCGCTGTATTTGCTAATAATTTCAGTAATCATATGCTAGCTACAGCAGATAGTATTTGTGCTAAAAATGAAATCCCTTTTGAGATTTTGAAACCGCTTATTGCTGAAACATTTCAGAAAATTAATAGCATGGCTCCAAAAGAAGCTCAAACCGGACCTGCCATTCGAAATGATAAAAAAACAATGCAAAAACATTTGTCATATTTAACAAACGACCAAAAAAATATATACAAAACATTATCAGAATCTATTTTAAAAAGTAATGGAAAAAAGTTATAAAGAATACCTCAACCAAATTAGCACTTTCATTTTCGATGTAGACGGTGTTTTAACTGATGGTTCTATACAAGTAAGTACAAAAGGAGAATTATTACGAACTATGAACGTAAAAGATGGCTACGCATTAAAACAAGCTTTAAATGCCGGCTATACTGTTTGTATTATATCGGGTGGCACCAATGAAGGCGTTCGTAAACGCTTACGCGATTTAGGTATTACTGATATTTATTTAGGCATTACCGATAAGGTAGAACAACTGGATGAATTTTTCGATATTTATGATATTAAACCTGATGAGGTTTTGTATATGGGAGATGATATTCCGGATATGTATCCCATGAAGATGATTGCTTTACCTACTTGCCCACAAGATGCCGTTCCGGAAGTAAAAGCAGTTTCTAAATATATTTCTCATATAAATGGTGGTAAAGGCTGCGTTAGAGATGTTATAGAACAAGTTATGAAAGTACAAGGAAAGTGGATCGAAAAACAATAATTTTGAAAAAACAACTAGCTTAATGCCCTATTTACGATTAATTAGGTATGGCAACCTTCTATTTATAGCATTATGTTTATTGCTGATTCGGTTTGGGCTGTTTCAGCAATTTTCTGCTACTTGCGCTTTAAGTAATTTTCAATTTATACTATTAATTTTTGCCGTTATTTTTATAGCCGCAGGTGGTTACATAATTAATAATATTATGGATTATGAAGCTGATACAATTAATACACCGAAACGGGTTGTTGTTAACAATAAAATTTCAGAAAAAAACTGCTATTCCCTATTTTTCATATTTACAATTATGGGTGTTGGTTTAGGGTTTTATATAGCCAATAGTATCGGTAAACCAGCACTAGCTTCTATTTTTATTCTTACTTCTGCCCTACTTTACCTCTATGCAACTAATCTAAAACATATTGCTATTGTAGGAAACTTGATTGTAAGTTTTTTAGTAGGAATAGTCGTTTTGCTTCCGGTTGCATTCGATTTATACCCTGAAATCACACCTAATAATATTGAAAATCAATCTTCCCTTTTTAAAATTTTAGGCTATTATGCTTGGTTTGCATTTTTGTTTAATTTTATTCGAGAAGTGATAAAAGATCAAGAAGATATAAATGGAGATTATAGAGTTAAAAGCTTAACTCTCCCACTTTTAATTGGGCAAACAAGAACCAATGCTTTTTTATTTATATTTTGCTTAATCTTATTATTTACCGGCATCTATTTTATAATCGAGTATTTGTACGTTTATACAAAGGCACTAGTGTACACCTTATTATTTATAATTGCACCATTATTGGCTATTTTAGCAAGAATTTTAAAAGCAAAATCAAAAAAAGATTACAAAAAGTTTAGTCTTATTTTAAAATTGATGTTATTCTTTGGATTATTATCTTTAGGATTTCCTGAATTTTTAGCCTCATAATATAATGAAACTGATAATCGCTTTTTTTATACTAATAATATGTCCGAATTATTTAATTGCCCAAGACCTACATCAAAAAGAGTTTGATAAAATTAATGCTGACGTTAAAAACATCATTATATCTATTGAAGATTCAGATGATTTTGTAAAACTTATAGAAAAATTTAATCTATCTGAATCAGCTTCCAACAAAATTGATATAGTAACTCAAAATAATAAAATTACATTTTTAAAAAATAGGCAAGGAAAGAGCCATATTTTACCATTCTATTTTTTAACTGAAAATCCGACTGAATTGAAGTTGACTATTTTTTCACTAACTATGGAACCACAAAGAATAGGAGAAGAATTTCACAGAGGAACGTATCATTTTATTTTAACTTCTAAAATTAAAATTGAAGACGGAAAACCAACTTATAAAGATTCAGAAATAATAATCAATCAAAATTCTATAAATAATTGGTTCTTAAAAGGCTATAAAACCTATTTAGATAAAACAGGGTTAGTTTATAAAAAATTTGGTTACACCCCACCGCCGCCGCCAATACCACCAAATACATTATAGTAAAGCAACTATTAGTAACGGAATAATACAATAGCTACTAAATTTTCTCTAAAAATTTATACCCTTTTTCATACTTATCGCATCACTAAAAACACTTGTATACTTTTCAGACAACTATAAAAACTATTCATGCTACACGATATTTTACAACATAAAGAAATTATTTTAGCTTCCGGATCCCCAAGACGGCAACAGTTTTTTAAAGATTTACTAATCCCATTTACTACTGATGTGCGTCCGGTAATTGAAACATATCCAAATGAATTAAAAGGAACAGAAATTACCGATTATCTTGCCAAACTTAAAGCAACAGTTTTCACAGAACTTACAGCTAAGCAGATACTAATTACTAGCGATACTATTGTGAGCAATAACGGAAAAGCAATGGGTAAACCTAGAACTATTAATGAAGCTAAAGAAATGCTTGTTTCACTTTCCGGAAAAACGCATAGTGTTGAAACGTCGGTTTGTTTTACAACAACATCACAGCAAAAAATTGTACACTCATCCACCCAAGTTACTTTTAAAGTTCTTACCGAAGCAGAAATTGATTTTTATGTAGAAAATTACAAACCTTTCGATAAAGCAGGCGGATATGCTATTCAAGAATGGATAGGTTTTATTGGAATAACGCATATTGAAGGAAGTTACTTTAATGTGGTGGGCTTACCTACTCATTTAGTGTACGAAACTTTAACTGAATTAGCTTCAGTTTAAATTCAATTATTTTATACGTTTTTTAAATTGCTTGTTCTAAAAATTATATGCAAGAAAACAGCATTTCGATTATTTTTACTGAAAATTAATCTTGAAAATGACAATTTTTAACTTTCCATATCTCTCTCAATTAGCGTATACGCTGTTCACGTTATTCGTACTGTTGATTATAAATTTTATACTAAAAAAAGCAGCAAAGCGAATAGGAGAAAAAGGCGAAATTCATACTACTCGAATTCGGCTAATGTTTCGTTATATAAATATTCTAGTGGTTATTTTAGCTGCCTTTTTAATGGCACTTGTTTGGGGAATGAATTTGGGCGATCTTGCTGTAATCTTTTCTTCTGTTTTTGCTATATTGGGTGTAGCGCTATTCGCAATTTGGTCAATTTTAAGTAATATTACTTCCGGAATTATTATGTTTTTTAATTTCCCTTATAAAATTGGCGATAAAATTAAAATTCATGACAAAGATCTTCCTATAGAAGCAGCCATTGAAGATATAAAGGCTTTCCACCTACATTTACGTACCGATGATGGAGAACTTATTACTTACCCTAATAACCTTATTCTTCAAAAAGCAGTTTCTCTTGTTAAAAAGGATGTTTTTTTAGACGAAGGAAAAAATGCGCTATAACTTTTAAAGTATAAAACCTACCAATAGCAGTTTAAAATTTTATATTTGATTTTGTATAAAAATAAAGCAGTTCCATGCGAAAATTACTATTCTTATTAATTTTATATTCAAACCTAGCTATATATGCACAAACTCCTAAAAAACTTAGTGCTACAGAAATTTACGAAAAAATTGAAAAGCTAAATTTTTTAGGTTCAGTTTTATATATTGCAGCCCACCCAGACGATGAAAACACACAACTCATTTCTTATTTTTCTAACGAAAAACATGCAAGAACCGGCTATTTATCGTTAACTCGTGGTGATGGAGGCCAAAATCTTATAGGTTCTGAAATTCGTGAAAAATTAGGAGTAATCCGCACTGAAGAGCTTTTAGCTGCACGCCGTATCGATGGCGGAATGCAATTTTTTAGTAGAGCTAACGATTTTGGTTACTCTAAGAATCCTACAGAAGCATTAAAAACTTGGAATAAAAATGATGTTTTAAGTGATGTAGTATGGGTAATCCGAAAATTTCAGCCCGATGTAATTATTAATCGGTTTGACCACCGAACACCCGGAACTACGCATGGACACCACACTGCTTCTGCCATGTTGAGTGTAGAAGCATTTGATTTAGCAAATAACAAATCAGTATTTCCTGAACAATTAAAATATACTAATAATTGGCAACCTTCCCATCTTTTTTTTAATACCTCGCCTTGGTTTTACAAAAGCAATCAAAAGGCATTTGAAAAAGCTGTCACAAATGGTAATTTTTTAGCTATTTCTACCGGTAATTATTATCCATTAAAAGGGGTTTCTAATCAAGAAATTGCTTCTAAAAGTCGTAGTCAACACCAATCGCAAGGTTTTGGAAGTTTAGGTACGCGTGGAAAACAATTGGAATATTTAGAACCTATAAAAGGAGACTCACTTACTTCTAAAAATCTATTTGAAGGAATTGACACTTCCTGGAACAGAGTAAAAGGGGGACGTGAAATTGGAACTATTTTGAATAACGTTCAGCAAAATTTCGATTTTACAAATCCAAGTGCAAGCCTTCCAAACCTATTATTAGCTTATAAAAAAATTCAGAATTTACAGAATAAACACTGGAAAACGATAAAAACTCAAGAAATTAAAACTATCATTACAGCTTGTGCCGGTTTATTTTTAGAAGCAAGCACAACAACTCCCTATGCATCACCGGGAGATTCTATAGCATTAAAAATAGAAGCTATTAACCGCAGTAATGCCAAAATCGCTTTAGATAAAATTATATTTGAACCGCAGAAAAAATCTAAAAAAATAACTGAAAATCTAACTAATAATACTGATTGGCAAAGAGAATTCATTTATAAAATTCCAGAAAATGCATCGTATACTTCTCCATATTGGCTTAAAAATGAAGGTACAGTTGGTATGTACCGAGTGGACAATCAGGAACTAATTGGAAAACCTGAAACGCCTCATGCTACTAAAATTCGTTTTGAGTTATCGATTAATGGTTATCAAATCCCGATTGACAAGGAAGTAGTCTATAAATTTAAAGATAGAGTTTTAGGTGAAACTTATCAAAACTTTGAAATTATACCTCCTGTTTCAGTTGAATTTGCTGAAGATATTGTTTTGTTTCCGAACAAAAATTCTAAAACAATACAGGTCACTGTAACTTCGAAGAAAGCAAATATTTCGGGAGAACTTCAATTAAATTTATCTTCAGAATGGAAGATTTCGCCAAAGAAACATTTGGTTAATCTTTCAGAAAAAGAAAGCAGCCAAAAATATTCGTTTACAATAACACCTCCATCTGAACAAACAGAAAGTTGGATTACACCAGAAATAACTATAAATGGAGAAATATATAATGAACAGGTAAGTACCATTGCTTACTCACATATTCCTACACAAACACTAGTACTCCCGTCGAAATTAAAATTAGCTAAAATAAATATTCAAAAAAAGGGAGAGAAAATTGCTTATATTTCTGGTGCTGGGGATGTTGTTCCTGCCAGTTTACAACAAATTGGTTATAATGTAACTTTACTTTCTCCAAATGAAATTTCAGCAAAAAAATTAGCTAATTTCGATGCCGTAGTTACCGGTATTCGTGCTTATAATGTTTTAAAAGAACTTCGATTTAAAAATAAAGAATTAATGAAGTACGTTGAAAATGGAGGTACGCTTATTTCACAATATAATAAAGATCGAGATATAAAAGTAGATCAAATAGGTCCGTATCCGTTTACACTCTCGTACGATAGAGTAACTGAAGAAAATGCAAAGGTTACTTTTATTAATCCGGAAGCTCCCATTTTAAATTACCCAAATAAAATAACAGCAAAAGACTTTGAAGGTTGGGTACAAGAGCGCGGTTTATACTTTCCTTCTAGCTGGTCTCCAGAATATGAAACAGTATTAGCCATGCATGATGAAAATGAAGATACAAAAACTGGAAGTCTCTTAATTAGTAAATATGGAAAAGGATATTATGTATATACCGGATTAAGCTTTTTTAGACAATTCCCTGCTGGAGTAGCCGGATCGTTTCGCCTTTTTGCTAACTTGCTTTCTTTAGGAAATTAATAAATGGACGAAAAACCAGACAAATACGAATGGAAATGGCGATATACGCTTATTTTAATTGCTAATGCACTTTATATCCTTACTTTTTATTTTATAATGAAATCGTTCACCTAACATGCAGTTATTAGATTGGATAGTCTTAATAGTCACCATTAGCTCGATAGTAATCTATGGTGTTTATAAATCGCGTGGTAGTAAAAATGTAACCGATTATATTAAAGGAGGTAACGATGCTAGATGGTGGACTATTGGTTTATCGGTAATGGCTACCCAAGCTAGCGCTATTACATTTCTTTCTACACCAGGACAAGCATATAATGACGGCATGAGTTTTATTCAAATTTATTTTGGACTTCCCATTGCTGTAATTATTGTTTGTATTGTTTTTATTCCGATTTATCATCGATTAAAAGTATATACAGCTTACGAGTATTTAGAATCTCGATTCGATCAAAAAACGCGAGTTCTAACAGCTATTTTATTTTTAATTCAGCGTGGTTTAGCTGCAGGACTTACTATTTTTGCTCCTGCAATTATTTTATCGGCAGTATTGGGGTGGAATTTAACAACACTTACTTTTCTTATCGGAATCTTGGTTATTATTTATACTGTTACCGGCGGTACCAAAGCAGTAAGTGTAACCCACAAACAACAAATGGCAGTTATTTTAACAGGGATGGTGGCTACTTTTGTAATTATCTTGTTATCGCTTCCTGAAAATATAACCTTTACCAAAGCGCTAGACATTGCAGGAAGTGAAGGAAAAATGAAGATTCTCGATTTTTCGTTCGATTTTAATAACCGATATACATTTTGGAGCGGAATAATTGGCGGAACATTTTTATCGCTTTCTTATTTTGGAACCGACCAGAGTCAAGTTCAACGCTATCTTACCGGAAAAAGCGTAAAAGAAAGTCAGTTAGGAATGATTTTTAATGGTTTATTAAAAGTTCCGTTACAGTTTTTTATTCTTTTAGTAGGTGTAATGGTTTTTGTTTTTTATCAGTTTAACGACACTCCTCTTAATTTTAATCCATCGGCTACTGAAGCGGTTTTGCATTCGGATTATGCAGAACAATATCGAGATTTAGAGATGGAGCACGAAAAGATTCAGCAAGAAAAAAAAGAATTAACATTAGATTATGCAAAAAACACCAATCAGCTTTCTGAAGATGAAGTAAAGAGCTTTAAAAAGAAACTATCTGCTTTAAATTCTGAAGAAAACAAAACACGGGCTAAAGCCAAAAAATTTATAGATGCTACTGCTCAAAATGTAGAAAGTAACGATAAAGATTATCTTTTTATCCATTTTATTTTGCACAATCTCCCTCGCGGAATTATTGGTTTGTTATTAGCAGTTATATTATGTGCGGCAATGTCTTCAACCGCTTCAGAGTTAAATGCATTAGCTACTACAACCACTATGGATATTTATCGAAGAAATCTAAAAAAAGAAAAAAGTCAAGATCATTATCTAAAAGCTTCACAATGGTTTACCCTTATTTGGGGAATTATTGCCATACTATTTGCTAGTTTTGCCGATTTATTCGATAATCTTATTCAACTTGTAAATATTATTGGTTCTATTTTCTACGGAAATGTATTAGGAATATTTTTATTAGCTTTCTTTATTAAATATGTAAAAAGTAATGCCGTATTTATTGCTGCAATTATTACGCAATTTTTTATAATTGGTATTTACTTTTTAGATGTCTTGCCTTATTTATGGCTAAATGCACTAGGTTGTATTTTAGTAATTGGTATTGCTATATTAATACAGCCTTTTTACAAAAAACTTAAAATTGATTAATTATGAAGACTTCATTTAATTGGGGAATTATAGGTGCCGGTAAAATTGCCAAAAAATTTGCACTAGGATTAGAACATGTTACTGGTGGAAGCTTATATGCAATAGCTAGCCGATCTGAAAATAAAGCACAAGATTTTGCAGCTGATTTTAAAGCTAAAAAGGCTTTTGGAGATTACGAAAGCATGCTACAAGACCCGGAATTAGATGTTGTTTATATTGCTACACCCCATGTTTTTCATTTAGAACATACATTGCTTTGCCTTAAACATAAAAAAGCAGTGCTTTGTGAAAAGCCTTTTGCGATGGACCGTGCTCAAGTTGAAAAAATGATTGATTTTGCACAAAAACAAGATGTTTTTTTGATGGAGGCTATGTGGACACATTTTTTACCACATTTTAGATATGTAGTCGATATTATCAAGGCAGAAACTTACGGTAAAATAACTGCATTAGAAGCCGATTTTGGATTTGAAGCCCCTGTAGATTTTAACAACCGTATTTATAATAAATCGCTAGGCGGCGGAAGTTTATTGGATATCGGAATATACCCCATTTTTGCAGCATTAAGCTTTCTAGGGAAACCTGATAAGATTGAAGCCAAAGCTAAAATGACTAAAACAGAAGTAGATGCACAGTCTGAAATTACATTTTATTATCCAAATAAAGTACAAGCACAATTAGCCAGCTCGATAGATAAAGAAACCTCAACCATTGCTAAAATTCAATTAGAAAAAGCTAAAATTTTAATCAATTCTCGATTTCATGAACCAAGTACCGTAACTATTACTACGGAAAAGGAACAATTCACTAAAGAATTCGGGGTAACGTCTAATGGCTATAATTTTGAAGCTGAACACGTACAACAAATGTTGGCAGAAGGCAGAAAAGAAAGCTCTGAAATGAGTTTTGCAAAGAGCTTAGAGCTTATAGAGATGTTAGATCGAGTTCGTAAAAAAATAGGTTTGAAGTATTAAAAAAGTAAGATAAGCACCTAATAAAAGCCTGTTACTCTTCTGGCCAAAAATCTGGTTTTTCAGGACTTCCTTTTACTCTACAATCAATACAGGAAATAGGAACAAATAAAAAACCCGTTTCATTACTCCCACTAAGGTATTGTGAACCACCTTCTCTTATCAGATTTGGTATTAAAAAAGGAGGTTCGGGAGAAGGTACATATGGATCACAAAATTCTTCTTTACCAGGAAGCTGTGAAATATCGAAAAAATCTGTAAAAGAAAAGAATAACCGCTTTGAAGATTGATTTGCTACTCCAAAATATCCTACCACTTTTTCATCAGGATTATCAACAGCCTGTAAATTACCTATAACAAATCCAGGTTGGTTTTGAGAAAAAACGTTATCAACTCCCGCTAACTTTTGCAAACTATTATAATAATTATAGGCTTTGTTACTAATTACCGTTTGATGAACCAACATACTATAAGCATTAGATATTTTTGAATTATCTATCTTAAAAAATTTCACTAAAAATTTGTTTAAATTAGTTTTTTCTGTTCCTACAGTCGTTGTTAATACACTACGTTTGGATTGTTTTGTTGCATAACAAACTTTTCTCTCTGCAGTAACTTTTCTAAATTCTACTGTAGTCTCTCCTGTTGCTACCAATTTAAAGTCAGACGAATAAGGGGATACTATTTTATATGTTTCTTCAAAACTAAACTTATAATATTGTTGCTCGTTAGAATCTGTTTGATTATTTAAAAATAAACCTACACCTAACTCATCTTTAGTATTTCGACTTTTTTCAGCATAAAAACTTTCAATTTTTGCTTTTCCATTAATACTCTCTTTATCCGACACATATTCTTTTCCATCTTGAAATTTTATTTCTAAATGATAATTTTTGCCAACTTCAGCTTTAAAAGGTTGAATAGATTTATAGGCACCTCCCTCAGCTTGCTCAAATAAATACTCTTCTCCACTATCTTCCACAACTTTAACTTCTGCATTATCAACATAACTTACAGTATCTTGTTCTAATTTATAGGTATAAGCAATATTTACTTCTTGAATAACTAGCTGATCGGTAATAAACCCTTCTACTACTAATAATTTTTCTAGTTCTTCTGTACTATAATTATAAGGCTCTACACATGAAAAAGCCAATAGCAAAGTAATAACAGCAATAAAATAATTTATTTTTAGCTGCTTCATTTTGTTTATTTTACCAAGAAAATTGTAAATCATCATTTATCTCTTACTTCAAAAAATTTCTGAATACTTATTGGTTTGCCTTTATCTGTTAGACCTTCAACTTTAACTTCAAATTTTCCGGTTACATCAGAGGTATAAAAACTGCTATTTGCATCATCAACATTTAAATCTGGATCCCATAATAATTGAATTCTAAAATCAGGCATATGGTCATATTCATTTCCTTTTTTATAAACTTGTTTAAAATATCTCTTATCTGGAAAACCGGTATTTAATGTAAAGTATTTTGCATCTAAATATGAAGAGTTCTCAAAATCATTTTTTATTGTCTCTAACATTATCACCCCCTTATAAATTTTACCTGAAATGAAACATTTATCCCGAATAATTTTTATTTTCTCTATTTTAGACGCAGAATAATTTTGAACGAACATATCTACATTCTGAAGAGGAATTCCATCTACTAAAACTAATGGAGATCCATCAAAATTTTGTTTTGGAAGATAGCCCAATACGGCTAATTCATATTCATTTTTTCTATTAAAAACTTTAGCATAAGGAATGATTTCAATAAAAGTCTCTTCTAACGTTTTAAACCTGGTATAATCATTTAAATTATACTCTACTAGAGAAAAATTTTCAAACAATGAACTTTTCTCTTGTTCTACTATAGTATCTGGTTTTTGACTATAATACGAATTTTCAATCTGATTATAAACACTTCTTTTTCTAATCATTTCTTCAGAACTAGGACTTATAAAAGTATGAGAGAAATTCAATTCTTTTGAATTTATAATATCTCCTAGACTAGTAGTATCTAATTGAATTTCATAATCATCGATTTCATTTTCGGACAAAAGCTGAAAAATAGCCTGTGTATTTTCGAAAGCTTGATCTATATTAGCATAAAACTTACCATCTTCTTTTATTTTCACAAGCTTTATAAATCGATTTTTTTGCCCCATAGAAATCGATAATATTTTATTTTGCAACAAATCTCCTGAATTTGATTTCACAACCCCAGTAACTAATTGCCCATAAATTTCAGGAATCATTTTATCGGTATACTTAGAATCAATAGCTATTTTTTCGTTTTCGTTAAAACTGTCAAAAGATTTTAATTTAGGATGAGATAAATCTTCAAACAAATGAACTGAAATAGAATAAGATCCTTTTGGTAATCTTTGCAAATTAAGTTTAACTTCAGATCTTTTTGAATATACTTTTTTATCTAATAAATCAAATTTAGAAATGGATTCCTTTGGTGGTTTTAAAGATAAAACAGTAGAATCGTTCTTAATATTTTTTTGATTATTTGTATATGGATTTAGAATGAAAATATCTTGACTGAAAAACCTACTTGGTTTATTTATAAGCATCCAATTAGTGTATGCTAAAATTTTGTAATTTCCAGAATCAATAGTAACCGGTAAAAAAACATCTCCATTTCCTTCTCCTTCTCTAAGATCTATATTTTTAGAAATAATTTTTTCTCCATTTTCACTTATAATATCAAAATGTACTATTTTACTAATCTTACTAAACTCAGAATTTTCATTTAAGGAATAAATTTTAAAATATAGATATTCTCCAGTAAATAATAAGCTTGAATTAATGTGTACATATATATTTTCTACAGGAGACGTATGAGGTTTTGACTCAATTATATTTCCGTAGTTTTTATTAACATTAATTATAAAAAATAAAAAAGTGACTATTATAATTTTATATTTCATACTTTTATTTAAATCATTTTTATTTTCTTTTAAAACTTGAAATTGAAACTAATAGAAGGTATTGGAACAGAAAAAATAGAACTTTTTCGCCCCTCAATTTTTCCTTCTTTAGTTACAAAATACACTGAATATGGGTTGTTACGTCCTAACACATTATATACAGAAAAGTTCCAAAAACTATGTCCTATTTTTTTTAGTTTATGATTACCTTCTAAATTAAAACCTAAATCTAATCGATAGTAATCAGGTATTCTAAATTGATTTCTATCACTATATAACACATAATCTGATCCATCGTAGTTATATTTTCCAACTGGATAAGTAATAGGTCTTCCGCTTTGATAGGTGAAATTTCCAGAGAAGCTAAATCTTCTTGTTAATTTATAATTTGCTACTATAGCCAAATTATGAGGTTTATCATAATTTGCAGGAAAATAATCGCCATTATTAACCGTTTCCTCTCTAAAATTGCTTTGAAGTTTTAAATAAGATCTAGAATAGGTGTAACTTAACCATCCATTTAATTTCCCTGTCTTTTTCTTTAATAAAAACTCAACTCCATACGATTTCCCCTCTCCTTGCAAGACCTCCGTTTCTACATAGTCATTTAAAAATAAATTTGCACCAGTTTTAAAATCTAAAGTATTATTTGAAGTTTTATAATACCCTTCTATACTTGTCTCTATGGTATTTTCCTTAAAATTTTTATAGAATCCTAGACTATATTGATTGGCTCTTTGTGGCTTTAAATGATAACCAGATAGCCTATAAGTATCGGTAGGTGAAACTGTTGTGTTATTGGATAATGTGTGTATATATTGTAATGTATTATTATAACTCGCTTTTACTGATGTATCTGGAAGTAAATATAATCTGGCAGATAATCTTACTTCAGGTCCTCCATACGTTTTAATAATTTCATAGTTACTGTATTCTTTTTGATCTACAACAGTATTATTATTTTTTGGTAAGTCTTTATCATATGTTCTTATTGTATCTGAACCAAAGGAAGTGAAAAAAGAATATCTAAGTCCCGCATTAAACGATAATTTATCTGATAGTTCAAAATTATCGGCAAGCCAAACTGCATATTCACCAGCTTTCTCATTTCTTAATATCCTTTCTTTAATACTTGATTCGTTTCCTATAGGTTTTTTATAACCTGGTTTTATTTGATATAATTTACCAGAAATCCCATAATTTAAATTATGTTTTGGAATATATTTATTATTTAGGTCAAGTTTTAAGTTAGTTTCATTTATCTCATATCCTGACTCAAAATTATCCTCAAAGTTACTTTCATATAATATATTAAACTTATAATTGCTATTAGTTGCTATTAAGGTACCTTCGCTTTTATCTGAAAATTTATGATTATAATGAAGTGAGAATAATGCATTATTATAACTATGGACAGAGTCATTAGAAATACTAAAACGATCTTCACTTAAATATCCTGTTGCGCTTATTTTATTTTTATCATTAAACTTATGGTAGTATTTTATAATAGCATCATAAAAAAAGGCAGTACTGTTTTTTAGACTTTCTTCATCTAATTTTTTTAAAATCCAATCTGAATATGTACTCCTAGCTCCTACAATTACACTAGATTTTTCTTTCACTATAGGAACTTCTAATGCTAAATTACTTGTTACAGGTCCTAAAGAAGCTTCTCCTTCAAATTCTTCTGTATTACCATTTTTTGTAGTCAAATCAAACACTGAAGATAATCGCCCTCCATACTTAGCCGGAATATTTCCTTTAAAAATAGTTACGCCCCCTGTTGTAAAAGGATTAACAGCAGAAAATAATCCAAAAAAATGAGAAGGATTATACATAACTGCATCATCTAAAAGTATCAGATTTTGATCTTCTTTACCTCCTCTTACATTGTAACCCGAAGACCCCTCTCCTGCTTTAGAAATTCCAGGTAATGTAGCTGCAACTTTCATAATATCACGCTCGCCCAAGGCTAATGGTATATTTTTAATATTTTCAACATCTATTTTCTCTTCACCAGTATTGGTGTTATTTATGTTTTTATCAAGATTTGTGGTTAACCTTACTTCACTAAGCATCTCGAAACTATCATCTAACCTAAAATCCAAGCTTCCTCCACTATATATTATAATACGTTTGGTAACATTTTCATTAGATAAAGAACGTGTTTTTATAATATTCTCACCAGCTGGCAAACTCAATTCATAATATCCATCCTCATTAGTAACACTTCCTGTTCCCCTACCATCAATTATTAAAGATAAATTAGAAATAGGTTCTTTCGTATTCTTATTTATAACATAACCTGTTAATTTATAAGTTTTTTTAGTGTTTGCACGTTGTTTACCTATTTTTATAGTCTCTATTTGTTTGTTAGATGGATTTGAAGAATAAAATAAAGGTTGAAGAGTGTTTTTTTTATTTGCTTGTTTCGGTAAATCTTGATAGTTTTCAATAGAACTTTTTTCTTGATATTTACCAAAAAAGCCTTCTGGTAGCCGGTCGTAAACCAAATTATTTTTAGTTAAAATTATACTTTTTGAGTTATATAGATAAACATTTAAATTTGTTTCTTCCAGAATCTCATTAAGAATTTCTGTTACCGATTTATGATTAAACTGCCTATTTATTAATTTATCAGGTAGCCACGGTGAAGCATAATATATTTTAATTCCTGTACTATTTTCTATGTCTGAAAAAGCTCCTTCGTAAGTCTGATTATTGAATTTTATACTTATAGTATCATTTAAGGTTTTATAAGATTGTGCTTGCAGTGAAAGTGAAAAAAAAATTAAGGGTATAAAATATTTTAGCATAGATACCAACATATTATAATAATGAATTCAAAAGATTTTTAGCGAAACTATCTGGGTTATCTTTTAAAAGCTGTTTATATTGTTTATAGAATCTTCTAATTTCTTTCTTTTTATCTGGATATAGACTTATCACTTCTTTTTTTGAGTTAAAAGAGTGTAATATCCCTTTTGTTCTCAGAAAAAATAAAGGTTTGTCTGAGTAATACTCGTAATAGACATAATTTTTATCTAACCGCCTAAATTCTTTTTTTTGATATTTCTTAAAAAGAAAAAGCTTATCATTTTTAAATATTTCTTCATAAAAACCTTCGCCAGAATCTTTTTCTAGTCTTTTAAATTTTTTTGATTCAACTTTAAAGCAATCGATATTTTTAGATATGAGTTGAAATATAGAAGAAATATCCTTTCCTGTTTTAATTTTAACGAATACAATATCATCTA
>NZ_JBLXIB010000008.1:19600-169592 GCF_048269745.1 Zunongwangia sp. | reverse complement strand
CCGATTCCAGAAGCTTCCTTTCGTTCCCAAGGCACGAATATTTTAGAAGGGTGTTGTGTAACCTCTTCGGAAAAGAAATGGCTTCGGGTGAATTACCCCAGGATATGGATTTGGTAGGAAGTACCATTGCGAATATTTGCTATGGAAATGCCAAGGATTATTTCAACTTTTAAATGAAAAACTCAAAACAACATAAAAAAATCGTTTCCTTCGGGGAAGTTCTAATGCGCTTATCGCCTGCAGAAAACAGGAAGCTTCCGCAGGCAAAAACAATGGATTTTTACTTTGGGGGCACCGAAATGAACGTCGCGGCTTCCTTAGCCTATTTTGGCGAGAAAACCCAACAAGTAACCAATGTCTCTAGGGATTTGGTAGGCGATGCTGCTATTGCAGCGATGCGTCAGTTTGGGATCGATGTCTCCGCCGTCAATAAAGTAGATCATCCATTGGGAATTTACTTTTTAGAAGTCGGTTCAGGATTACGCGCTAGTAAAATTGCCTATAATCGTTTACACGGAAGTTTTGCCAATATCACTCCGGAAAGTGTCAATTGGGAAGAAGTGCTAGAAGGTGCCGGTTTTTTACATTGGACTGGAATTTCTCCGGCTATTTCAAAAGGCGCTTACCAAACCTTAAAAGAAGGTTTGCAGGTTGCTCGTGAAAAAGGAATTGCCGTAACTGCAGATCCTGCTTACCGAAGTAATCTTTGGAAATATGGAAAAGACGGTCACGAAATTTTAAAAGAACTGGTAGGGATGTCAACCATTTTTGTGGGGGGTGTTAATGAAATTAATGAGATTTTAAAAACCGATTTCGATTTTTCTAAAGAAGGTTTTATCGAGGCAAGCAAAGCTTTACTAGAAGCTTGTCCTTCTATCGAAAAAGTGTTTGATAAAATTCGCGATGGCGTGAGTGCTTCTTGGCAAAAAATCTATGGTCGTGCGTGGACGGGTAGCGAATATATTGAAACCCAACAATTAGAAATCACCAATGTAGTCGACCGAATTGGGACTGGAGATGCCTATGCCGCCGGACTTATTTATGGCTTAATTCATTTTGACGATCAACAAGCCCTGAATTTCGCCAATGCCGCCTGTGCCTTAAAACACACCATTTTAGGTGATGCCAATCTGGTAAGCCCAGAAGAAGTGTTGGAAGTCATTGAAGGAAGCACCGGTGGGAGGATAAAAAGGTAGGAACGGCGACTGAGTGATTGCGATCTAAGGAGCAATTGTATTGAACCCAGAGTGTAGATGGAGAATTGAGTAGTTAGAAAGTAGAGAATAGAATATAGAAAATAGACGCTAGATTCCGGAAGATTATAAAAGAACATAGAAGTGTCACTTCGAGTGTTTTTATTGTAGCGATAGCGGAAATAAAATAGTATCGAGAAGTAATAAGAAACATATAGAGTGTTTCCTGCAAGGTTTCGAAAACCTTGTAGGTATGAGGAAAGGTCAATCGTTGAAATTGAAAACAGATCTTATATGTTTCAAAAATAAGTGAGGTCTAGTAAATCCGGATTAAGGATTTTGTTTAAAAACATAGATAAATTAATTTATAACCATTATTAAATGGCACAATATTCAAGAATAGCAGTAGCAGAGCAAATGAAAGCAACCGGGATTGTTCCTGTGTTTTATCACGCCGATGCGCAAACCTGTAAAGATATTTTAAAAGCCTGCTACGACGGCGGCGCTCGTATATTTGAATTTACCAACCGTGGAGATTTTGCCCACGAGGTATTCGCCGAGCTGGTGAAATATGCTACTAAAGAATTACCTGGAATGATGTTGGGCGTAGGTTCTGTGATCGATGCAGGAACTACCGCTTTATACCTTCAGTTGGGCGCAAACTTCATCGTTTCCCCATTGATCAATGCAGAAATGGCCAAAACCTGTAACCGTAGAAAAGTAGCCTGGATGCCGGGTTGTGGTTCGGTAACCGAAATTAATTATGCTGAAGAACTAGGCGCTGAAGTCGTTAAGATTTTTCCTGGTTCCCAAGTGGGCGGACCTTCATTTGTGAAAGCCGTAAAAGGACCATTACCTTGGTCTAGTATTATGCCTACCGGTGGTGTTTCTCCTACCAAAGAAAATTTAAAAGAATGGTTTTCGGCCGGAGTTCATTGCGTAGGTATTGGTTCTAAATTAATCTCTAAAGAAATGATTAAGAATAAAGATTTTGAAGCAGTTAAGGATAAAGTAAAAAGTGCTCTTCAGTATATAGCTGAAATAAAAAAGACTAATTAATATTAGTCTTTTTTTAGATGATTAAACTAAAACGGTTTCGTTTATTTATCCAAATAACTAAGATAGTAATCAACACTTTAAAATAACCACTAAATAACTCCTTATGCTGAATATACTCGCTATTAGGAGTAACAAATTAACTTATAACTATGAAAACAACAACGAATTACCGTTGGTTTATATGCATGATGCTCTTTGCAGCAACAACTATTAATTATCTAGATCGACAGGTGTTATCTTTAACTTGGAAAGATTTTATAGCACCAGAATTTAGTTGGACTAATAATGATTATGGAAATATAACAGCATTATTTTCAATTTTTTATGCGGTTAGTATGCTTATAGCTGGTCCTTTGGTAGATAAGCTTGATACTAAAAAAGGATTTCTTTGGGCTATTGGTATTTGGTCTTTAGGAGCCTGTTTACATGCTTTTTCAGGTATTTTTACTGCTGGTTACGTAACAGGAACTTGGGTGTTTAGTTTTGCTGAAGCAAAAGAAGCCATTGAATTAGCTGGAAATACTGGCATGGTAATAACTGCAAGTGTTACTTTCTTTATTTTTGCACGCTTAGTGTTGGCTTTTGGAGAAGCAGGAAATTTTCCGGCAGCAATAAAAACCACTGCTGAGTATTTTCCGAAGAAAGATAGAGCTTTGGCAACCAGTATTTTTAATGCAGGTGCCACGATAGGTGCATTAGCTGCACCATTAACTATCCCTTTTATAGCCAAAGCTTATGGTTGGGAAATGGCATTTATTGTTATTGGCGTTTTAGGTTTTATATGGATGGGAGTTTGGTTATTTGTTTATGAAAAACCCCATAAACATAAAAGAGTTTCGAAAAACGAACTAGAATATATCCTTCAAGATAACGATCAAGATGAACTAGATGAAAATGGTAAAGCAAAAGCGGTAAATATATTTAAAGCTTTAAAATATAAACAAACCTGGATATTTTTAGTTGGTAAATTTATGACAGATGGAGTTTGGTGGTTTTTCTTATTTTGGACACCAGCTTATTTAAGCGCTATTTACGGTATGGATTCTACAGAATCTGCAATTCCTTTATTTGTATTATATGCAATTACTTTGTTAGCAATTATAGGTGGTTGGTTACCTTCTTATTTTGTAAATAAAGGAATAATTCCGTACGATGCTCGTCTAAAATCAATGCTTATTTTTGCATTATTTCCGTTATTAACATTATTTGCACAGCCATTAGGCCATATTACATATTGGATTCCTGTAGTCATAATTGGTATAGCAGGAGCTGCACATCAAGCATGGTCTGCTAATATATTTTCTGTTGTGGGTGATCTATTTCCTAGAAGAGCTATAGCAACAATTACCGGAATGGGAGGACTTGCTGGTGGAATTGGATCTTTTTTCATCAATAAGGGCTCGGGAATGTTATTTGATTATTCAAAAGAAACCCAAATGGCATTTATGGGATTTCAAGGAGAAGAAGCCGGATATTTTATAATTTTTTGTATATGCGCAGTGGCTTATATTATAGCATGGGGTATTATGAAGATGATCTTACCTAATTATAAACCACTAACTACATTATAATATTCAGACTTTAATTTATACCAAAAAAATCATATAATTTATCCATAATAAATAGATGCAAAATTTGATTCTGAATGAGTAGAAACAAAAAAATAATAGTAAGACTAAACCGTAAAAGTGCAGGTTTACAAGAGACTTTACCTATAAAAGTGGTTCAGTTTGGCGAAGGAAACTTTTTAAGGGCCTTTGTCGATTTTGTGATCGATAAATTAAATAAAGAAGCCAATTTTAATGCCGGTGTAGCCGTAATTCAGCCTTTAGCTGGCGGATTAGTAGAACTACTGAATGAACAAGACGGGTTATACAACTTGTTTATGAAAGGTGTGAAGCAAGGCGAAGAAATTCAGGAGCAGCGTACCATTTCCTGTGTTCAGAAAGGAATAAATCCCTATAAGGATTACGATGAATATTTAAAATTAGCCGAAGAAGAAAGCTTAGAATTTATTATTTCGAATACAACAGAAGCCGGAATCGCTTATGACGATTCAGACACTTTAGAGGGAATGCCGCACAACAGTTTTCCAGCTAAATTAACGGCATTATTGTATAAAAGATTTCAACATTTTAAAGGAGATAAAGCAAAAGGATTAACGATTATTCCGTGTGAATTAATTAATTACAATGCAGATACTTTAAAGAAAATTATCCTGCAATATGCCGAGTTATGGGAGTTGGAATCCGATTTTGTAAATTGGATCAATAACAGCAACAGCTTTCATAACACGCTGGTAGATCGTATTGTCCCCGGTTATCCAAAAGATGATATCGAAAGTTACCAAAGCAAATTAGAATTAGAAGATAAATTAATTGTTTCCGCAGAAGTATTTTTACTGTGGGTGATTGAAGGCGGGGAAGAATTAAAAGCAAAAATTCCGTTCGATCAAATCGATGAAAACATTTTAGTGGTAGAAGATATGCAGCCTTACCGAACCCGAAAAGTTCGAATTTTAAATGGTGCACATACCACGATGGTTCCTTTTTCTTTACTCTTCGGAAATGAAACCGTCAAAGAAACCGTAGATCACGAATTTACCGGAGCTTTTGTAAGAGAAGCTATTTTTAATGAAATTATTCCCACACTTTCCTTACCTGAAGAAGAATTAAAAACATTCGCTGAAGAGGTCTTAGATCGATTTAGAAATCCGTTTATCAAACATCAATTGGCGAGTATCGCTTTAAATTCTGTTTCAAAATTTAAGGTAAGGGTGTTACCAAGTTTGTTAGCTTACGAGAATAAATGTAACCGATTACCTTTACATTTAACCTTTGCTTTTGCTTGTTTAATTCGGTTTTACAGGGGAGAATGGAACAATCAAACCCTTCCCATCAATGATGATGAAAGTGTCGTGGCCGAATTAAAACGGATTTGGGAGTTGCATAGTTATCAGGAAATAAGTGAGCAAGCACTGAAAAACGAAAAATTCTGGGATCAGGATTTAACGCAAGTTCCGGGATTAAAAGATCAGGTAGCAATGGCGTTGGAATTGATCGAAACCAAAGGCATAGAAGAAGGTTATAATAAATTTGTTTCGAAAGTAGCTGTTGAATAATTGTTGAATTAATTTCAGCATAAAATTGAAGAAGATGAAGAATAAATTAATAAAAGTACATCCCGAAGATAATGTTGCCATTGCGTTAACCGATTTATGGCAAGGTGATAAGTTAGATTTTGAAGGTGAAGAAGTAATCGTTTTGTCTGATGTAAAAGCTAAGCATAAAATCACGATGGTCGATCTTGAACCGGAAAGTAAGATTTATATGTATGGCGTTTTAGTGGGTAAAGCAACTTCAAGCATTAAACGCGGCGATGTGCTCACCGTAGATAATGTAAAACACCAAGCCAGTACAACTACCGAAAAAACAGCAACTGTTTCTTACAAAGCGCCTGATATTTCAAAGTGGAAAGAGCGCACGTTTATGGGCTACCATCGTAATGACGGACAGGTAGGAACACAAAATGTATGGTTGTTTTTTCCGTTGGTTTTTTGTGAAAACAGAAATGTAGAATTGCTGAAAGACGTTTTTGAAAAAGAACTCTCTTTTCATAAATCCAGTAAACAACGAAAGTTACTTCGGAATTTAATTAGCGGAGAGAATATTGAGCTAAGTGAAGATAAAACCCCAGACGAAGAGCCTATTTTTGATAATGTAGAAGTACGCTTTATAACGCATCAAGGAGGCTGCGGCGGTATTCGACAGGATTCGGTTTCTTTATCAAAATTACTGGCTGGTTATGTAAATAATCCCAATGTAGCCGGAGCAACAGTATTGAGTTTAGGTTGTCAGAACCTTCAGATCGATATTTTTCAAAATGCTTTAGATACTATTAATCCAGAGTTAGATAAACCTGTTTTAATTTACGAACAGCAGCAAGAAGGAACAATTGATGAAATGTTGAATAAGATTATTCGGGATTCTTTCGATGGTATTAAAAAAGCTAATGAAATTCAGCGTCAACCCGCTCCCTTATCTAAACTGAAATTAGGTTTAGAGTGTGGAGGATCTGATGGTTTTTCGGGAATTTCAGCAAATCCTTCCTTAGGTTATGCATCCGATTTACTTGCTGCATTAGGCGGTTCACCAATTCTATCAGAATTTCCCGAGTTATGTGGAGTAGAGCAGGAGTTAGTCAATAGATGTGTAGATGAAGAAAAAGCGAAACGTTTTTTAAAACTAATGCGTGCTTATGAAGATGCCGCTGAAGCTTCTGGTTCAGGTTTTGATATGAATCCATCTCCCGGAAACATCAAAGATGGTTTAATTACCGATGCGATGAAATCTGCTGGAGCAGCTAAAAAAGGAGGAACTTCACCTATTCAGGATATTTTAGATTACGGCGAATACGTAACCAAACCCGGATTAAATTTATTGTGTACGCCAGGTAACGATGTAGAAAGTACTACCGCAATGGTAGGTTCGGGCGCTAATGTGGTCGTTTTCACCACCGGATTGGGAACACCCACCGGAAATCCAATTGCACCGGTAATTAAGGTAGCTTCCAATTCCATTTTAGCAGGAAGAATGCCAGACATTATCGATATTGATAGTGGAGCCGTTATCAAAGGCGAAAAAACAATCGAGGAAATGGGCGAAGAAATCTTGGAATATATCATCGACGTAGCCAGTGGAGAAACCACCGCTAAAGCCGATCAGAATGATCAAAACGATTTTATTCCATGGAAAAGAGGAGTTTCTCTATAAATTTCGATTAGAAGAATCTCTAACAAAAAGTTTTGGAGCCAGTATCACGTGTTTTTCGGTCGTGAGTGTTTGGCTTCCTTTTATTTTTTCCAAAAATACTTGGGCTGCAATTTTCCCCATTTCAAAAGGAGTTTGATCAACTGAGGTAATGGGAAGTTCCATATATTTGGTAAAAGGTTCATTACTAAAACCTACTACGCAAATTTCCTCGGGAATTTTAACTCCCAATTGTCTTAATTGCTGAATTGCACCCAAAGCCACATAATCACTCGAACAAAAAATGGCATCAGGTTTTTCATCAAATTTCCATAATTCCTTAATGGCTGAAATTCCCGATTCCAGCTTACTATTAGTCTGCAAACTAAAGCGTCTTAAAGGAGTTATACCATTATCTTTCAATGCTTCTAGGTATCCTTGATGCCTGTTCTTATATAATGCGACACTAAGATCACCATAACAATGTGCTATTTTTGTACATCCCTGCTTAATCAAATGTTCGGTGGCAAGATAACCACCTTTGAAATCGTCGATTACTACAGAGCTTAGGCCTTTAACTTCTTTTTTACGGTCAAAAAACACTAAAGGAGTTTTTTCGGTAAGTGCTTTTTTAATATGCGATGTATCTTGGGTAGTTTTTGCCACCGACATAAAGATACCATCTACTTGTGTGTTTAGAAGAGTATCGATTTGCTTAATTTCATTATTTACATCTTCATGACTCTGGCAAATAATTACGTGATAGCCATGCGGGGAAAGTTCTTCTTCGATACCACGAATTACACTAGAAAAAAAACTCCTATTTATGAAAGGTATGATCACACCAACATTATTGGTACGTCCACTTTTTAAAGCTTGTGCCAATCTGTTTTGCTTATAATTCATCTCGGTAGCAGTTTTTAAAACGAGCTCACGAGTCTTTTCGCTAATTTTTGGATTATCGTTTAGTGCCCTTGAGACTGTAGCGGCACTTATCTTAAGCTTTTTTGAAATGTCATATATGGTAACCTTTTCTGCCATTTAATATAATCCAAGATTAAATTTATTCTCAAACAAAATATTTCACAATATAAGAATTCGGTTGAATAACTAGCGCAGGTGCTCAATAATTCTCAGTATTTAAAGCTAATCATATTTAAATATAATTTTTTTTTACAATGAATATTTAGACGATTTTTTTTGACATATTAATAATTAAATAATAAATTAGTGTAATCGATTGCAATATTTCTTAAAAAATATGTGATTATAAGATTATGAGTTTTTAACATATATTAAAAAATTAGTATAGCAGATCTAGCTAATAACTAAAATGTAATTTGAAATAAAGCTTTTCTGATTTACATGGAAAAACTTAATAACCAATAAATAAAGGATAATGAAAGAGGTAGCTAAAAATTACAGATCATCTTTAATGACCTTGGTCTTAATTCTAGGAATGGGATTGATTAGTCAAGCCAATGCACAGGATTTTAAAACTATATCTGGTACCGTTACTTCTGAGGAAGGTAAAGTTTTAAAAGGCGTTAATCTTTTTGTGGCTAATACGAGTTTTGGGACTACAACCGATGCCGAAGGGAACTTTGAGATGCAGATTCCAACAGATTCTAAAGTAGTGCTTAATTATATTGGCTTTTTTACGAAAACGATTGATACTTCAAAGGAAACAGATTTTCAATTAAAACTGCAAAAAGAAGAAGATTTGCAAGAGGATATTGTTGTAGTAAACTATGCTGAGAAAGGGGGAAAATCAGATTCTCGAACAATTAGAATTGAGAGGTAAAAGAAATTTCTTTTGCAGCCTATTAATCGATAGTTAGTAGATGTTTATATTATTTTAAGTTGATTGGTATTCAAAAGAGAAGCTTGTATTTACATGCTTCTCTTTGATTTTTACCTAAATAAAACCAGTAAATTATGAAAAGAATTATTTTACCTGCCTTTCTTTTTTCGGTGTTGATTTTTACAGCCTGTAAAGAAGAGAAGAAAGAGGGAACCAATTTATCCCAAACAGAGGAATTCCGAAGTAAAAATTCTTGGCAAATACCAAATAAAAATGCGAAAACCTATGCCGAACTATCTATAAGAAAAGGCGACAATTGGAAACCAGAGAAATTTGGTGGTGGCGAATTTATGAATGTTGATTCTTTGCAATTGCCAGAAGGGCACAGCGATCATGCTTACTATATTCGGTACGAAGGTCCTGGATGGGAGAACAGCCAGATTGGATTTCGGTTTTATTTAGATTGGAGAAATGCTATCGATATTTGGGGAAAGAAAGTTGATAGTATTGTATTACCTTATGTTGGGCAGGAAAATTATGAAGATTATCACCATGATTCAGATTGGGGACAAGACATCTTAAAAGCGGGTAAATCTTTAGGTCTAGGCGGTTACGGTCGATTTATGAACGATTCTGTTGTACATTTTAGAAGCGTGGGTAAAACAATAGCTTCAGTAGAAAACAAGACTGGAAGTTCTTCAGTTTTTATCGATTATGAAGATTGGAAAACCGGTAAAGATTCGATTGATCTCGATGCTGAATTCAGTATTTACCCTGAAGGAAGATTCAGTAAAATTAGTTTAAAACCTTCCGCAGAGATTGATGGATTAACTACCGGTATCGTAAAGTTTAAGGATGTTCCTTTATTGGAGAAAAAAAGTGATGATGGGGCATGGGGCTATATCGCAACCTACGGAACACAAACACTGGTAAGTAATGAAGATCAATTAGGGATGGCGATACTTTATAAAACTTCAGAAGTTGAAAAAATTCAGGAAGGGACACATGATCATTTGGTAATTTTTAAACCAACAATTAATAAGATTTCATATTACATTTTGGCAGCGTGGCAGCAGGAAAAAAATGGAATTACAAGTGAAGGAGAATTTGTAAAAAAATTAGATGAGCATTTAAAAACACTTCAGCAAAATGGAAGATTGAATAAGCGTGTAGATAATTAAATTATAAGAAGTATAGCAGCCAATCTTAAATAGTAAAACTAGATTCATTTTAAATTTTTTCAGGATAGGACAGGATGCTTACTGCAAGGATTTCGGCTATTTTCACAGACTAAAGAGAAAACAAATTCTGTTTTTCAAAATTTGAAAATTAAAATGACAATTTTTCGTGATTTATTGTTTTCAGCAATAATTCTTACCACTATAGGTTTAAGTGCTCAAAATCAGCAATATTGGCCAGAGCAACAGAAGGAAATGAAGCCCTGGACGCGCTGGTGGTGGATGGGAAGTGCCGTTGATAAAAAAAATATACGCGAGCATTTAATTGAATTTCATAAAGCAGGCCTTGGAGGTGTAGAAATCACCCCAATTTACGGTGCTAAAGGTGAGGAAGACCATTTTTTAGACTTTCTTTCTCCAGCATATCTCGAGGTTTTAAATTTTACTATTAAAACCGCTGATAGTTTAGGTTTAGGGGTCGATATGGTACTAGGAACCGGTTGGCCTTACGGAGGGAAACAGGTAAGCGTAGATGATGCCGCTTCTAAATTAGTTGTAAATAAAATAGTACTCAAAAAAGGAGCAACTTTTAAAGGCTCCTTATTGCCAAAAGAAGAGAAGAATCCGATTTTTCTTCAGGCCGTGGTTACTTTTGATGAAGATGGAAATTCAGAAATTATTACTGAAAAGGTAAAAAATGAAACTGAATTAAAATGGAAGGCAAAAAAGCAGGATTGTACAATTTATGCCTTATTTCTTGGTAAAACCGGACAAAAAGTAAAGCGAGCTGCTCCTGGCGGCGAAGGTTTTACATTAGATCATTTTTCAAAAAAAGCGCTAAACAATTACTTAAAACCTTTTAATGAAGCTTTTGCTAAGATTGGTGAAAAACCGAGAGCAATTTTTAATGATAGTTACGAGGTTTACGGAACAGATTTTACCAAAGATTTTTTAGAGCAATTCGAAAAAAGAAGAGGTTATAATTTAGTTGAACATCTGGATAAATTACTGCTGAAGGAAGATGATATAATTGGAAACCGAATAAAAGCTGATTTTCGCGAAACGATTTCAGATATTTTGCTTGAGGAATTTGATAATCCATGGACAGCCTGGGCTAATGAAAATGGAATGAAAAGCCGCTTACAAGCGCATGGTTCTCCAGGAAATTTAATCGATTTATATGCCTCTGCAGACATTCCCGAATGTGAAACCTTTGGATCGATGCCTTTTGATATTCCCGGATTTCGAAGAGATTCAGCAAACATCAGAAAAGGAGATGCCGATCCTGTAATGCTAAAATTTTCTTCTTCTGCGGGCCATATAGCGGGCCGACCTTTAATTTCTTCTGAGTCTTTTACATGGCTTCGCGAACATTTTAAGGCGGCACTTTCACAAACAAAACCTGAAGCCGAAGAATTATTATTAAACGGTGTTAATCATATGTTTTTACACGGTTCTACTTACTCTCCGGAAAGAGCTGGTTGGCCAGGTTGGAAGTTTTATGCCTCCGTTAATTTTAGTCCAAAAAATACAATTTGGGAAGATGCTCCGGGTTTATTTTCGTATTTGGCAAACGTGCAATCGATGCTGCAAAAAGGGAAAGCCGATAACGAAAATTTGGTGTATTGGCCTATTTACGATATTTGGAATTCGTATTACGATGCTAATCTTTTTGTTCAGCTCAAAATACACTCGTTAGAGGAGTGGTTAACGCACACTCCATTTTATAAATTATCGACCGATTTAATGCAAAAAGGCTATGGAGTCGATTTTATTTCAGATCGGTTTATTCAGCAAGCTGAGGTTGTTGATGGTAAGTTGAAGTTACCTGGCGGAAACTTTTCAAGTTTAATAATTCCTGAAACAGAATTTATTCCGCTTAAAACTATGCAGAAGTTGGTAGCGCTTAAAAAAGCTGGTGCTACTATTATTTTTGAAGCCAAACCGGAAAGTGTTCCTGGATTCAAGGATTATAAAAAGGCTAATCAAGAATTGGAAAAATTAAATGAAAATATTTCACTTTCTGAAGATATAGAAAACAGCCTGAAATTATCGAACATCTATCCGGAGACTTTGGTAGAAAGCGGACTTAAATACATCAGAAGAGCAGATGAAGAAAGTAAGATCTATTTTTTAGTAAATCATACTTCAAAAACGATCGACGAGTTTATTCCTTTAAATTCCGAAGAAAAATCAGCTCTAATTTTAGATCCGCTAAATCAAAATTTTGGCATTGCAAAAACGAAAATTTCAGAAAATAAATTACAGGTAAAACTTCAAATAAAGCCCGGACAATCTATAATCTTGAAAACCGGAAATAGTTTTGATGCACCTGCCTGGAACTATTTTGAACCCGCTGGAGATGCTGTAATCTTAAAGAATTGGAATTTAAGTTTTGAAAACGGTGGCCCAGAATTTCCAGAAGATCAGGAACTTTCAGAATTAAAAAGCTGGACAGAAATCAGCGAAACAGCCGAAAATTTTTCTGGAACCGGAATTTATGAAACAACTTTTAAAAATCCAGATACAGCAGTAGATAGCTGGAAATTAGATCTTGGCGATGTTAGAGAAAGTGCACAGATTTGGTTGAATGGAGATTATGTTGGACGATATTGGTCGGTTCCTTTTGAAGTTATTTTAACTGATTTGAAAGATGATGAAAATAAATTGACGATAAAAGTTACCAATCTTGCTGCTAATCGATTACGCGCTAAAGAAATGAGAGGAGAGGATTGGAAAACTTTCTACGAAATCAATATGGTAAATAAAGATTACCAAAAATTTGATGCAACCAAATGGGATCCAATGCCATCAGGTTTAGTAAGTCCGGTAAAACTTATTCCCTTAAAAAACAATAATAATCTGAAATCATGAAAAATAGTAGTCTTTTAATGTTTCTTATAATCTGTTCTCAGTTGAGTTTTGCTCAACAAATCGATCGCGATCAGGTTTTAAAAGAAATGGAATTAGCCAATGCTTATTTTATGCAAAAATGGCTGGATGTAGGTAAAACTATTATTACAAATAAAGAACGGCCCAGTAATATCTGGACGCGTGGTGTTTATTACGAGGGATTAATGGCTTTGCACGAAATTATGCCAAAAGACGAATATTATAAATATGCATTGGACTGGGCAGATTTTCACGAATGGGGATTTAGAAGTGGTAATGAAACTCGAAATGCAGATGACTATTGTGCGGCACAAACCTATATAGATCTTTACAATTTACAACCCAATCCTGAAAAATTGAAGAACACGAGAGCTTGTATGCAAAAGTTTTTGGTTACTCCGCAAACTGGTGATTGGGACTGGATTGATGCCATACAAATGGGAATGCCCGTATTTGCGAAAATGGGTGTTTTAGAAGGCGATTCTCGCTACTACGAAAAGATGTATAAAATGTATATGGATACCAGAAATTCTATTGGCGGAAACGGACTTTTTAATGAAAAAGATGGATTATGGTGGAGAGATGCAGATTTTGATCCGCCGTATACTGAGCCAAACGGAGAAGATTCGTATTGGAGTAGAGGAAACGGATGGGTAATAGGAGCTTTAGCAAAAGTGTTATCTATTATTCCTGAAGGTACAGCACATGAAGATCAATACAAGAAGGATCTTGAAGCGATGGCTGAAGCTTTGGTAAAAGTTCAGCGTAAAGATGGTTTTTGGAATGTAAGTTTACATGACGAAAGTCACTTTGGTGGGAAAGAACTTTCTGGAACTGCGTTATTCGTTTACGGTATGGCCTATGGTGTAAACAATGGAATTTTAGATAAGGAAAAATATATGCCGGTAATTACCAAGGCCTGGAATGCAATGATAAAAGAAAGTCTGCATGAAAATGGATTTTTAGGTTGGGTGCAATCTACCGGAAAAGAGCCAAAAGACGGGCAGCCCCTATCTTACGAAAAGATTCCAGATTTTGAAGATTATGGCTTAGGCTGCTTTTTATTGGCAGGAGCTGAAGTTTATAGAATCCAATCTTAATTATGCGAAAATTAGTTATTCTTTTTCTCTTATTTAGTGCTTTTAGTAGTAAAGCGCAGGATTTTGAAATATCGCTTTGGGAAGATAAAATTCCCGGAAGTATAGAAAATAAAGAGTATCAGGAAGAGCAAAAGTTTGATGGCGACCAATTAACCGGCGTAAGCAAAGTTAAAGAACCAAAACTTTATGCGTATTTAGCAAAGGGAGATTCGTTAAAAAGTGCGGTAATTATTTTTCCGGGAGGCGGTTATAGCCATTTAGCGATCGATAAAGAAGGTTTTAAACTTGCAGAATGGTTAGCTTCAGAAGGGATTTCAGCTTTTGTACTTAAATACCGTTTACCCGCAGATCAAATTATGGAAGATAAATCTGTAGGGCCACTAATGGATGCACAACGAGCTGTAAGACTGTTGCGACTTAATGCAGAAGAATGGAATCTTGATTCCGATAAAATCGGAATTATGGGCTTTTCAGCAGGAGGACATTTGGCGGCAACGCTCTCCACACATTTTGATGAAAAAGTCTATCCTGAAGTCATAGAAAAAAGTGCCCGTCCGGATTTTTCAATATTAGTTTATCCGGTAGTCAGTTTATTTAGTGAAATCACACATAAGGGGTCTAGAGAGCGTTTGCTTGGTAAAAATGCTTCAGAAGAATTAGTAGAACATTTTTCTAATGAAACTCAGGTTTCAGAAAATACCCCACCAACTTTTTTGATTCATGCGATGGACGATCATGCTGTTCCGGTAGAAAATAGTCTTAACTATTTAAAAGCCCTGAAAGAACATAAAGTTCCTGCTGAAATTCATATTTTTGAGAATGGTGGTCACGGATTCGGAATGGGTAGACAGCTTACCAATAATACCTGGCCAACTAGCTTATTGAGCTGGCTTAAATTGCATCATTATAAAAATTAAATTCCATGAAATTAAATCAGGCATTCAGTTTTCTATTGCTTATTTGTTTTTTTACCTCTTGTAATGCCCAGAAAGAGGTGTATTTATTCAGTTATTTTAAAGGGAATGGAGAAGATGGTTTACATTATGCTTATAGCGAGGATGGATTAAAATGGAAAACTATAAATAATGATGAATCTTTATTAACTCCCGAGGTTGGGGAACAAAAATTAATGCGTGATCCTTGTATTATTAAAGGAGGTGATGGTAATTACCACATGGTTTGGACTACTGGTTGGACCGAACGTGGGATTGGTTATGCCTCTTCTGAAGATTTAATAAACTGGTCGCCGCAACAATTGATTCCGGTTATGAAAAATGAAGAAACGGCTAGAAATTGCTGGGCTCCTGAAATTACTTACGATAAAAAGAATGATGAATATATGATTTACTGGGCGACTACTATTCCCGGTAAATTTCCTGAGACGCAATCTGATATGGATAGTGGATATAATCATCGTATGTACTATGTAACTACTAAAGATTTTAAAGAATATTCTGAAACTAAACTTTTGTATGAGCCAAGATTTAATGTGATTGATGCCAGTATAAGCTGGCATGATGGAAGATATGTTATGATCTTAAAGGATGAGACCAGAGAGCCTGCAAAAAAGAATTTGAAAGTAGCTTTTGCCGAAAATTTAACCGGACCATACAGTGATGCCAGTAAACCCATTACAGGACAATATTGGGCTGAAGGTCCAACAATGATTAAGGTTGACGGTCAATACATTGTTTATTTTGATAAATATACCAATCATCAATACGGTGCCGTTACATCAACAGATCTTAAGAATTGGACAGATATTTCTGACCAAGTTACTTTCCCAAAGGGAACTCGACATGGAACTGCTTTAAAAATTACGAAAGCAGAATTAAATTTTATTAAAGAAAAGTTAAAATAAATTAGGGTGTTTTTTAAAAATAGTTTTATTTGTAACCGTTATATTATTTTTAGTTATAAGTGAAATATTTTATATTCTATCTGTTTTTTGCTTTTTATTGTGTATGTGCTTATACACAGGAAAGTTATAAGGAAAATAATTTTAATTTCGAATTTAGAAAAGTCAAGAAAAATTCAAAGTTTTTTGAGACTAATTGTGCAAGATCAAAAAAAAAAAATCAGACTTCGATCCGAATAAGTTTTATCTGCTAGCATCAAATTACAAACTGCGTTTGCGCCCTGTTGATATGAAATATATTTGGGGAGCCATAATGATGTATGTTGGCTTTGATATTTTAATTCATGAAAAACAGGATTAAATACCCTATTTAACCTACAATCCAGAAATTCCGGATACTTTTAAAGAGTATACAGTAGCGGGCTATACCGATTATTCTCCCAGTTTTAATTTCGGAAAAAAATGGGATCCTATCTATTTTACGCCTTATCGAGGACATGCGAAAATAAGAAACACTAAAATCGATATTTATTTTTCAGTTCCCAAGGATTTAAGCGAGGGTATTATTTACTACGGAAATGAAAAAGTTGCAGCATTCAATTTATAGTATGAAAATAAATTACAGTTATTCATTTGCACTTGCTTTATTTCTTATTTTCAGTAGTTTGTCAGCTCATTCTCAGGAAAAAAGATGGGTAGCAAAAATAGGAAGCGGTACGGTAGGAGGCTCAGTAGATGTTTATATTAATGGCGAATTAGCGAATCCAGAGCCTGTATCTTACGATGCTAAAATTGGCTATCAAATAGGAATTACTCGATATTTTAAAGAAGAACGGTGGAGAGGAACTCGGCCATTTATTACCGCTCAATATGCCAATTATGGATTTAAAATTGAGAATCTAAATTACAATTTGCACTATGCAGATGTTGATATTTCAGTTTTAAATAGATTTGGTAATAGAGGACAATTTTATTATGGTTTAGGGCTTGGTGTCGCTTTTTTAGTAAGCCACGACACTAACTCTTTGATAAACATTTCCAATAAATTTGATGTAAGAGGAAATGCGTTTGTAGGAGCTACAATAAATAAAAGCATTCGGATTTACCTACAAGGAAAAATAGGTGTGATTAATTTGGATAAAGAAACCGAGACAAAAAATTACATGTTTACATTAAATACCGAATTTTTACTTTTTTAATAAGCTTCTACGTTTTCATTTTGTAGGGTTTCATAAAAGTTGAGATAAGCATCTACGGTATTTTCAATATTGCAATTTTTTTCTGCATAGTCCCGGCATTTTTTTCGATTAAAGTTTCCTATATTTTTTAAGGTTTCTGCCATACCGGTTGTGTCTAAAGGTTCAAAAAGTTTTCCTACTTCCGGAATAATAAGTTCTGGTGCTACCCCGATGTTCCAAGAAAGAACTGGAGTACCCGAGGCTAAACTTTCAGAAATAGCTAGGGCTGAAGGTTCATTCCAAACACTTGTAAATAATAAGGCTGCGGCATTATTTAGTAATTTATTAAGTTGTTTTTGTTTTTGTTCTCCTACATATGAAACTAATGAATTTTTTAATAGAGGCTCTATAAATCGCTTAAAATATTCGGTGTTTTTTCCTCTTCCGGCTAAAATTATAGGCATTCCGGCTTTTAAAGCAACTTCTACCGCTAAATGTGGTGCTTTTTGCTTACAAAAACTTCCATACCACATACAATATCCACCGGTAACTTTGGTTTGTGGAGACCAGTCTTCTAAATCAATAGCATTGTGTATTACAGTATTTGCATTCAAGGTTTCAGTTTGCCTATTCTGAAGGCATTTACTAACTAAAATTAATTCTTGATTTACCGATTTTTTAATATGATTAAGTGCAAATTTAATATCTGGGATTTCTAATGTATGTATTGTTGTTATGAAATTGGTATTCAGGTTATTACCTAGTACAATAGGAAGGTAATGCAATGAATGATTTTGTACTATATCGTATTCGTAATCTCTTAAATGTTGAAAAATTTCAGCATAGAATATAGAACTTTTTATAGCTGAGGCATCAAAAGAATTGTAAGAATTACAAGGAAAACAATCATATTCGGAAAATTGATTGTCTAAATAATTTAAGTCTTGGCAATTACAATCTGTATTCGAGAATATACGAACTTCATGACCACGCTCTTCTAATTTTTTATATAACTTGTGAGTTATCATAGCTAAGCCGCCTTTATATGGAGGTAGCACTTCCTGACGATGATCTGCAATAATGGCTATTTTCATGATTTTATGGTTAAAGGTTAGCTTTAAATTAAACAATTATTTGTTTACTTCTATTAAAAAAATAAAATATTATATAATTTTAATACTTTATATAGGTTTTATGGTAAATATTGGTTTTTAATGAGTTATGGTAAGTATTTCTTGTTTTAAGAAAATTTTAACTGAAATACTTAAAATAAATAAAAAAATATTGATGTATTTTAAAAAATAGTTTTTTTAACTGTTTTAAAATTATCAGATGAAAAAGTATCGTCTAGAAATAAAAAATGTAGATGATTTTATACCGGAAATAGCGAAGATTTTTGATATAGGATATAAAAATAGTTTAGGTGAATATGCAGTAAATGTTCCGTCAGTTTTTGGAGCTGGGCAAATTAGAGGAATTAATTTCCCCAATGGTATTGGTCTTTATAATATCAGAGTAAACTTTAAAGAAAAAATTAGTTTTCATATTTATCATAACTGGATAAAACCTATTCGATTTATTTATTGTATTGGAGGTGAAATATGTACAGGCCTAGGAAACAGTAATACTAAGTCTAATTTATTAAATCACCAACACCTTATTGCTGCTCCTGAGGCAGAAGATTACCAATATTTAGAATTTGAACCAGATAAAGAAATAGTTCTTTGTTATCTTGAGATTGATAGAAATCGTTTTAAAGATTATTTATCTTTTGATTTGCATGAAATAGAATCTACTTACTTTCAAATTTTTGCAGACGTAAATTCTAAAAATTCAATTTTTAAAACTGGAACTTATGGGCTACAAACTTTAGATTTAATTAAATCTATTGAAGATTGCAGATTAAGTGGTTTTCCAAGAATAAATTTTTTAGGAGGAAAAGCTTTAGAAATTTTAGCCTATTTACTCGTCCAGTTTAAAAATGATGAAACCTATCAAGAATCAAGAGTAAAAAAACGAGATTTAATTGCACTAGAGCGTGCGGTAGATCATATTAATAAAAACATAAGAAATATAGGAACCGTACAGAGATTAGCAAAAATAAGTGGTGTAAATGTTAATAAGCTTCAAGATGGATTTCAAGAAATTTATGGGAAAACTGTAAATGCGTATATTCGGGATATTCGATTAAACTTAGCAATGAATATGTTAATTGAAGGCGAAAAAAGTGTAGGAGAAATTGTATATGAGTTAGGACTTTCTAGCCGAAGTTATTTTTCGAAAATTTTTAAACGTAAGTACGGTCTGCTCCCTAAACATGTACTAAATAAAAGCAATTATAAGGAAGTATCAGAATAGTTATAACTAAAAAAACCTGTTTTAAACAGGTTTTTTTAATAGTTTTACCAAGAGCGTAAATTGTAACCTGCTTGCCAAAAATAATATTCTAAATAGGAAGCATCTTTAAATGCTTGCGTCATTTTTTCTCTTGTTTTTGGTGTTGTCTTCTCTGCATATCGATTACAAATATCAATTGCATTTTGTACAGCTTCACCAAATTCTTCACCGGAATAGGTCGCAATCCATTCTTGATAAGGATTTTCTTTGTCTGTTTGATTAGCAACAATATAATCGCCTACCTCTTTATATATCCAAAAGCAAGGCAAAACGGCTGCCATGGCAACTTCTATATTTTCTAAAGAAGCAACACTTTTTAAAAAATGTATATAATGGTGACAAGCAGGTTGTATTTCTGTGTTTTCGGTTAAGCCATACATTTTAAAATACGATTCATGTAAAGCTCTTTCAACGGTTATAGTACCTTCAGAAAATTGCAAAAAGGACATTGTATCCTTAGAGTAGGGGCATCTTGCGGCTATTATGGCTAATGCTTTTCCAAAGTGCTCTAAGTAAATAGAATCTTGCCCCATATAAAATTGAAATTTTTCAAGTGGTAAACTACCATCCATTAATTCCTTTATAAAAGGCATTTCTATAATTTTACTATATATGGGAGTAATGGCTTCCCAAGTTGATTTAGACCATTTCATTTTTAATTAGTTTTTCGGGGTTATAAAAGTGATTTAGTGGACCGTTCCCTTTTCCAATAACTAAGTCTTTAGCATATAAAACGGCTTGGTGAACATATTCTTGTGCATTTTTAACAGCTTGTTCAAAATTGTAACCTCTAGCAATGTATGCTGCAATTGCAGAAGAAAGTGTACATCCGGAACCATGAGTGTTTTTAGTATCAATTTTATTGTATTCGTAACACAACATTTTACCTGAGGCATCAAAATAAACAGAGGTGATTTTTGAAGTCTGTAAATGTCCTCCTTTTACTAAAACAGATTGGCAACCTAAATTCATTATTTTTTCGCCGGCAATTTTCATGTCCTCAAGTGTTTTAACTTCCATATCTGCTAAAATTCCTGCTTCATCTAAATTAGGAGTAAGAATATTTGATATTGGAATTAATTCATTTTTTAAAGCATGTATGGTTTCTTTCTCAATAAGCGTATGGCCACTAGTAGCCACCATTACCGGATCAAAAACAATAGGAATATTAGTATAATTTTTCAAACCATTAACAATTGTTTTTACTAACTCAGTACTATGTACCATACCTATTTTTATAGATTTAGGAGGGATATCTTCAAAAATACTTACAATTTGTTCTGCAACGGCTTTTTGTGGTATTGAAAAGATGTTTTTTACACCAGTAGTATTTTGTACCGGTAAAGCAGTAAGAACTGAAGTAGCAAAACATCCGAGTGCCGAGAAAGTTTTAATGTCAGCTTGAATTCCAGCACCGCCACTACCATCGAATCCGGCAATAGTTAATACAGAGGGAGTCGTATAATGAGTCATGATTTTTTAGATTTTAGAATATTGTTTTTGAGAATAGCCGCTTCCTTTTCTGGATTTTTAGCTGAGCATATAGCGGAAACTACCGCAATACAATCGGATCCTGCGTTTATAACCGATTTGCAATTATCAGCATTCATATTTCCAATAGCTACTAAAGGTTTTTTGGTTTTGCTCCTTATGGATTCTATACCTTCAATACCCCATTCGGTAATAGTATCGATTTTTGTAGCTGTAGAATATACAGGGCTAACGGCTAAGTAGTCTGCAATAGCGGTATTCTCATTTTGTAATTGATTTAAGTATTCTATAGAATACCCAATGCAAGATGCTTCAGGCCAAACTTCTTTAATTTTTACTGGTGGCATATCGCTGTTGCCTACATGAATTCCGTAAGCATTTACAGTTTTTGCTACTTCAACATTGTCATTAATAATAAGCGGAATATTGTATTTTTCGGTTATATTTTTTAAGGCTAAAGCTTTTTCAATAAACTGCGAGTTCGATAGCTCTTTTTCACGTAATTGAATGATATCTACACCGCCTTTAATTGCTTGTTCAGCAACTTGAACTAAAGAATGATGTATACAATTTGATTCAGAAATAACAAGATATAATGAAAATGGAAATGCCATTTGATTTTTATTTAATAGTCAATTTTAGAGTAGTTTGGAATGCTCGTTCTGAAATAGAAAAAAGCTCATCTAAAATATGTAATTGTAAAGTTCCCGGCCCATCAGATTTTTTAGCAGCTAATTCTCCACAAACTCCAAATAATGCCATTGCAGTACAGGTAGCTTCAAATTTATTAGGAATTACTGCAGCAAATGCAGCAGTAATAGCAGAAGTTGAGCAGCCCAATCCGGTAACTTTTGTCATTAGTTTATTTCCATTTGAAAGATGAATTTGTTGGTCACCATCAATAATAATATCAGTTGCTCCGGAGATAGATATAACGGCTCCATATTTTTTGTTAAGTTCCTTAGCAGCCAAAATAGCTTCATTGCTTTCTGCTGTGCTATCGACTCCTTTTGTAAATAGATTATTGGTTGTGGCAAGTGCTAAAATTTCGGAAGCATTTGCTCTGATTATAGTAGGTTTTAGGGCTATTAATTTTGATAAGGTTTCGTTTCTAAATGTTGTAGCACCGGCTCCAACAGGATCTAAAACCCAAGGTGTATTTGTTTTATTAGCACATTTTGCTGCTATTAACATAGACTCTACCGAGTATTCGGTTAAAGTTCCTATATTAATAACCAAGCCTTGGCAAATAGAAACCATATCTTCCATCTCAGAATGCGCATTGGCCATAATGGGAGATGCTCCTGCAGCTAAAAGTGCATTTGCGGTATTATTCATAACTACATAATTGGTGATATTATGAATGAGAGGCACTGTTTTTTTTACAGTTTCAATATGTTTCCAGAGTGTATTTTCCATCGTGAGATATTAAAAAAATTAAGCTTCAGGTGGAAATTCTGAAAAAACAGGAAAGTAGAAAAGATGAAAAAAATCATCTAAAACTTTTCCCTACGGCGTTTTATCGCATCAGGTTCAAAGGGACTCTCTCAATTCTTTACTGAATACCCCTAAAGCAATGTAAAAGTACAGCAAATTTAATTGCTGGAAAAAAATGTATCAAAAAATAAGTATGAAGTTGTAAAAACTATTATCTGTTTAGTCTTACTTTTTTGATTTGAAATAAGTGTAGTTAATTTTTGAATTTTCATCGTAAATTTCAAAACCTTCTTTCACCATATATTTTTGTGATGATAAAGTAGATTTATCCTCTGTATTTTTTATAAGGGAATTGGTAATTAGCACGTATTCTTTCCCTGAAATTGAATTTTTTAATAATCGATGGATTTCAACTACAGTTTTGCCATATAATTTTTCAAAAGTGCCTACATTAAATTTTGCAAAATAACCAAAATGAGCAATTAGCTTAATTGATAAGTCAAAATTAATAGCTTTATATTGTTCTTTTAATCTATCAATTTCTTGAAAAAACGCAGTATATATAAGTTCGTATTGCTTCAAAATTTTTGAAACAGGTATTGCTTTTCCGAATTTATAAAATAAAATAGCATCACCTTCAATTTCTGAAATTTGAAGGTCTAGAATGTTATTTTTAACTATTACATTTAGCAGTTTGGAAATAATTATTTTTCCTGTTTCTACATCTATATTCTCAACAAATTTGGAAAATCCGCTAATATCAGGCATAATAACAGTACCCCGTAATACTTTTGTATCATTAGGGGATTCCGTAAAAAAATAGGGTAACTGTTTTTTAGATTTTAGTGCCATTTGTAAACTCGAAGGTACAATTAATCTAATAAATTATTTTACGAATAAAAAAATCATCGTAAAAAAACATAAAGCTTACTTCTAAATTACATCAGAATTGTATATTTACTTTACAAAAGTAAGTAGATAAAATGGGTGAATTACTAGACAAGAAAACATGTGAAAGTAAATTAGGATCTATAGATGATGCTCTTTATGCAATTGGCGGAAAATGGAAACTAAAAATTATAATGGCTTTAAAGGAAAATACAAAGCGTTTTAATGAACTTCAGAGAGCATTAGGAATTTCTGCACGCATGTTATCTAGAGAATTAAAAGATTTAGAACTGAATGGATTTGTAGAACGTAAAATAGAACATGATACACCAGTGGTAATAGAATATGAGCTCACAGAATATAGTAATTCGTTGTCGGAAATATTAGATGCATTAAGTAGATGGGGTATAGCACATCGAAAAAAAATTATTAAAGAAAGACAATAAAATTAAATCATAACGTTAAAAAAATAATTTTAGTACTTCTTAATTTTAGAATGCTGATTATTTTTAATAATTTAAATTTTTGAACTATATAACTATAGTAGCAACTACACTTTTAATTAAAAATTTTACTCCTGATTGAATATAGACAAACAACGATTTTAAAAAAAGCAATGAAGCATTGCCATGCTATGCTACGCAATAGCCGTTGCTATAGTTTGCCTTATCACAACATACAACATACCCTAGAAGTTTTTCAGTTTGCGAGAAAAATTTCAGACTACGAAAATTTATCTTTTGAGGATAAAGAGGTGGTAAGTTTGGCTTCTTTATTTCATGATACCGGAAATGGTGAAATATTTAATGGTCATGAAAAAATAAGTGCCGAAAAAGCAGATTGTTTCCTTACAAGCTTGGGATATTCTAAAGAAAAAATAGAAAGAGTTAAATCCTGCATAGTAGCTACTAAAATGCCACAAACTCCAAGTAGTAAGTTAGAAGAAGTAATTTGCGATGCTGATTTAGCGCATTTAGGTTCAGGCTCCTTTATAAATTATAATAAACGCCTAAGGCAGGAATGGAATAAATGTTTTAATAAAAGCTATAGTGATATTGAATGGATAGAAAACAATATAATGTTTTTAGAATCCCATACGTATTTTACTTCTTACGGAAAAGATATACTCCAGCCCAAAAAAATGAAAAATTTAGAGTTATTAAAATCTAATTATCAGGAATTAAAGCTTAGCTTGTGATGTCTGCATATATTTTCTATCATTTTAATTCATAATTAATTTCTGAAGTCTTATTTATGAGTAAAGAGCTATTTACTGTTTATCAGTCTATATTTGAAAAAGAATTGCTCGAGGAAATAGCGATTTCTGGAAAACTAATGCAATTTAAAGAAGGCGATTTTATTATCGACATCAACGCTCGTATTATTTCTATGCCTTTAGTAATAAGCGGTGCAATAAAAGTTTTACGAGAAGATACAGAAGGAGATGAGCTTCTACTTTATTTTTTAGAGCAAGGAGAAACTTGTGCAATGTCTCTAGATTGTTGTCTAGGAGAGAGCAAAAGTGAAATTAGAGCAATAGCCGAAAAAGAAACCAAAGTAATCATGATTCCGATATCAAAAATGCAAATCTGGCTAGGTAAATATAAATCATGGCGAGATTTTGTTTTCAATAGTTATCATACCAGATTAAAAGAAATGCTTGGAACTATAGATACTATTGCATTTTTAAATATGGATAGTAGGATTTACAAATATCTTCAAAATAAAGCTTTAATAAATAAAAATAAAGATCTAACTATTACGCATAAACAAATAGCTATAGATTTACATACCTCTAGAGTTGTTGTTTCAAGAATACTGAAAAAGTTAGAAATCGATAATAAAATTACGCTTTTTAGAAACCACATAAAGATTGTGTAACTAAGGTTGCCAATTCCTAAAAAAAGGACTATTATATTTGTCCAAATTTTAGAAATGGATATTGTACATTTTTTAGGTTATTTTTCAGCTTTATTCATAGGCTTAGTCTTAGGTTTAATTGGTGGAGGAGGATCTATTTTAACTGTTCCTATATTTGTTTATATTTTAGGAATAAATCCTGTAATAGCAACAGCTTATTCGTTATTTGTAGTAGGCTGTAGTTCTGCAGTAGGAGCTTACGATAATTTTAAAAAGGGAAGAATAAATTTAAAAAGCTCTTTAGTTTTTGCGATACCCGCTGTTTTTTCAATTTTCTGTACCCGAAAATTCATTGTGCCGGCAATACCTCAGCATTTATTCAACATCGGTTTATTTGAAGTGACTAAAGAAATACTGATAATGGTTTTATTTGCCATTTTAATGATTTTGGCTTCATTTTCTATGATTTTTAAAAAGAAACTTCCTAAAACGTCATCTTCATCCTCACCAAAATATGGACTTACTGTATTATTTGGAATAATAACAGGAATAGTAACGGGTTTTGTAGGTGCCGGAGGTGGTTTTATGATTGTTCCCATCTTGATATTTTTAGTGGGTTTAGAAATGAAAGAAGCCGTAGGAACATCCTTATTTATCATCGCATTGAATTCTATAATTGGTTTTACTGGAGATTTATCTCATTTAGAAATTGCTTGGTCATTTTTGCTTTCATTTACAGCAATATCAATTATAGGAATATTTTTAGGTATATATTTAAATAAATTCCTAAAACCAGAAGGATTAAAAAAAATATTTGGCTGGTTGGTTTTAGTAATGGGGATTTATATTATATGGCGAGAGTTAAGTATATCAGTCTTTTAAAAAGAAATAAATTTTAAATAATTAATAGCAGCAATTTTCCTGCTTTAAAGCAAGGTTTTCGATGATAGAATATTTAAATTAGACACAGAGAATAATAGATAATGGATTATTTTTTATTGTATTGAAAATAAGCTGTTTTTAAAATAGTAGAATGGAAAATTTAGATTATGCCCGCCTTCAAATGGCTTTCACATTGGGTTTTCACATAATTTTTGCGTGTATTGGTATGGTGATGCCATTTTTTATGATCGTTGCCCATAGCAGATGGTTAAAAACTAGAAATCCTGTATACTTAAAGTTGACAAAAGCTTGGCTTCGCGGAGTAGCTATCTTTTTTGTAACTGGAGCAGTTTCCGGAACTGCACTATCTTTTGAATTAGGTTTGTTATGGCCTGAATTTATGAAGCGTGCCGGACCAATTATAGGTATGCCGTTTTCATTAGAAGGAGCTGCTTTTTTTGTTGAAGCGATTGCTTTAGGTTTTTATTTATATGGTTGGAAAAATTTGCCCGAAAAGTTTCACTGGTTTACTGGAGTAATTATTGGACTTGCAGGAGTTTTATCTGGTATACTAGTAGTAGCTGCTAATGGATGGATGAATGCTCCGACTGGATTCGATTATAACAATGGTGTATTTAGTAATATAGATCCGGTTGCTGCTTTATTAAATCCGGCTTGGTTTTCACAAGCATTACATATGACGTTGGCTGCATTTGTAGCAACCAGTTTTGGAGTTGCCGGAATTCATGCTTTTCAAATTCTTAGAGGAAAAGCCGTAGAAGTGCATCAAAAAGCGTTTAAAATAGCATTATTTTTTGGAGCTATAGCAGCAATATTACAGCCAATTAGCGGTGATATTTCAGCCAAAGATATAGCAGAACGGCAACCTGCAAAATTAGCCGCTATGGAAGCTCATTTTAAAACTGAAAAAGGGGCTCCACTTTTTTTAGGAGGAGTTGTAGATGAAGAAAATCAAGAAGTTAATTATAAAGTTGAAATCCCAAATGCACTTTCCTTTTTAGCATTTGGTGATTTTGATGCAGAAGTTAAAGGGCTTAATGAATTTCCTAAAGATGAAATTCCACCAGTTGCTATAGTACACTATTCTTTTCAAATTATGGTAGGAATTGGGACGTTGTTAGCTTTAGCTGGATTAATATATTTTATTAGTTTAAAAAAGAAAAGCTGGATGAATAGCAAAAAATATTGGTGGTTTTATATGTTATTAGCTCCACTTGGTTTTTTGGCTTTAGAAGCTGGTTGGGTAGTAACAGAAGTTGGTAGGCAACCTTGGATTATTTATCAAGTTATGAAAACTAGTGAAGCTGTTACCCCTATGCCCGGAATGAAATTCAGTTTTTACATGTATTTAGGGGTCTATTTTTTATTGGGAACAACCGTTACATGGTTAATGGCGCGCCAAATTAAAGCCTTAAATACACAAAAAGATTAATTATGTTATATGTAGTTCTTTTTTTCCTATTGTTTGCGTTGCTATTATATGTATTATTAGGAGGAGCCGATTTTGGAGCAGGTATTGTAGAGTTGTTTTCTTCGAAAGAAAACAAAAAAGTAAACCGCGATACTATTTACAGAGTGATGGGGCCGATTTGGGAAGCAAATCATATTTGGCTAATTATTCTACTAGTTATCTTATGGGTAGGTTTTCCGATTTATTTTAATATCATGACGGTATATTTACATATCCCATTAACATTGGTATTATTAGGAATAACAATGAGAGGAGTTTCCTTTGTATTTCGGCATTATGATGCTTATCATGACAATTCTCAGCTTATTTATAACGGACTTTTTCGAATATCTAGCTTTTTAACACCTGTTTTTCTGGGGATGTGTTTTGCTGCATTGGTAGGAGGGAAGTTAATAATTACATCAAATTATGAGAATTATAGTTTTTACGAATTGTATGTTGCTCCATGGTTCAATGTATTTTCAATATTAATGGGATTATTTTATGCAGCACTATGTGGTTTTTTAGCTTCAACCTTGCTTATAGGTGAAAGCGATGGGAATACTCGAAAAATGTACATTAGTAAATCTAAAACTTTTACGGTTGTATTAGTAGTTTTGGGTTTTATATTGATTAGTTATGGATTTTTAAATAATATTGATTTTATACGAGATTTTGTAAGCAATCCTATATCGGTAACTTGCGTGATTATTTCAGCTATATTGTTAATTCCATTATGGAAATATATACGTTCTGGGCGTAGAATTTTAAGTAGATATTTTGCAGGAATACAAGTGGTCTTAATAATGTTTGCAGCCTTAATAGCTCACTTTCCTAATGTAATAATAACATCAAATAAAGATGTGAATTTATTAGCAGATATAGCTCCCAATAGCGTTATTACAGTTTTAGGTGTTTCTTTAATTATAGGAGGAACAGTTATACTTCCTGGTCTATTTCATTTAATGAAGTCTTTTAAAATGATTAAGATCCTTGATAAGGAAGAGCAGGTATTTAAAAAGGAATAAACAGGTAATTTTTAAAATTAATAAAAAAGCCAATTATATGAAATTAACTATGTAATTGGCTTTTTTTATTGATGTATAATTGTTGAAAGTGTTAAATGTTTAATTTTAACATATATCGTGTGCTTTTTAATTATCTAAAAATGAGATTGTTATTTTATTCCTAACAGTTAATCCTGTGTAGAGTGTTTTTTTCTTTTTGATGTTAGATTTATCTTAACTACTTTGGTTTTATTGTTAAAAAACTAAAATTTTTGTCAAACCCTTAAAAAAATCTAATGAATAGGAAAAAACTACTCCATTCTATTTCAATTTTGCTTTTTATGCTGGGCTTTAGTATGACAGCTCAACAACGAAAAATTACTGGAAAAATAGAGGCGACCGATGGCTTACCTGTAGCATCGGCAAATGTAACCGTTAAAAGTAATCCCAGTATTGGAACATATACTGATTTTGATGGTAATTTTACGTTAACTGTACCTGTTGGTGAAACTTTAGTAGTATCAGCAGTAGGTATGATTACTAAAGAGATTTCAATTAGTTCGAGTAAAACAAACTATGTAATAACTTTGGAGAACGATGTTTCTCAATTAGACGAAGTTGTTTTTACAGGTTTCGAAACTGTTGAACAACGTTTATTTACAGGTGCCAATTCTACAATTGATGCTGAAGAATTAAACGTAGAAGGAATGCTAGATGTTTCTAGAATGTTAGAAGGAAAAGCAGCCGGTATCAATGTACAAAATGTATCTGGTACTTTTGGTGCAGCACCTAAAATAACGATACGTGGTGCTTCTTCAATTTTTGGAGATACAAAGCCTTTGTTTGTTATAGATGGTGTTGTTCAAGAGGACATTATTAATCTTAGTTTTGACGAACTAACTTCTGGAGATGCAACTACGCTTATAGGATCTTCAATAGCCGGATTAAATGCAAACGACATTCAGAATATAGAAATTTTAAAAGATGCTTCTGCAACAGCATTATACGGGGCACGTGCTTTAAACGGAGTGGTGGTAATAACTACAAAATCTGGGCGAAAAGAAACTCCAGCTACAATTAATTATTCGGTAAATTTATCCGTTCGTACAAAGCCGCAATATTCTCAGTATGATATTTTAGATTCTCAGGAAACTATGAGTATCTTAAAAGAATTAGAGGCGAAAGGATTTTTAAATCCAGCTGATGTAGTACAATCTTCTGAAGGTGGTGTGTATTACAGAATGTACGATCGTATTAATACTTTTGATGCAGAAACCGGAAATTTTCTTCTAGAAAACACTCCTGAGGCTCGTAATCAATTTTTACAGCAATACGAAATGGCCAATACCGATTGGTTTGATGTATTATTTAAACAATCGTTAACACAAAATCATTCTTTAAGTTTTACAGGAGGAGGAAAATCAAATGCATACTATGCATCAATAAGTTTTTTTAATGATCCTGGTTTAACTGTAGCCGATGATGTAAAAAGACTTACAGCGTCATTTAAAAATACATTTTATTTAAATGATAAATTAAACATTACACTTTCTTCAAAAGTATCTAATAGAGAGCAAGAAGCACCAGGAACATATTCTCAGAATACCGATGTAGTCCGTGGAGAAGTTTCTAGAGATTTTGATATTAATCCATTTAGTTACGCACTTACTACTAATAGAACAGTTCGTCCTTATGACGAAAATGGTAATCTAGAATATACTTGGAAAAATTATGCAGATTTTAATATTTTAAACGAGTTAAATAATAATTATATCGATTTAAACGTGTTAGATTATCTATTTCAGGTAGGTGCAAATTATGATTTTGCCAAAAACTTGTCGTACAATTTAACAGCTTCCGGGAGGTATGTAAAAAGTACAAACGAGCATAATGTAACAGAAAATGCAAATGCTGCTAATGCATATCGCTCTATGGAAACCACTATTATTAGAGATAATAATCCTTTCTTATATTCTGATCCGGAAGATCCAACAGCAGCACCTATTTCGGTATTACCCTATGGTGGAATTTACACCAGAAGAGAGAATTATCTAGAGAATTATTATTTAAGAAATACGGTAACTTATAATAATAAATTTGATAATATCCATGATTTGTATGTATTAGTAGGCCAAGATTTACGATTTGTAGACCGAGAAGAAACTTTTTTTGAAGGTTATGGTATTCAATACGATAAAGGTTATGTTCCTAATACTGATCCTAATTTTTTTGATAAATATATTGGAGAAGGCGGTAAGTATTTTGGAAAAACAATAGAGAAAGAAAGAACGGTAAGCTTCTTTGCAAAAGCAACATATGCTTTTGATAATAAATATGTTTTCTCTGCTACTGGTAGATACGATGGCTCTAACAGACAAGGAATATCTACTAGTTCTAGATGGTTGCCTACATGGTCAGTTTCAGGAAAATGGAATATAACTAATGAAAAATTTATGAATAATGTGGATTTTATTAGTAATCTACAATTCAGACCATCTTATGGTTTAACAGCAACATCAGGTCCTGCTACAAATTCACTAGGTATATTTACTAGTGATATAATTTTTAGAAGATTAGTTTCGCAACGTGAGAATGTTTTAAATATAGAAGACTTACAAAATAAAGATCTTACTTGGGAGAAACAATATGAAACAAATTTAGGTTTAGATATAGGTTTATTCAATAATCGTATTCAAATTAGTAGTGATTATTATATTCGTAAAGGTTTCGATTTAATTGATTTTGTAAAAACATCAGGTATAGGAGGGCAATTTCTAAAGCAAATTAATAATGCGGATATGACTACCGAAGGTTTTGAAATTTCTATAAATACAAAAAACATTCAAACAGAAGATTTTAGTTGGACTTCAACCTTAAATTTTTCTACGTTTTCACAAGAAATAACAAAATTAGAAGCTGTTCCTCAGGTTATAGATATAGTGGATGTTACTGGAGGAAATGTTTTAGGATATCCGAGAAATTCACTCTTTTCTTATAATTTTCAAGGTTTAGATGATCGTGGTTTACCAACTTTTATACTTCCCGAAGGAGAAAATCCGGTTACAGGTGCTTATTTTCAAGACAATGTAGATATAACGGATTATTTAGTATATGAGGGGAATGTAGAACCTAATAATGCAGCCGGATTTTCGAATACGTTTAATTATAAAAATTGGCGTTTAAATTTCTTTGTTTCAGCATCATGGGGTAATAAAGTTCGATTAAATCCATCATATAGTGATGAATATTCAGATAGTGATGTATTTACCAAAGAATATAAAAATAGGTGGTTGCTACCAGGTGATGAAAATGTAACTAATATACCTGTAATTTCAGATAGTAGATTTAGTCAAATTTCAAATTTAGATATAGCTTATAACGCCTACAATTACTCTACTGCAAGAGTAGCTGATGGCGGGTTTGTGCGGATGAAAAATGTTTCGCTGGCTTACACATTCGACAAGGCACTTGCAAAAAGTATCGGTTTGAGTAATATGTCTTTAAAGTTATTGGCTACTAATCCATTTCTAATTTATTCTGATGATAAATTAAATGGACAAGACCCTGAGTTTTTTATATCAGGAGGTGTTTCATATCCAATTATGAAACAATACACGCTATCATTTAATCTAAGTTTATAAAAGAGAAAAGATGAAAATAAAATATATACTATTAGCCATAATTTTTACTGGAATACTATCTTCCTGTGAAGATTATTTATCTGAAGTTCCTGATAATAGGACACAAATAGATAATAAAGAAAAAGTGCAAGAGTTATTGGTGGGTGCCTATCCGGATAATTATTATGCACCCTTTTTAGAAACAATGTCTGATAATTTTGCTGATAAAGGAAATATATCAGCTACTTCAAATGAATATTTAAGTGCCTATTCTTGGGAACCAATTACTACTGAAGATAGTGATACTCCTATAAGTTATTGGAATTCTTGCTATAAAGCAATTGCACAAGCAAACCAGGCTTTAGCTTCAATTGAAGAGTTAGAAGGAAAATATGATTTAGAGGCGGAAAAGGCAGAAGCATTATTGACAAGAGCATACAATCACTTTATGCTAGTTAATATTTGGGCAAAACATTATGATCCTGCTACTGCTGATTCAGATTTAGGAGTGCCCTATGTATTAGAGCCGGAAACAGATGCTATAAAAGAGTATAGCAGAAATACGGTTCAAGAAGTTTACGATTTTATTCAACAAGATATCGAAGAAGCTTTACCGTTGATAGAAAATAACTTTAATCAGCCTACTTTTCATTTTACTCCAGAAGCGGCTAAGGCATTTGCTGTACGTTTTTATGCTTTTAAAGGAGATTGGGAAAATGTAGTTTCTTATTCTACAGATATTCTGACGAATCCCTCGAATAAAATCAAAGATTGGGAGTATTATTACGATAACTTGCAAACAAGTGAGATTAGAGTTGAAGTAATGAGTCCTCAAGAAGAATCAAATTTATTATTAGTAGTACCTTATTCTAATTGGTTTGAAGATATTGCATTCCAACGTTTTGGTTTATCGGTAAATTTATTAAATGAATTATTTCAATCTGCAAATCCAGTAGGAAAAGGTTGGGCTTATTCTATAGCTTGGTATGGGACTTCAGTAACCTATAAAGTTAATAAATTTGATTATATATTTGAATATACTGATATTACAGCAGATATAGGTTACAGGCGTACCTCAGTAGCTCTATTAACTTATGATGAAGTGCTCTTAGCTAGAGCTGAAGCAAATGCGATGTTGGGGAATTATGAATCATCTGTAGCCGATATTAATATTTTCTTATCTAAAAAAACATTTGGATATAATCCTCAAACTGATGAGTTGCTAACTGATGATATTTTAAACTATTACCAGGTTACTTCAGAATACCAACCTTATTATGAATTGAATGAAGATAAAGCAGCTTTTGTAAAATTTATAGCCGAATTACGGAGAAGAGAATTTTGGGGAGAAGGCTTACGTTGGTTTGATATTAAGCGCTTTCATCTACCCGTTGTACATGAATTTGCAAATCAGCCTACGGATACATTAAAAACAAATGATTTAAGAAGAGAATTACAAATTCCGCCTACAGCAACAGCTTTTGGTATAGAAGATAATCCACGTTAAAAAAAATTATGAAAAATTATATTTTAAAAATAGCAGCTATATTTCTTGTTACCGGAATAATTTCTTGTTCAGATGATGATGAAATTAAAGGAGATAGTATTTTAGATACCGAAACTCCAGAGCTTACACCTCTAGATAATTACATACGAGATAATTTTGTATATCCTTACAATATAGAGGTTGTTTACCGTTGGGAAGAATCTGAATTCGACTTAGATCGTTATTTATACCCACCAGAATTAGAAAAAGTAAGACCTTCCTTAGAAATTATAAAATCAATATGGTTAGATAGTTATACAGAAGTAGGAGGTGAGAATTTTATTAAAAATATTGCACCTCGTCAATTAGCTTTATCTGGAGGCTTCAATATTAATCCGGAAGGAACTATAACTTTAGGTCTTGCAGAAGGAGGTAAAAAAATTGTGTTTTTTAATGTTGATTTTTTAGATTCTTCTAATAAAGCTAACGTGCAACAGTTTTTAGGAACAATTCAGCATGAGTATACCCATATCTTAAATCAGACTAAACCTTTCGATGAACAATCATTCGGAAATATAACACCAACAAGCTATACAGCAAACTGGTCCGAAGGAACCGATGCAGAAGCTAATGAATTAGGTTTTGTATCTGCATATGCCCGGTCTCAGGTAACTGAAGATTTTGCAGAAATGGTTCATTTTTTCTTGAATTACGATAATGATGGCTGGAATAACTTTATAGATAGTATCTCTAACGCGCAAGCTCGATCAGCAATTCGAGCTAAAGAAACGATTATGGCTGATTATTTTGATCAATCCTTTGATATTGATGTTTATGAATTACAGAAAGTAGTGGCAAGGAATACAGAGGAAATTGTTAACCAATAAAAGCGAAACTTATGAATACTATAAATAAATTAAAAACCATAAACTATAAGTTCGCAATATTAGTATTACTAATATCTAGTGTATTTTCTTGTAGTGATGATAATGACCCGGAAGATTTATTTGAAGCTTCAGCGACAGAGCGTGTAGAAGCTCAAAAAATAGAACTAAATCAGCTTTTGCAAAGTGCAGAAAATGGGTGGAAAGTAACTTATTTTACTGATGATCCTGAATACACCAATGTGTCGCAACAAATTGGAGGATATACCTTTATTTTCGATTTCACCGATGATCAAAATGTAACTATGGCTTCCGATTTTTCTTCAGAAACAATAGTACCAAAAGTTAGCGAATTCGAATTGAAATTAGGTTCTACTGTAAAGCTATCTTTTGTTACAAAGAATTATATTCACTTATTATCAGATGGTTATAATTCTCCTACAAATAACTTATCAGGTAAAGGGTACAAGGGTGATTTTGAATTCTTGTATTACGGAAAAGAAGGGGAAGATCTTATTTTTAGATCAAATAGAGATCAAATCAAGCTTCGTTTTGAAAGAGCTTCTTCCGAAGATTGGGACAATCTATCAGCTGCATTAGATAAAGCTAAAGAATTTCAATTAGCAAAAAGTTTTCAACTAGAGGTTCCTGGTAAAGAAGGGAAAGTGACCTATAATTTGGTTTATAATGCATCCACTCGATTCCTTACTAATCTAGATGATAGTGATGTCTCTTTTGGAGTAGCCTTTAATTCTGATGGATTAATTGTAAAAAAACCAATTATGATTGGTGATGAGGAGATAACTGATTTTACTTATGACGAAGTTAATAATCAATATACAGCAAGCACAAATGCAGGAACAGTAAGAATTATTGTCGGAGATCCTATTCAAGTAATAGATGTATTAAGCAATTATTATTTTACTAGTTTAGCCGTTTCTGGATCGCCTCTAACTCAATCTTCAAATGAATTTATACAAATTTATAATGAAGTAAATAGTTTATTGATGGATAATTACGGACTTTCTTTATATGGATTTTTTGTTGCACCGAAATATGGCTTCGTTGAATATGTTTTATCAGATTCAAACGAAGATGCTACATATGTGGATAGGTTAATAAGTGGAACTTATTATAATAATGAAGAATCTTACTTTATTATAGGTGATGGTGGTTGGTCTAATCCTGCCTACGAACCTTTATTAGGAGAAATACTAAAACCGATAGATGATATATTATTCGATGAACAAGGTCTTCAGGTAGATATAACAGGGAATTTATATGAAGGTAATCCTATTTATTTCCTCAACAGTCGTTCCAACGAAAATATTTCAATAGGAACTTACGGGCAATAAAATATTTTCTAATTTTATAAAACAAAAAGGAGCATTTTAAATGCTCCTTTTTTTATCTTATTTTCTAAATAACTTTAAGTTTAAAATTCGCACTTATATTTTATTTTTGTTAATATGTTAGATATTAGACATCAAATTTATAATCATTTCAAATGACGACAAAATTCTATCGCTTAAAACACATTTTATTTTATGTAATGTCGATCGTAATTTTCAGTTGCAATACAGCTGAAAGTAACGATCGAGAAAAAGCTAATGCTGAAGAGCCATCTAAAGAAATCACTTATCATAATCCCATCGTAGCTCAGCGTGCCGATCCCTGGGTTTTTAAAGATGAAGATGGAACCTATTATTTTATTGCTACAGCTCCGGAATACGATCGCATAGAAATGCGCCAGTCGAAAACAATAAATGGTCTTGGAACAGCAGAACCTAAAGTGATCTGGAAGAAGCATGAATCCGGAAAAATGGGAGCTCATATTTGGGCCCCTGAGCTACATAAAATCGATGGAAAATGGTATATCTATTTTGCGGCAGGAGAAGTAGAAGATGTTTGGAAAATTAGAATGTTCGTACTGTCTAATGATGCTGAAGATCCAATGACGGGCGAATGGAAAGAAGAAGGACAAATGGAAACCAGTAGAGATTCTTTTTCTTTAGATGCTACAACTTTTGAACATAATGGCGAACACTATTATGCATGGGCGCAATCGGTTAGAGAGGAGGGGGGAACTTCAATTTTACTTTCTAAAATGGAATCTCCCACTAAGCTTAAAGGAGAAGAAATTGAAATTACCAATCCAGAATATGACTGGGAACGCATTGGCTATTTTGTAAATGAAGGCCCGGCAGTGATTAAAAGAAATGGTAAAATTTTTATGACCTATTCAGCTAGTGCTACAGATGCTAATTATGCAATGGGATTATTATGGGCAGATGAGGATGCCGATCTTATGAATCCGGAATCTTGGCATAAATCTGAAAAACCGGTTTTTGCTACAAGTGCTGAACTAAGAAGATTTGGCCCTGGCCATAGTTCTTTTACAGTGGCCGAGGATGGCAAAACCGATGTTTTAATTTATCATGCTCGTGTTTACGAAAAAATACGTGGTAATTCTCTTTACGATTTTAACCGTCATACAAGAGCAAGAACATTTACCTGGGATGATAAAGGTTTTCCAGATTTTGGTCAGGACATTGCCGATTAACCTGTAGCAATATCTTATCAATAAAAAAGCGCCGACTGGCGCTTTTTTTGTTATTACTCTTCATCGTAAAAAATGTCTTCAATTTTCAAATTAAATAATCTGGCGATCTTAAATGCCAGCGGTAAACTGGGATCAAATTTGCCTTTTTCGATAGCGTTTATCGTTTGTCTTGAAACTTCAACACGATTGGCCAATTCTGCCTGAGTGATGTTTTTTTCAGCTCGTAATACTTTAATCCTATTTTTCATTTGTAACGAGCATTTCCTATTAGCATTGCAATTAAATAGGTGATTCCCATAATGAGAACCAAATGTGAAATTTCTGCATTAAAAGTAATTAGATTAGTTATATCCAACATAGAATAACTAATTCCTAAAACTAACGTAATACCCAAAGTTATAGCCATAGCATCCATAGTTATTTTACGTTGTAAAGGATCCTGGCTAATTAATTGTTTACGATTAATCAAAATCATGCCTACCCCTACAAATGTGTTCACAATGATCATCACTATTGTGATGGTTTTATTCTCATTCCAGATAAATTTTGGGCCAAAGGCAACAAATGCTAAGGTAAAAACCCATAAAAACGTCCATATTGCCAAATCTTTAGTGTTCTTTTTTAGTTCGCCCTGCCAGTTATTTTGTTTTGCATCCATAAGTAAAATGTATTTAACTAAAAGTAAAGTTTATTTTATAAATATAGGGTGGTTTTATAAAATGTCAAGTTTTGTTTACATTTTTATTTTTCATAAATAATTAATAAGCCAATTGATCGTTAATAGATACCTTTATAGGTCAACATTCAAAAGTGTTGTTATATTCAACAATTATGATTAAACAATTTGGAAAAGCACCATCTGGAAAGCGATTAGAAAGAATTAAGCAGGCTGATAACTATAGAAACGATAGCTTTCAGAACATAGAAGAAACCTCGGTTAATCCCAATAATGTATCGATGTTTAAGATGATGAAAGATATGCGTAATCGGCCAAAATCTGTAAATCCTTCAAAAAAAGTTCCTTCTGTAAAAACCAATCTTAATACTATAGAAGCTGAAGAACCTGCTTTTGTTTGGTTTGGACATTCTTCTTATTTGCTAAAAATAAATGAGTATACAATATTGGTAGATCCTGTGTTCAGCGGAAATGCTTCGCCGGTTTCTTTTTTCGGAAAAGCTTACGATGGCGCTAATGAATATGGTGTAGACGATATGCCTGAAGTTGATGTTTTGCTTCTTACGCATGATCATTACGATCATTTAGATTACCCAACTATTTCCAAATTAAAAACTAAAGTAAAAAGTGTGGTTTGTTCATTAGGTGTTGGCGCCCATTTAGAATATTGGGGATATTCCACGAAAATGTTAACCGAATTAAACTGGTGGGAATCTGTAGAAATTATGAATGATTTTAAAATTACCGCAACACCATCAAGACATTTTTCGGGACGTTTGTTTAAACGAGGAAACACGCTTTGGTCCTCTTTTGTTTTGGAAGTTTTTGATTACAAATTATACTTGGGTGGCGACTCTGGTTATAGTCCTCAATTTAAGGAGATCGGTGATACATTTGGACCATTTGATCTGGCAATTTTAGAATGTGGACAATACGGGGAAGACTGGCCACAGATTCATAAATTTCCAGAACAGGTAGTTATTGCAGCCAATGATCTAAAAGCCAAAAAAGTAATTCCGGTTCACTGGGCAAAATTTACATTAGCGATGCATCCCTGGAACGAACCTATAAAACGTTTTACTAAAGCTGCTGATGAAGAAGGACTTTCTTATGTGAGTCCGAAGATTGGTGAGTTATATCAACTCAATCAGGAATTTAAGCAGGAAGTTTGGTGGGATTTTGAATAAATTCCTTTAAATTCATAAGGTATTTCATACTTCTTACCTATGAAAAAATTTATAGTATTTTGTTTCCTGATGTATCAGGCAAGCATGGTGTTGTTTTCTCAAAACTCACCGGAAATTAAAGTGGGCAATAAAAAACTGGATCTTGCAAAGTTAAACGTAGATGTGAAAATTGCCGGAAACCTGGTCACCACAACATTCGAATTATTTTTTTATAATCCTAATGATGAACAACTGGAAGGCGAATTGAGTTTTCCTTTAGGTGAAGGAAGAGAGGTAAGTCGTTTTGCGTTGGATATTAACGGAAAGCTTAGAGAGGCCGTAATTGTAGAAAAGGAAAAAGCTCGTGTGGCTTTTGAAAGTACGGTAAGAAGACGTATTGATCCTGCATTGCTGGAAAAAACTCAGGGGAATAATTATAAGGCACGAATTTTCCCAATTGAACCGAAATCATATAAACGCGTGATTTTGGCTTATGATGAAGAATTAATTCTAAATAAAGACGAATTATTTTATCAATTACCGTTAGAATATGATGTAAAGCTTAAAGAATTCAATTTAAAAATTAGTATTGCTGATGTAGAGGATGTTTCAGATGTAAAAACTAATCTGAAATTCGAGAAATTAGGAAAGAATTTAGTTTCAGAAATCAATAAAGAAAGCTTTAGGTTAGATCAGGATTTTATTTTCAGAATAGCTAAAAAAGATGCCAACCCCACTTTTGTAGCTCAGGATGATTTTTTTTACTGGTATAGTTCGATAGAGGCTAAAGAGCGCATTCGCCAAAAACCTTCAAAAATCAGGATCTTTTGGGATATTTCCTATTCAGAAAAAGATCGGCAATTCCAAAAAGAAACTGATCTTCTAAAACAATATTTTGAGTATTTAAAAGATGTCGAAGTCCAATTGGTAACGTTCGATTTTAAAGTACGCGGTGTAAAATCTTTTAATGTCGAAAATGGTGAATCTAAGTCATTTTTTGAATTTTTAAAAACACAGGCATATGATGGTGGTACAGCTTATAGTCAGTTAAATTTTAATACTGAAGATAGTGACGCCATTTTATTATTTAGTGATGGATTAGACAATTTTGGAGGTTTTAAGCAGGAATTTAATATTCCGATCTTCGCTATAAACAGCAAAACTTCAGCAGATCATCAGGATCTTCAGAAGGTTTCATTACAATCGGGTGGAAATTATATCAATCTTAAAAATTTAGGACTGGAAGAAGCGATTTCAAAATTAAAAAATCAGCCACTATTATTTTTAGGAGCAACTTCAGAAGATAATTCACTTGAAATTTATCCAAAAGAGAAAAAAATACTCAATAATGATTTTACGCTAACAGGCAAAGGTTTTGAAAATACTAAGATTACTTTAAAATTTGGGTTTGGTAATGAAGTGGTGAACAAAATTGAGATTAATCCTGTAAATGCGATAGATGTTAAAGATTGGGGAATCGATAAAAAATGGGCAAACCAAAAAATTGAATTCCTAAATAGCCAAAATAAGGAGTTAAGAGAAGAAATTATCGAAGTAAGTGAAGATTATCAGGTACTTTCAGATTATACATCTTTACTGGTTTTAGATCGTCTTTCAGATTATATTGAATACGAGATCACACCACCAGACGAGATGTTAGAGGAGTATCAGGATGCAATGCGACGAAAGAAATCAAGTTTAGAAAATCACCAAAATAGACTGGAAGCAAAACGTTTATTGATCATAGATGGATATAATGATATTCAAAAATGGTACGGGAAAACACCCAAAATTGATATTTCGAAAGATACTATTTCTCAAAGAACCAACGATCATGTGACCAGCGTAGTAGATTCTGGTGAGGAAACTTCAGAGGATGAACCGAATTCAAATTCAACATCCAATACAAATTCAGGAGAAGATATTCCCGGCGATGAAAATTCAAGTCATTTGGTAAAAGGAAATGTAAAGGCGGCAGGAGACGATCTTGCTTTACCGGGCGTAAATGTTATAATTAAAGGTAGTTCAATTGGTGCTCAAACCGATTTTGATGGAAATTATCAGATTTATGTAGACGATAGCAAAAAATTGATCTTTAATTATATTGGTTTTAAGACTCAGGAAGTAGTTGTTACAGGCGATGTAATTGATGTAGTATTAGAAGAAGATTCTTCAGCTTTAGAAGAAGTTGTGGTAACTTTGAATGATGAAGTTGTTGTGAACGATATAGATGCAAGTGCGTATACTACTTTGCAGGGTAGAACTGCTGGAATACAAGTTAGTGAGGATGATGAAAATGCTAGTAATGTAAGAGGTAGCAGTAGTTTATCTGGTAGAAACCCAATCTACATCGTAAATGGTAAATTGGTTAGCGAAATGCCCAATTTGGATTCTGAGAATATTGATGAATTATATAACATAGATTCAGATGATGCTACAAAACTTTATGGTTCGCGAGCTGTGGGTGGTGTGATAGTGATTAAAACCAAAGATCTTTCAGAAAAAGAAAGCGAGAGGATAGCTGAATTAGAATTGAAAATTGAAAATGAACTGGAATTAAAAAGCTGGAATCCGAATTCAAAATATATACGCCAGCTTAAAAGAACAGATTCTGCGGAAGAGGCTTATCAATTGTATCTCGAATTAAGAGAGGAATATAATAATATGCCGTCTTTCTATATGGATGTAACCGATTACTTTCTGAAACAAAATGAAGCTGAAAAAGCTTTCAGAATTATTTCTAATATTGCTGAAATCGAATTGGATAATTACGAGTTAAGCCGTGCCTTAGCTTATAAACTGGAAGCTGAAGGAAAAACTGAAATGGCGGAGTATATTTATGCAAAAGTTTTAGAATTACGCCCTGAAGATATCCAATCTTATCGTGATCTGGCATTAATTAAAATTGAAAATGGGCATTTTCAGGAAGCTTTAGAATTGCTGTACAAAATTGTAAGCGGAGATTTAGTAGAAAAAGATGAAAATCGACGATTTTCGGGAGTCGAGGATATTTCTTTTGTAGAAATGAATAATTTGATCACATTGCATAGAAACGAACTTGATTTATCGAATATTGATAAAAGATTCATAAGCCCAATGAAAATGGATCTTCGGGTAGTAGTCGATTGGAATCATAATGATACCGATATTGATCTTTGGGTAATCGATCCTAAAAATGAAAAATGCTGGTACAAAAATAAAAAAACAGAAATAGGCGGAATACTTTCTGATGATATGACCGAAGGTTTTGGCCCTGAATCTTATAAATTGAAAGAAGCTATAGCCGGGAAATACGAGATATTTATTGATTATTATAGCGATAATGTTCAGAAAATATCTGGACCAACATTTTTAAAAGTCACAGTTTTTAGAAATTACGGAACTAAAGAACAGCAAAAAATATTAAAAGTTTATAGATTAGAAAATAGTGACGACGAGCTAAAAGTTGGAGAGATAAACTTTTAAGATTTGCTAAAAACAAGACATTTTATTGGGTTATTACTTCTGTTTGTTGGTTTTTTAATCAAGATGTTATTCACCCATTTGATAGATTACTATGCTTTTGTAAAAGGAATAAGTTTGCTTTTGGGAATCATCGTTAGATCTGAAGAAGTAGATAAAAGCTCTTTTAAAAAAGATCCAATTACTTATATTTTAGTGAGTATAATGCAGCTTATTCTAGTGGTCGGGATTACCGGTTTTGCCATTGTTTTAGAGCATTTTGGTGAAGGCGCAAATCATCAATTAGCTAAAATTCTTATTCAAAATTCACATAAGGAAACAATCGCAGTAGTTAGTGAAGAACGACTGATAACCGAGGTTTTTAATACTAATGGCTACGAAGATTTTGCAATTTTTAATTACCAAAATAATTACGGAACTTACGAAGAACAAGGGAAAAAGATTGATCCTTATTTTCGCGAAAAATTATTGAGAAAATCGATTAATTATAATGGAAGAAGAATGATTGTAAGACTCGATGGTCTACAATTTAAAATTCGATATTCTACCCGCTTTCCTTCAATGTTTATTGTGGTAAAATAATATGTTATAAAGCTTCTTCAAATAATAGATTTGTATTTGGATCTAAGTCTATCGAAACCGGTTTTTCTGAAGTTTCAATCTCAAAAGTTTCTTTCTTTTTTATAATTTCAAAATCGATAATTTGAGCATCTTTTGTTGCATAATTTAGCTGAAGTTCTAATGGAAATTCGAAATCATTTTTTTGAAGTTGTTGAACGGTGATTTTTAATTTTCCGTTTTTATAGGAATAGTCCAGTTTTATCTTTGGCTGCCCATATTGTGTTAACCATTGTTTGAAAAACGGGTCTAAATTCATGCCTGAAACTGCTTCGAATTCAATTTTTAAATCTTCTGAAGTTGCATTACTGAATTTATATTTTTGATAGTATTGCTGTATAGCCTTCCAGAAATTTTCATCACCTACTTTTCTGCGTAACATGTGTAAAATCCAGGCTCCCTTTTGATAGGAATTAGGATTAAGCAATTCCATTAAATTAGTACGAGAACTATCGATTACTGCAGTTTTAGTACTCTGACTAAACCCAATTACCTGGCGACGCTCTTGTTGTAATTTTTCGTCTAGTTTTGATTTTCCATATTGATGCTCGGCATATAAATCGGTAAAATAGGTAGCAAAGCCTTCACTTAACCAAAGATGAGACCAGTCATCTTCTGAAGCCGAATCTCCAAACCACTGGTGTGCGATCTCATGTGCCAGTAAAAACTCAGAAGAGCGTTTACCATCAACTGAATTTTCAAAATAAAAGATATTTCCAGCATTTTCCATTCCGCCATAACGTGTTGTGGATTGTACGTTGGCTAATTTTGTAAAAGGGAAAGGTGCTATTTTCTCAGTAAAAAACTGCAAAATATCTTCAGCCTGTGCATAATCGTAAAAACCAGCTTCTTTATTTTCAGGATATACCCATGAAGACAGCGGAATTTCAGCAATCTCGACTAAATGTTGAACGGCAAATTCAGCCACACCAATCACCATCACTTTAGTAGGTAATTCTAGCGGAGATGCATAAACATAAAGAGAATTTTCATCATCGATATTGGTAATTTCCTGAAGTGTTCCTGTAGCCACTACCTGATACTTCGACGGAGCGGTAACGTAAAAAGACACTTTCGCTTTATCTGAAGGATGATCGATTAGAGGGAGCCAAAGGTGCGCACGATTAGGCCAGTTATCACCAAAAAAAGTACGATCTCCGTATTTATTTTCACTAATGATGAGTCCATCTTCAGGAATTCCATGATAAAAAATAGAAATTTCATCTTCGGAAGAGGTGTTGATATTTAATTTTTCCTGCGAATGCTGAAACTTTAATTGTTTTCCATCTTGAAGAATACTATCGATAACCATTCCTTTGCCGTTTTCTTCAGCAGCAAAATCAAGTTCTAAAACATCTGCATCTTCATTGTATTGAAAATCGATAATTGCATTTCCTTTAATCACATCGTTTTTATCATTTAGTTTAAGATGAAATTCATACTCCAGAATATCTACTTTTGGGTTTTGCGCCAATAATAAGGCAGGAGCAAGAAAATTCAGTAAACAGAAAAGAGAAAAGTTACGTTTCATACTATCGATTTTAGAAAGCTAAAATTAAGGCTTTCAATTCAGCTAGAAAATAAAAAAAGTCGCTTCCGTTAAAAAAAGCGACTTTTTCAGCATAAAACTTAAAAGATTAGAAGTTTGGAGTTTCGCAACGCTCGTCAATTAATCCTTCATTTTTAAGCTCAACCCAAAATTCGCTAGGGATATTTACATCAAAAGATTTCTCATTCTCTATTGGCTGATAAGGTTTACTTGCACCCACTAAAACAGTATCTACAACTTTTGGTGCATAAGAAAATTGTATAGCAGCTTTGGCAAGATCTACATCATATTTTTCGGCTACTTTTATTATTTTTTTATAACGTGAATCTACATCTTCAGGCATTTCTCCTGCATAGTTGTAACGCTCTTGGCCGCTTAATAAACCGGCATTAAAAGGAGCAGCAACGATTAATCCAACATCGCTTTCTTCAACTTTTGGAAATAAGCGATCTAGAGAATCTTTATGATCAATCATCGAATATTGTATAGCAGAAACAAATAAATCTGGATCGGCATAATCAATCGTTCTTATAATAGGTTCTACGGTATTCACACCAAGTCCCCAACCTTTAATAAGGCCTTCTTCGCGCATTTTGGTAAGCTCTGGCATCGCTCCTTTTTTGGCAATTTCAAAATGTTCTTCCCAGTTACCAAGATCGGCATTGTTATCTGGCGAAAGATCGTGTATAAAAGCATAATCGATACTTTCTACCCCAAGGCGTTGCAAACTATCTTCTATAGATCGTCTAACACCTTCTGCTGTATAATCATAACGATAATCGAACGGAGAAGGATCTACCCATTGTGTTTCGGGAATATTGTTGGTTGGTGTAAAAAGGCGGCCTACTTTGGTTGATAAGATGTAATCTTCTCGTTTTTTATTCTTTAAAAAATGACCCATTCGGCGTTCACTTAATCCCAAACCATACCAGGGAGAAGTATCGTATTGTCTGGTGCCTGCTTTCCATGCTGCTTCTAAAGTTTCATGAGCTTCCTGATCGTTTACTTTTTCGAAACCGGTACCTATAGCTACACCGCCAAAAGCGATTTTCTCTAGTTTTAAATTTTTCTTAGTATTCATCTTTTTCTTTTTCTGAATTTTAATGTGAAAATAAGAAACTATTTGCTCCTTCTTTTAGAGTTTAACTCCTTATAACATTTAGATTTCAACTTAAAGGTTTGCGATTGTTAATGCATATTTAGGATATTTGAAAGTTTTAAAGAAGTTGACTGTAACAAAAGTTACTGGTCTTGCTTTAACTTTTAATTACTTTTGTATTGGAATAAATTAAAAATGGATAAATACCTAAAAATAATTCAGGATTCATTTACCGGATATTTTAATTATCTGGTACAGGAGATTACCAATCCATCCTGGACTAATTATTTTTACTGGCTTATTGCCATTTCGTTATTTGTATGGATTTTAGAAATTGTAGTACCCTGGCGTAAAAATCAGGCTATTTTTAGAAAAGGGTTTTGGCTGGATAGCTTCTATATTCTCTTTAATTTTTTTTTATTTTCATTAGTTGGATATAATGCAATATCAAATATTGGAGTAGCGCTTTTTAATGATTTTCTAGGACTTTTTGGAATTAAAAATATAGTAGCAATTAATATTCAAGATTTGCCTATTTGGACACAATTGCTAATAATGTTTATTATTGCAGATTTTATTCAGTGGAATGTTCATCGACAATTGCATAAAAAGTCGTGGCTTTGGGAATTTCATAAAGTGCACCATAGTGTTAAAGAAATGGGGTTTGCTGCACAATTTAGGTTTCATTTTATGGAAACTATTATTTATAAGTCGGCTCAATATATTCCATTAGCAATGATAGGATTTGGAATTAAAGAATTTTTTATAGTCCATATGTTTAGTGTATTAGTTGGTCATTTAAACCATGCGAATGTAGGATGGAATTATGGAGTTTTAGGCTATATTTTCAATAATCCTAAAATGCATATTTGGCACCATTCTAAAAAGTTGCCCGATGCATTTCCTTACGGAATGAATTTCGGTTTAAGTTTAAGTATTTGGGATTATTTATTTAAAACAGCATATATACCAAAAAGCGGAAAAAATATAGAATTAGGTTTTGAAGGGGATGAAATTTTTCCTCGAAAATTTAAGGATCAGATGGTTTTTCCGTTTAAAAATCAACATAAAGAATTAAAAAATAAAAGAATTAAAAATGATCATAGAACAGTTTAATGATGAGGCTTTAGCGCATTACTCGTATGCGATAATTAGTGAAGGAGAAATGGCATTGGTCGATCCGTCACGAAATCCTATCCAATATTATAAATTAGCAGAGAAGCATAATGCAAAAATTGTAGCTGTATTCGAAACGCATCCACATGCTGATTTTGTAAGTAGTCATTTACAAATTCATGAAGAGACTGCTGCAACCATTTATGTAAGTAAAATGGTAGGAGCTGAATATGAGCACCAAGGTTTTGATGAAGGCGTAAGTCTTCAGGTTGGTACAGTTACTTTTACATCTTTGAATACACCTGGACATAGCCCAGATAGTATAACAATTGTAGCAAAAGAGGGCGATAAAACAGCGCTTTTTACAGGAGATACTTTATTTATAGGAAATGTTGGTCGACCTGATCTTAGAGAAAATGCAGGAAATATGCGTGCTAAAAGGCTAGAACTAGCTAAAGATATGTATGCAACCATGAAAACTAAATTTACAGATTTGCCAGACAATACTTTAGTGTATCCGGCACATGGTGCAGGTTCGCTATGCGGTAAGAATATGAGTACGGATTCTTCAAGCACATTAGGTAATGAACGAATGAGCAATTGGGCGTTTAAAGAACAAACCGAAGAAGAATTTGTAGAAGAAATTTTAAAAGATCAGCCTTTTATTCCTTCTTATTTTGGGTTTGATGTTGATATAAATAAAGATGGTGCGCTACATATTCAAAAAGCAAAATATGAAGTACCTGTATTTTTAAATGTTGATGAGATTGAAGAATCTATAAGTATTGTTGATACACGAAGCGGTGATGATTTTAAGAAATCTCATTTAGTGGGAAGTATCAATATTATGGCGACTTCGCCAAAACAGAAGTTTGAAACTTGGTTAGGAGCAATTATTAAGCCGGAAGAACCTTATTATTTAGTTGTCTCTTCTGTAGAAGATATCGATCCACTTTTGGAACGTGTTGCTAAAATTGGTTATGAAAAACAGCTAAAATCAATTATTACAGTTGCTGAAAATTTAGAGGGAAATATGCCGTTTTTAGATGTAACTGCTTTCAAAAAAAATACTTCAGATTTTACGATTGTAGATATTCGAAATGCATCTGAGGTAGCTGAGGGTAAATTTTTTGAGCATGCAATTGCTATTCCTTTAAATGAACTAAGAGATCGTGTAACAGAGATTCCAACTGATAAATCAATCGTGGTTCACTGTGCTGGTGGATATCGTTCTGCTGCAGGTAGCAGTATTATAGCAAAACTATTGGATAAAGTTGAGGTTTTTGATTTAAGTGATGCTATAAAAGATTTTTAAATAGAAATTAGCTATTTATAGTAAAATATAGTTAGCTATACTTTAAAAGTAAGCTAAAAAAGCCCTGAATTTTCATTGAAATTCAGGGCTTTTTTCAATTGAGCGATATTATTTTACAGTTCGGTAGTCTTTTTTAGAAAATAAGCTATTGCTGAAGCATTTTTGAATTCTAAATCAGTATAAAAAATGAAATTCAGCTTTACCTATTTAATCGATAATCAAGGTCTATATCTTTCAAATCCTGGATCGAAATCAAGAATTATTTCCATAAGAAATTCTTTTGCGGCTAATTTTCGTAGATTTTCATTGGGAGTATTTATAATGCTATGTTCATTAGTACAGGCTCAACAAAACGTTTCGGGAAGTATTTTAGATAAAAACAAAAAGCCAATCTCAGGCGCTAATGTATATATAAAAGGTAGCTACGATGGTGAAATTTCAGATTCCCAAGGTAATTTTAGTTTTAACACCTTAAAAACCGGAACACAAACCTTAGTAATTTCTTTCCTTTCTTTTGAAACAAAAGAAATTACAGCACCAATTACTGATTTTCAGAAATTAGAAATTATACTTTCAGAAAAATTTGATGCTTTAGATGCCGTAGTGCTAAATGCTGGAAATTTTGAAGCCGGAACAACCAGTAAAGTATCAGTACTTAAACCTTTAGATATTTTAACTACTGCAGGTAGTGTTGGCAATATAATTACTGCTTTAGAAACATTACCAGGAACGCAAAATGTAGGCGAAAGTGGCCGTTTATTTGTTCGAGGTGGGGAGGCTTCAGAGACTCAAACCTATGTAGACGGATTACGAGTAGCACAACCCTATAGTGCTTCGGTTCAGAATTTGCCATCTAGAGGTCGATTTTCGCCATATTTATTTAAAGGAATGTCTTTTTCTACAGGTGGGTATAGCGCAGAATACGGAAATGCACTTTCAAGTGTTTTATTGATGAATACTAAAAATGATGCTGAAGAAGACAATACCGAAATTAGTGTAATGACGGTAGGCTTGGGATTAGGAAAAACTAAAAATTGGGAAAAAAGCTCGTTGCAGGTTAATGCAAATTATACAAATTTGGAGCCTTACCAATCTATTGTAAATCAAAATATAAACTATGAAAAACCTTACCAATCTTTAGCAGGTGAAGCAGTTTATAAAAACCAGTTTCAAAATGGGCTTTTTAAATTATATACCGCTTACGATCATGCTAAGGTTACCGTTACGCAACCTACACCAGATTCGCTTCGTACAGTAGGTTTAACTAATAGTAACTTTTACCTGAATGCTTCTTATCAGGGCTCTTTAGGTAATAAATGGCATCTATTTTCAGGGGTAAGCTTAGGAACTAGCCGTAATGATATTGATTTAGCCACAGAATCGGTTAATGATAATGAAAATAGTATACACCTAAAATCGAAAATCAGTAAACGGTTTACCGATTTTATAAAATTGAATACGGGAGTGGAATATTTTCTGACCGATTTTCAGGAAGATTATACAAATTTGACGGATAATTTTACACCTAAGTATCAATCGCAATTATTTTCTGCTTTCTCAGAAATTGATATCTATTTCAGTCCTCGATTTGCTACTAAAATTGGAGTACGGGCTACTCATGATAAATTATTAAATAATTCTTTTGTAAGCCCTCGAATTTCTTCAGCCTATAAATTAACTGATAATCAGCAATTATCAGTTGCTTTTGGAGATATTAAACAACAGCCGAACCAAGAATATCTAAAATTTGATAAGAATTTATTTCAACAAAAAGCTACACACTACATTCTTAATTATCAATATGCTAATAAACAACAAGTATTACGGCTAGAGGGATATTATAAAAAATATAAAGATTTACTGACATTTAGCGGGGATGAGCTTGAGTATACGTCAGCTTTTACAAACTCTGGTTCGGGCTATGCAAAAGGACTCGATCTTTTTTGGCGAGATGAGCATTTTAAAAATTTAGAATATTGGGTTTCCTATTCATATATTGATACGCAACGAAAATTCAGAAATTATCCGCAAAAAGTAACTCCTAATTTTGTAGCTAAGCATAACGCTTCATTAGTTACCAAGTATTGGATAGAAGCTATCCGTAGCCAGATTGGTTTTACCTATAATTTTAATTCTGGTAGGCCATACAATAATCCAAATTCAACTCAATTTATGGCGGCTAAAACCAAAAAATATCATACTCTAAATTTTAATTTGGCCTATTTACTCAGTAAACAACAAATTTTATATTTCTCGGTATCTAACGTTCTAAATACGGATAATATTTATGGTTACGACTATTCCAATACACGTTCTAATAATGGATCTTATAATGCTGTAGCCGTAAGGCCAAGTGCCAATCGATTTTTCTTTGTAGGCTTTTTCTGGACGCTAAGTAACAATAAAAACCGAAATCAATTAGACCAACTATAAACAACTCAACAGTAAAATTTGACAGTTCGGTAAGCTAAAATTTTAAAAGGCTTTTAATTTATCCAGTTTTACATTTATAAACTATTAATAATAACTATTTATGAAAATTTTTATTTTTTATTTCGCACTTTGTATTTCCCAAGCTCTTATCGCCCAAGATTATAATTCGGCTATGCAAGAAGGATTAAACTTTTGGCAAACAGGGAATTCTGACAAGGCAATTGCTCTTTTTGAGCGTATAGCAATTGCTGAACCTCAACAATGGCTCCCCGATTATTATGTAGGCTTATTATATACATTACAAGCTTTTAAAACGGAGGATGAAAAAATAGCAAACGAAAAACTGAAAAGTGCTGAAAAAGCAATTCAAAATGCATTTATAAAAACAGATGAAAATGCCGAGTTATTGGTTTTACAAGCTTTGTGGTACACGGCTAAAATTTCGCAAAATCCAATGCAAAATGGACAAAAATATATGCCGAAAGTGAATCAATTATATGCAAAGGCAGAAGTTTTAGATCCTGAAAATCCACGTGTAAAATTTCAAAAAGCACAATTTGAAATGGGAAGCGCTAAATTTTTTGGAAATGATATCCAGCCAATGTGTGATGAAATAAAAGCATCAATTTCTTTATTTGAAAATTTTAAAAATGATGAGCCTTTTTATCCAAATTGGGGTAAAAAACAGGCCGAAATATTAGCAAAACAATGCGATTCAGAATAATTTTAACAAATAATTATAAATTACAGTATTTTAGACAAGAATAAAGCGCTAAGTAGTAAACTAGTATGAAAACAGCATTTAGAATATTTAAAATAGGAATAATAGCCACAGTGCTTGTTTTTTTCTTAGATTCTATTTTCAATAATTTTGAGATTGATCGTATAAAAAATCTGAAAGTTTGGGGCTTATATTTTTTTTATAGTTTCTCGATAACAATAGTAAATATTATTTTTTCTATTCTATTTGAAAAATTTGTAGGCTGGAAGAATGCGGGTATCAGAAAATTACTTGCTTCTACCGCAGGTACGGTAATTATAACTTTGGGGACCTATTTTTTTTGCAGATTAATACATCTCACATATATCGAAAATGAGTATAGCGTAGCTGTTTTTTTAGAAAAAGAACGTTTGGGAAATTATATATTTCCGCTATTGTTTAGTACTACTATTTCTCTTTTTTTACACTTGCTTTATTTTTTTAAAGCAACTCAAGAAAAAAAGGTAAAAGAACAGAAAATTATAGCAGGTTCTGCAACAGCACGTTTCGATGCTTTAAAAAACCAGTTAGATCCACATTTCTTATTCAATAGTTTAAATGTACTAACTTCTTTAATTGAAGAAAACCCAGATCAAGCACAAAAATTTACAACTTCTTTGTCTAAAGTTTATCGTTATGTTTTAGAACAAAAGAATAAAGAATTGGTAAATATTGAAGATGAATTAAGTTTTGCCAAGCGATATATAGATTTATTAAAGATGAGGTTTGAAAATAGTGTTATTTATACTATTCCTCAAGAAATAGCGAATCTTGAAGGCAAAATTATTCCATTGTCTTTACAATTATTACTAGAGAATGCAGTAAAACACAATAAAGTTTCAGAAGAAAATCCTTTACATATTTCAATTTTAGAGGTAGATGGCTTTTTAGTAGTAAAAAACAACTTACAAGCTAAAAATGTAATTGGCAAAAGTTCTGGATATGGCTTATCGAACATTCAACAGCGCTATAATTTACTAACTTCTAGAAAAGTTTTGATTCAGAAAGATAAAACTTCATTTCAAGTTAAACTGCCTATACTAACAAAGCAATTACATGTTATTAGAGAACTACCACAAACCCAAGAAAAAATGAGAGATTATAATAAATTAGATAGAGCCCGAGCAATAGTAAAGAAGCAAAAAGAGTTTTATGCAAGTTTAACTTCTTATATGATTGTAATTCCTTTTTTAGCCTTTATCAATTGGTTTACAACAGGTTTTGGCTTTCCTTGGTTTTTATTTGCCGCAGCAGGATGGGGGATAGGTTTAGTATTCCAGTACATGGAAGCTTTTGATAAAAATCCGTTCTTTTCTAAAGATTGGGAAGAAAGAAAGATTAAAGAGTTTATGGATAAAGACAATTACTAATGGAGAAATAAAAACGATTTACTATGGAAATTATTGATAAAGAAAATCGGTATTTTGAAGCTAAAAAACGAGTAAAAGATCTAAGAGATTTTTACGTTCATCTTTTTATATATGTTATTATTAATGGTTTTTTAGCGTATTTAAATTTTAAAGATGGCTTTGATACTTACCCTTGGATGCTCTGGCCTTTAACCAGCTGGGGAATAGGCCTTTTATTTAATGCTGTCCGGGCTTTTAGAATAAACCCCGGTTTTAGTAAAGAGTGGGAAAAGCGAAAAATAGAACAAATTTTAGAAGAAGAACAAACACAGCAGCGTTGGGAATAATTAAAAGAGAAATGAGAACTATTATTATTGAAGACGAAAAGCCGGCAGCGAGGCGTTTGCAACGATTACTGAACAAAAGAGAGGTAGAAGTAATACAAATTTTGCATTCTGTAGCAGAAGGCATAGAATGGTTTACTGAAAATGAACATCCCGACCTTATATTTTTAGATATTCAGTTAAGCGACGGACTTTCTTTTGAAATATTTGAAAAAGTAAATGTAAAGAGTGCCATTATATTTACAACTGCTTACGATGAATATGCACTGAAAGCTTTTAAGCTAAATAGTGTAGATTATCTATTAAAGCCAATAGATGAAGATGAGCTAGATGAAGCTTTAGCGAAGTTTAAAGAAAATCATCAATCATCGTCGGTTAAAATGAAAGTAGAAGATATTCGCTCCTTATTTAATATGTCGGCACCTAAAACGTATAAATCTCGTTTTTCAATACAAGTTGGGCAGCATTTAAAAATTATAGATAGTTCTAATATCATTTGTTTCTATTCAGAAAATAAAGCTACCTATATTTATACCAATAGTGGAAGAAATTATTTGGTGGATTATTCTTTAGAAGAATTAGAAAAGCTGTTAAATCCGGATTTATTTTTCAGAATTAATAGAAAATCGATAATTCATATAAAAGCTATTGAAGATATTGTAGCCTTTACAAATTCTCGATTAGAATTGAAATTACTTGGTTTTACTGCTTTTCAAGTTATAGTTAGTAGAGAGCGCGTAAAGGATTTTAAGAGTTGGATTTCATAAAATAAAAAAAATTGATACACTATAAAACCAACTTCTTTTTTCTATCGTATATATAGTAAAGAGAGCATAGCCGCTTTAATAAAATATATTAAATGCTATAGCTGGTTTTTTGGTTGGTTGGTTAGAAAAAAGGCTTGCATTTAAATGCAAGCCTTTTATTTTTCATTAATTACCGGAGGTGGGTTTAGGTAGTTCCTAAAACGTATAATTGATCCATCGTAGGTGTTTTACTACCTCCTTCAGGCTCTAAAGTTATCCCAAATCCTTCGGAAGCATTTGTATTTTGTAAATAAAAAATCTTATTATCATTATTTTGGAAGTCGGCTAACAAACCTAAACTTGTTGGCGTAAGCGGTTGCATCTTTAAAGACCAAACCTGATAAATTTTTCCCGGTGGAGGCTCTGGTAAACCTTTTGCATCTATATAGGTAGTATTTTCTTCAGTATTCCAATAAATTACAGCATACGAATTGGGTGCTGCTTTTTGACCTTCCAATGGAATTCTAGAAATATTACGATCTCGAATTGCTGCTAAAACTTGTTCATTTTTATTAGTTTGCTCTCTTAAGTCTACTAATTGCTGTTCAATCTGGCTATTTTTAAGTTTAGATTGTACTAGCTCTTGTCTGAGGTTATGATTCTGTCTAAATAAGAAAAACAAACCTATTAAGAAGACAAAACTAGCAGCCCAACCTAAATAGGTAGACCATTTGACAGCCTCTTGGCGTGGTAAATTTCTAGTAGCAGTATTAGATGGTTCAGAATCTTCTAAATTTAATTTTTGTTTTAGTGTATTTAATAAATGCTCCGGATTGTTAGGTGCTACACCTGAAGCTAGTTGCTGTAAAGCATCTTCAATCTGGCTTACCTCTTTTTGTATTTCGGGATGCTTTTTAAGCATTGCCGTAATTTCGATATTTTCTTTTTCAGAAAGAGCACCATAAACATAAAGTTCTAAAATCCCCGATGTTAAATAATTGTCTTGTGTTGCCATTTACGTAGTTACAATTTCACGCAATTTAGATATACATGCGCGGTTTTTTGTTTTTACCGTTCCTAACGGCATTTCTAGTTCTTCAGCAGTTTCTTTTTGCGTATACCCTTCAAAAAACAACAACTGTATAAGTTTTTTGCAAATCGGTTTTAAAACACCAATATATTTTTTTAAACCAATCGCATCAACAGAGCTCATAAAGTTAGCTTTACTTTCTAGTATATCTACGAAATTTTTGGCATCTACGTTTTTCTTTTTATTCTTAAAGTTTTTAGAACGTAATTTATCTATTGAGGCATTTCTGGCAATATTAAGTAGCCAAGTAAAAAATCGGCCTTTATTAAAATCGTATCGATTTGCATTATTCCAGACTTTCATAAACACATCTTGTAATACTTCTTCAGATGTATTTTTATCTTGAATAATGGTATAAATAATTCCGAATATATTTTCTGAATATAATTGGTAAATAGCTTCAAAAGCTTTTTTATCTTTATTTTGAAGTTTACGAATCAAGTCGTCTTGCTGCATAAGTTTTTCATTATCGTATGCTGAATATACATAAAAAAAGCGGTGAAAATAGCCACTTTTTATTTTTAAATTTTCTAATTGAATAAGAAATACGACTACATTTTGATTACACCGCACCCTATTCTAATGCCAGCAGCACCAGAAGGTTGATTTGTAAAATCATCTACACCATCGTCTATAATTATTGCTTTTCCCAAAATATCTTTAGTAGTATCTTTACAACCAATACACCACTCATCGGTAGTTAGTGTAATGCTACCATTTCCGTTTGAATCAACTTCGAAGTTTCCAATATCACCTTTATGATATCCACTTTTAGAACCCCACTTACCATGTGGCTGATTGGTAGGATTCCAATGTCCACCGGCCGATTTACCATCGGCAGAAGAGCAATCTGCTTTTTGATGAATATGTATAGCATGTTTACCATCAGGAATTCCCTTAACGGTAGCATGCATGGTTACCTTTCCGTTTTTTTGAGAAAAAACAACCGTTCCCGATAAATTACTATCGTTTTTTGGTTCCAAATTTACAGTTACAGTTTTAGTTTTTTCTTCTTTTAAATTTTCACTCTTGTTGCTTTTATTTTTACAACTACTTGCAAAAATGCAGGCAAGAAATATAAGAGTGAGACTAATACGCTTCATCCTTTTATTGAGTATTATTAACTAAGATTTGTAAGTTTTTTTTACTTATTTCAGCTTTTATTTTTTCTGATTTACCAATAAATTCTCCATCTATTTGGAATGCTAAAGGAGTAGGGCAAGAAATAGTAGCTTGGTTTGTTTGCAGCACTTTAGCAAATTGAGGATCTAGTTGAACATTGTCTCTCAACATTCCTAGTATTTTAGGAATGTCTAAGTTCTTGAATGTTATAATTTCAAAAATACCATCATTATAATTTCCTTCTGGGTTTATAACTGCACCGGTACCATATTTTCGGCAATTTGCAATGGCAAGCATAATACCTTTACTGGTATGGGTTTCTCCGTTAGCTTCAATTGTAAACTCATAAGGATATTTACTTTTTATAAGTGTGGGAATAGATTGCATTAAATACCCAAATTTACCACGTACTGAAGAAGATTCGTAATGTTCAATCAATTCTGCATTTAGGCCAATATCGCTTAAATGTAAGCAAACTTCGTTATTTAAATGGAGAACATCCAAGTTGGTTGTATTATCGCCAAAAGCGATATTTAATTGTTCTTTTTTATTTTCTGGAATTTTTAAATTAAGCGACAACCCATTGGCCGATCCTTCTGGAAAAATAGCAAGAGGAATTTCGTAATCATGTATAGCTTCAGCTACTATTTTAATAGTTCCATCTCCGCCTATAACAAATAGTCGATCTGGATTAACTTTTTGTAGTTCTTTTTTAATTTTAGAAAGGTCGTTGTTTCCGGTAGTTTTAAAAATCGATAATTTTTTGTTGGTTTCTTTTGCTTTATTTTTAATAAGATTTACCATTTGATCTTTATCCCTTCCGCCGGAAATAGGATTTACAATCATTAAAATATTCCTAAATTCTTTCATATCATCTTTGGTTGCGGGTAAAATTAACTAATTTGGGGTTACCAATTCCTTTATAAAAAATTAAAAACCTTGAAACTTGACTTAAAACTTTACCGTGGTTATGCAAATGAAAATGAATTAGTAGTTTTTGGTCATTTGTTTGAGAGTTGGGCTCCCGATAAATATCGTATTGACCGAAAGGGAATAAAACATGCGTATGCCATTTTGCATAAATTCAGAATAAAACCTTTAGAAAATTACGAAATTGTACTGCATTTTAAAGATGAAAAATGGCGTACAAAAACCATGGACGATGGGTATTTTAGGTTCACCGTTCCGTATGAAAAACCCTTAAAAAGTGGTTGGCATACTTACGAAGTTACCGCAAAAGTGCAAAAATTTGGTATTGTAGAATGTGGTGAATTATTAAAACCTTACGATAGTGAATTGGGTGTTATAACTGATATTGACGATACGTTTTTAATCTCGCACAGCAATAGTTTTTTTAAAAAGCTTTATGTGATGTTATCTAAAAATGTAAATAAAAGAAAGATTTTTGACGATGTGGTAGATCATTACAGTGCGTTAAGCAAAGCAGGACAAGACCTAGAAGAAGCTTCTAATTCTTTTTTTTATGTATCTAGCAGCGAATGGAATTTATACGATTTTATTACTGAATTTGCCGATATGCACGAGCTACCCAAAGCAGTTATTAAACTTAAAAAAATTAAAACTGGATTTTCAGATTTTATAAAATCGGGAAGAGGTAATCACGATCATAAATTTCAGAAAGTAAAAGACATTATTTCATTTTACCCGACTTTAAAATATGTATTGTTGGGAGACGATTCTCAACAAGATGTATTTATTTACGAACGTATTTGTAAAACCTATCCGGTCAATATTAAGTCGATTTATATACGGCAGACCTCAAAATCTAAAAATAAAAAAGTAATTAAGGTTTTAAAGAATATTGAATCTTTAGGTGTAGCAACTTGTTATTTTAAAGGAAGTCAAGAAGCTATTTCGCATTCTAAAAAAGTTGGAATAATTTAAATCGAAAATGCCCAATTTCAATTCCAGTTTTTATAGCGGAATCTTATCTTCGCAATCCGCTAAAAATTTGTTATGCTGAATTTAGATCAATTTATTACTCAAAAACTAGGTTTACCCGCTAAATCTGTTCACAATACCGTACAATTACTTCAAGAAGATGCTACTGTTCCTTTTTTGGCTAGATATCGAAAAGAACAAACCGGCAATCTAGATGAAATCCAAATTCAGCAAATTCAGGAACAAATTCAATATTTTCAGCAATTAGAAAAACGAAAGCAATCAATTTTAGAAACTATTGAAAGTCAAAATGCATTAACCGATTTGTTACAATCAAAAATCGAAAATGCTGATAATTTAACTGTTTTGGAAGATTTATACCTTCCTTTTAAAAAGAAACGAAAAACAAAAGCCGATACTGCTAGAGAAAATGGATTAGAACCGTTGGCAAAAATGATTATGGCGCAAAATTCGCCAAATATTACTTCAGCAGCATCAAAATTCGTTAAAAATAAGATCAAATCTAAAACAGAAGCTTTAGAGGGTGCCAAACATATTATTGCAGAATGGATTAACGAAAATCAATTTGTTCGGAAAAGGATACGTCAGTTGTATTCTAGAAAAGCAGTTATTTCTTCAAAAGTAGTAAAAACAAAAGCTACCGAAGTAGAAGCCCAAAAGTTTCAGCAATATTTTGAATGGGAAGAACCTCTAAAGAAAATTCCATCACATCGATTTTTAGCGATTTATCGGGGCGATAAAGAAGGGTTTTTAAAATTGAAAATAGAAATTCCTAAACAAGATGCCTTAGCATTAATTTCAGCATCGATAATAAAAAAAACAAATTCAGAATCGGCAATCTTAATTGAAGAAGCTGCAACCGATGCGTTTTCACGTTTATTAAAACCTTCTTTTTTTACTGAATTTTTAAATGAAACCAAATTAAAAGCGGATGGAGAAGCAATAACAATTTTTTCGTTGAATTTAGAACAGCTTTTAATGGCAGCACCGCTAGGTGAAAAACGGATTTTAGCTATAGATCCAGGTTTTAAATCGGGTTGTAAAGTGGTTTGTTTAGGTGAAAATGGTAAACTGGAACATAATGAAAATATTTATCCGCATCCGCCACAAAATGAGTATAGTATTTCCGCTAGCAAAATAAAATCACTAGTAAATTCGTATAAAATTGAAGCAATTTCTATAGGGAATGGTACTGCGAGTCGTGAAACCGAACAGTTTGTAAAATCGATTTCGTTTGATCGTAATGTAGAGGTTTATGTAGTAAACGAAGCTGGAGCATCGGTATATTCCGCATCTAAAGTAGCACGTGAAGAATTTCCGAATTATGATATTACCGTTCGTGGAGCAGTTTCAATAGGTAGAAGATTAGCCGATCCCTTAGCCGAATTGGTGAAAATAGATCCAAAGTCTATCGGAGTAGGGCAGTATCAACACGAAGTTGATCAGAATTTACTCAAGCAACGTTTAGATACTACAGTGATGAATACTGTAAATAAAATTGGTATTAATCTAAATACAGCAAGTAAAGAATTGTTAGCTTATGTAAGTGGTTTAGGCCCTTCTTTAGCCGAAAATATATTAAAAACCAGAACTAAAAATGGTGCTTTTAGCTCTCGAAGAGATTTAATGTCAGTTCCTCGTTTAGGCGCTAAAGCATTTGAACAAGCAGCCGGATTCCTTCGTATTAAAAATGCTAAAAATCCATTAGATAATTCAGCAGTGCATCCAGAAAGTTACTCGATAGTAAAAGCTATGGCAAGAGATCTTTCGGTAGAAATTTCCGAATTAATAGGCAATACAAAAAAACTGCAAGCCATACCTTTAGAAAACTACGTTACAGAAAAAACCGGAATACCTACCTTAAAAGATATAATTTCTGAATTAGAAAAGCCAGGACTCGACCCGCGAGAGAAAATTAGTATGTTCTCTTTTGATGAAAACATTACTACGATAACCGATTTAAAACCCGGAATGCGTTTACCGGGATTAGTTAATAATATTACCAATTTTGGCTGTTTTGTAGATATAGGGATAAAAGAAAGTGGTTTAGTACATATCTCTAAACTTTCTAATTCTTATGTAAGTGATGTTTCTTCAGTAGTAAAATTAAATCAGGAAGTTGAAGTTATGGTGCTTTCTGTAGATTTAGATCGAAAAAGAGTCCAATTGTCGATGGTGGATTAAGTGTTTTATTTTTAAATGCTTACAATCTTTTAACTATAGTGATTTTTAATGATCCTGTAAATAATTAAAATTTTCTTAATTATTTATTTGTAATTAGTCTAAATAAAACTCTAATTTTACGGTGTCACTAAAAATATAATTATGAAAAAAATTTACGTTCTCTTTTGCTTTTTTTTAATTAGTTCGCTTACCATGAAGGGGCAATCGATTCTGTCTGGAGAAGTGGTTAATGAATTTTCGGAACCCTTATCTGAAGTAAATATTTATATACAAGAATTAAATAAAGGAACCTTTACGGATGCTGCTGGAACTTTTGAATTCAAATCCCTATCGAACGATACATATACTTTAGTAGTTTCTGCCATTGGTTTTCAAACTTTGAAACAGCAAATAAAATTATCAGGTAATAAAACTTTGGTGATAACCCTTGAAGATGGAATTACACAATTACAGAATGTTGAAATTACCGGAAGAAAAGAGCGTTCTTATAAAAATACAAATACGTTTGTTGGTTCAAAAACAGAAATTGCTATAAAGGATTTACCACAGTCTGTTTCCTATGCTACTAAAGAATTAATTTCAGATCAGGCTGGAATACGGTTAAATGATGTACTCAAAAATTTTAGTGGTGTAAACCAAAATTCATTTTATGATGATGTAGTTATTCGGGGTTTCCGAATTAATGGAAGCCAAAACACGCAATTGGTTAACGGTATGCGCACTTCAACCGGATTTTGGAAACAATCTTTAGTGAATTATTTAGAACGTGTTGAAGTATTAAAAGGACCTGCTTCTGCTATTTCAGGTAATGCTTCTCCGGGTGGTGTAATAAACAGAGTTACCAAAAAACCCTTACGAGAAAAACGAAATTCGATTAGCTTTTCTACCGGAAGCTTCAATACTCTTCGTGCTTTAGGAGATTTTACCGGACCGCTTACAAAAGATGGGAAATTATTATATCGCTTAAATATTGGTTATGAAGATGCTGGAAGCTTTAGAGATTTACAATTCAATAAAAATGTAGTATTAGCTCCATCTTTTTCATTTATACCATCCGATAAAACACAAATTAATTTAGATTTAATTTATAACAGTTCTAAAAGTCGTCTAGATAGAGGACAAGCTGTTTTTAAAGGCGACCTTTATTCGTCTCCAACCACTTTGGCATTAAGCTCTTCTAACGATTATTTAGATGAAGAAACTTATATTATCACCACTTCATTAAACCATCAGTTTACTGAAAATTTATCGTTTTCAGGAAGATTTATGAGAACAGGCTATAATGAAGATTTATTAGAGCATAGAACAGCTAATGGTTATGGTCGAGATGCTAACGGAGAAGAGATGGAAGATCAGGTTGCCATGCAGGTATTAGATAGAAAGCGAAAACGCTATATCGATAACTTGTCTGCTTTTTTCAATTATAAATTAGAATCTACAGCTAATTTTCAACAAAATTTTACATTGGGTTACGATTATGCACAAGAGATGATGCCAGCCGGAGGTTCTCAGTTGCAGGCAAATGGTTATCTTTCTGCTGACAGAAGTAGCATTTTACAAATTAGAAAGGCAGAAGATTTTTTGAATAATAAAGATCAGTTTTTATTAGATGAAAATGGAGCACCCGTTCCTAATGTGGCTCATTTCGATTTAAGTAATCCGGTAGCTTCTCAGCAATTAAAAAATGTAAATAATTATCTATATCAACCTGCTCGCCAATATGGGCCAAGTTTATATTATTCTCATGCTGGTTATATACAAGATTTAATTACTTACAATCGTTTCAAATTATTACTAGGCTTACGGTACGAGCGTTTTACCAATGTAGAAAATTACGAATTGCTTAATGAAGAGAACGTAAATCAAGAAGCTTGGATACCTCGTGTAGGATTAACCTATACAGTAAATAATAATATTAATGTGTACGGAACGTATGTAGAAGGCTATCAACCACAAACAGCAGCTAACATGGATCCTAATTTAGGTGGACCATTCGATCCTCTAAAAAGCAATATGGTTGAATTTGGATCTAAAAGTACTTGGTTTAACGATAAATTATCGACCACTGTAGCAGTATACAAAATAAAACAAAAAAATACTTTATACAATCAATCCAATACTGATGTTTTACAACAAATAGGAGAAGAAGTCTCAAAAGGAATTGAGTTCGATATTAATGGTAAGCTATCTCATTTTTGGAGTGTGAGTGCTTCTTATGCCTATAACGAATCGAATATTACAAAAGATGCTAATGGAATGGAATCCGACTTGCAAAAGCCAAATACGCCACATCACCAAGGAAATATTTGGACACGTTATACGTTACAAAATGGTGTTTTTAAAGGTCTAGGTGTTGGAGCCGGAGCAAATTATATGACCACACGAATTTTACAATCAAATTCCGAACAAACCATTCCGGGGTATACTCGTGTGGATGCTGCATTGTATTATAAAATTGATAAATTTACGCTCCAATTAAATATGAAAAATATTGCGGATAAAGATTATTGGGTAGGTGGTTATAGTTACACTCGTTTATTTCCGGGAGAACCTAGAAATTGGCTACTTACCTTAAAATATGACTTTTAGTGGCTAAAAACAATTTTAAGAAAATAGTACGTAAAATTCATTTATGGCTGGGGCTTAGCTCCGGCCTTGTTGTTTTTATAACAGCCCTTTCCGGTTGCTTACTTTCTTTTGAGGATGAGCTTGATTCTTTTTTTTCGCCTGAAATTCATATTCCTAATCAATATACCGATGCTAAAGTTGGTTTAGATAGTATTGCTGAAACTATACATACAGCATATCCAAATTATAGTATTAAGCAATTATTTTTATTTTCAGATCCTCATAAAACGTATTTAGTAAGGGCTTTTAGTAAAACCAAAGAGGAACGACTATTATCGGTAAACCCTTATACGGGAGCTATTCAAAAAAACGTAAATTTTAATAATCGATTTTTTATAAAAGTACTGCATTTACATCGCTACCTTTTAGTTGATGGGGTTGGGCAAATTATTAACGGTATTTCAACACTTTGTTTTATTATTTTACTGGTTAGCGGGTTTATAATTTGGCTTCCTAAAAAAACAAAATATCTAAAACAACGATTATTAGTTAAATGGAATGCCTCTACAAAACGTGTAAATTGGGATTTGCACAATGCACTTGGTTTTTATGTAATTCCATTTGCTTTTATAATTGGTATTACCGGTTTAGTTTGGTCTTTCGATTGGGTAGAAAATAGTTTGTATTTTATTTTTGATGGCAAACCAAAACAAACGATAAATTTTGAGAAAAAACATATAGCATTCGAAAAAGTCGCTCAGCAACCACTTTCTTTAGACAATATTAAAAGCAAAACGGATAGTATTTTTAATTTTGAAGGGAATCTTCGGTTTATTTTTGAAAATTCCTCAAAAGCTGAAAAAATTAGAGTAATTAAAGAACAAACTGGGACTTTAATTCCAAATAAACGAAGTCAATTATATATTTCAGCAAAAACTGGTGAAATTTTAAAGATTTTGCCTTATAGAAGTTCAACAACAGGGCAGAAGGTAAGAAGAATGATATACCCCATCCATACCGGGACTATATTTGGCTGGCCTAGTCGAATTTTGATTTGTATTACTAGTTTGGTTGTTGCCAGTCTTTTTATTACGGGTTTTTTTATATGGTACAATAAAAATTATGGTAAAAAGAAGAAAAAATCTAATAGAATTCGATGAATTTTAATTCAATTTGAAAAAAATATAAAAAAAAGGTTCCATTTTTAAATGGAACCTTTTTTTAGTTTCTATGACTATTATTTAGCTAGCTTTCATTTCGTGAATTTCAGCTTTAGCTTGATTTATTTTTTCTTCAGCTTTAGACTTTGTTAGGTTTGCTTTTGTTTTCGCTTTTAAAGCATCTATTTTATGATTTACAGAATCTGTGAAATCATTAACACGATTTTTAGCATCACTATAACAATCATCTCCAGATTTTGCTATGGCCTTTCTAGTATCTTCTCCTTTTTTAGGAGCAAATAAAATACCTGCTGCTAATCCTGCTGCTGCACCTGATAAAAATCCTGCTAATATTGTTCTTTTAGATTTCATAATTTTATTTTTTCGTAATTAATAGTTATGTAAAATTATTAATTAACAGGTTTTTAATGCAAAATTGATCGTTAATCTTGACCTAAACTTTTTAAATAAATAATAATAAAATTAACATTTGTCTAGTCTAGAAATGCTTTTAATAGTTCTCTAACTCGAGTGGTATCGTTTACATAATAGTTAGCACTTGTTTTTTTAATACCAACTTTTACAGTGTACGATTTAGCAGGAAGTTCTTCAAACATATATTCGTCGGTCCAATCGTCACCTACAGCGAAAATAAAGTCATAGTCTTCTTCAACTAATTTTTTGGAAGCCGCTTTCCCTTTATTTACTCCACTGCTTTTAATTTCTAATACTTTATTACCGGCAAGTACACTTAATCCACGGTTAGAAACTAGCCCTTTAAGTGTATTAGACAATTCGTTGGCTCTCATTTCTCCCAATTCAGGATCAGCCTTTCTAAAATGCCAAGCTAGTGAATAGTTTTTTTCTTCTAAAAATGTTCCAGGTGTTCGGTCTACAAAACTTTCAATAACCGGCCTTACGGCATCCATCCATTCATTTTTTACATTTTCAGAAATGTTCCATTCACAGTTTTTCTTTCGGGTCCAAACTCCGTGTTCTGCGATAATTTCCATACAAGAATCTTTCCACCAGTTACCAAGTGTTTCTTTATCACGACCACTAATTAATACTACATCGGTATTGTGTTGGTTATTTAAATTGGTGATTAATTCTATTAGTTCCGAATCTGGTTTTGCATCTTCTGGTTTATCAGCAAAATTAACGAGTGTACCATCATAGTCTAAAAATAATACACGTTTCGTACTACTTTTATAGCTATCTAATATTTTTTTCGAAACTTGAGGAGTTATTCTAATAGATTCGAAAGACATCCTATTACTTTCAGTTTCTTTTAATGAATTCATAAAATCGTTAGCCCATTTTTCTACATCGTATCGTTTTAGACGTTTCTGAAGAATTTTATTTCTTTCGATTTGTTCTTCTTTAGGCATTTCAATTGCCTTTTTAAGTGTGCCGGCAATTTGTTCAAAATTATTTGGGTTAATAATTAGTGCTTCATTCATTTCATGAGCTGCACCAGCCATTTCACTTAATATTAAAACGCCTGTATGATCGGTACGAGTGGCAATATATTCTTTAGCAACCAAATTCATACCATCACGAATAGGAGTAAGTAATGCAATATCACAAGAGGTGTATAAATCGATTAGATTATCAAATGGCATTGAGCGGTAGAAATACCAAATAGGTGTCCAACTTACAGTAGAGAACTTACCATTAATACGACCTACTAATTCATCGATTTCGCGTTTTAAACGTTGGTATTGAGGTACATTTGAACGGGACGGAACAGCCAACATAACCAAACGTACTTTTTCAATAAATTCAGGATAGCGTTCTAGAAAGTATTCAAAAGCACGAATACGGTTAGCTATACCTTTTGTATAATCTAATCTATCTATACTTAAAATTAATTTAGCATCTGGTGTAGCATCTAAATGAAGATCAAGTCTGCGTTGTAATTCAGATTGATCGTTTTCATTTGTTTTGAAATGATTTAATGCAGCTTGCTCAAATTTTTTGTAATCTATTCCCATTGGGAACGAGTCAATTTTCACAATTCTTTCGGGTAAAGTAACTTCATTGAAAGTAACCCTATGCCTTAAAAGACGGCTAACAGAACTTAAAAAGTGCCTTTCGTAATCGTAGGTGTGAAAACCAATTAAATCGGCTCCTAACATCCCTTTCAATACACTTTCTCGCCATGGTAGTGTTCTAAACACTTCGTATGAAGGAAATGGAATATGATTAAAAAATCCAATTATTGCTTCTGGCTCTTCATCTCGTATTAACTGGGGAACTAATAATAATTGATAATCGTGAACCCAAACTCGATCTCCTTTCTCATAATATTTTAATACTTCTTTAGCATATTTTATATTTACTTGTTTATAAATTTCCCAAGAAGCATGTTCTGCTTCAGTATATTCCATAAAATAGTGGAACAGTGGCCAAATAGTTCGGTTACTAAAGCCATAATAAAAGCCATTAACTTCTTCTTCTGTAAGGTTAACGGCTACGCAATCTTCTTTTAAAGCCTCTTCTTTTACTTGATCTTCAAGTTCATCCGGAATCTCTTCTTTTGTTAGTCCGCTCCATCCAATCCAGATACTGTCTCCATCTTTATGAAAGGATTTTAATCCAGTAGCTAGCCCACCCACACTGGGGGTAACTTCTAATTTTTCTTCTTCTAATGAAATTTTAAGGGGTAGTCGGTTAGAAATAATGATAGTTTTACTCATAATTAAATGCTAATGCTGTTGTCGCAAATTTGAATTTTACTAAATTTCGGGAATTCAAGTGAGAATACCATTCTTTTAAAAGAAATTTAAGATATATGGACAATTTAGATTACGGTATAATTGGAAATTGTAGAAGTTGTGCGCTAATTTCAAAGACAGGATCTTTGGATTGGTGTTGCCTTCCAAGTTTTAATTCAGCTGCTACATTTGCTAAGCTTTTAGACGAAAATAAAGGAGGAAGTTTTGAGTTTTTAGTTACTAGCGATTATACAATAACTCAGGAGTATTTATGGGAAACAAATATACTTTCAACAGTTTTTGATAATGGTGAAGATGCATTTCAGTTAATAGATTTTATGCCTCGCTATCCTCGAGATGATTCTAGTTATTACGCACCGCCGGATATTATTCGTTTTTTGCGTTTATTAAAAGGAAAGCCAAAATTCAAGATTTTGTATAATCCGAGACTAGATTTTGCTCGTGAAAAAACTTACAATGAGAATAAAGGTAATTATATAAAGAGTTTTACCAGAGAAGGAAAGTACGATTCGTTATTTTTATATTCTAATTTTGATTTAGAAGATATCCTCAATCAGCGAGAAATAACGCTTACAGGAAATTCATACTGTTTAGTAGGATATCACGAAAAGTTAATCACGCAATCATTAGATCGTTCATACTTAAAGTTTCAACGAACTAAAACGTATTGGATGAATTGGAGTGAGAAAACAACCCGTTATTCTCACTACAGTAATGAAATTATGCGTAGTGCACTTGTTCTTAAATTGTTAAGTTATAAAAAATCTGGGGCAGTATTGGCAGCCGCCACGACCTCTTTACCAGAAACAATAGGCGAGGAACGAAATTGGGATTATCGTTTTTGTTGGATTCGTGATGCCTCAATGGTAATAAAAGTGATGGCTGGTTTAGGCCATGCAAAATCGGCTAAGGAATTTCTACAATTTATAATTGATATTATTCCTGATAAAGATGAAAAGATTCAGATAATGTATGGTATAGATGGCCAAAAGGAGCTTACCGAACATATTCTAGATCATTTAGATGGTTATAAAGATTCTTCTCCGGTACGAACAGGAAATGCCGCATATATCCAAAAACAGAATGATATTTATGGAATTTTGATGGAAGTAATCTATCAGCAATTTTTACAATTTGAAACTTCACTTGAAAATAGTGAAGAACTTTGGACGGTTGTTCGTGGTATTGTAATGATTGTTGAAGAAAACTGGCAAAAACCAGATAAAGGAATTTGGGAATTGCGAACTGAAGATCGACATTTTGTATTTTCTAAATTGCTATGTTGGGTAGCGATCGATCGTGCCATTAAAATAGGCGAAGTGTTAAGAATGGGGATTAATGATACGCATTGGAAAGCACTTAGAGCTGAAATTTATGACGACATATATAACAATGGGTGGAATGAAGAAAAACAAGCGTATACACAATATTATGGTTCTTCAGACTTAGATGCTAGTACATTACTTATGGAATCTTACGGATTTATTGATGCAAAAGACCCTAGATTTATAAGCACAGTGCAAGCAACAGAAAAAGAATTGTGTAACGATGGTTTAATGTATCGCTATAAAAACAAAGATGATTTTGGTTTACCATCTTCATCATTTACCATTTGTACGTTTTGGTTAATCAATAGCCTCTTTAAGATTGGAGAAGAGGAAAAATCGAAAAAATTATTCGATCAGTTACTTTCTTATAGTAATCATTTAGGATTATTTAGTGAAGATATTGATTTTGAGACTAAACGTTTATTGGGTAATTTCCCACAAGCTTATTCGCATTTGGCACTTATAGAAACAGCTGCTAATTTCAGTAAAGGTTTAGCTTCTGAAGAAAATGCATTTAGCGGTTTTTAAACTTTAACAATTTATACTGAAGGTGGTGTTGTTTCAGCAGGATTCTGATCTTGCTGAGGTAACACCACTCTTGTTTTTGGTAAACTATTCGGGTAATTTATACGAATAAAGTCGATAATTTTTTCACGGATGTATACTCGCAAATCCCATGCTGTAGGAGAATCTTTTGCACTTACTAATATTCGTATTTCTACAGATTTTTCGGTAGCATCGGTTACTTGTAATACGTTTACTTTTTTATCCCATAAGTCAGTTCCTTCTAATAATCTTGTTTGTTCTTCCCGAATAGCATCAAAAGAAACATCGTAATCGGTATAGATGAAAACCGTACCCATCAAATCAGCAGATTTTCGCGTCCAATTTTGAAAAGTATTTTCAATAAAATAGGTAGACGGTACAACTAACCTTCGTTTATCCCACACCTTCACCACAACGTAAGTAAGTGTAATCTCTTCAATCCAACCCCATTCACCTTCTACAATAACAGCATCTTGCAGTCTTATTGGTTGAGTTATTGCAATCTGAATCCCTGCTAATAAAGTAGCAATAGCTTTTTGAGCTGCTAAACCTACAATAATACCAGCAATTCCGGCAGAGGTAAGTAAACTAACCCCGACCGAGCGTATACCATCAAAGCTCATTAAAAAAATACCAATTGAAAGAATTATTAGAATGAAGATGCTAATGTTTTCTAGTATAGTAAATTGGGTATAGACTTTTCTAGCTTTTAAATTATCGGAAGATGAAACGTCGTATTTACGAAGCATACGTTCTTTAAATACTTTTAGAAATATGATTAAAAACCAGGTTATAGAAATAGTGAGTAATGCAATAATTATGTGTCTAGCAATGTATTCGTATTCTTCTGAATCTGAAAAGTTTGATATATTACCAATCCATAGCAAAATTGCTACCAAAAATAGTAATAACGGTATTCGTATTCTACGTGCAAAATTTACCGGTAAAATATTCCGAGGATCTTTGCCTATTTTTTTTATAATATAAAAGGCTATATAAAAACTAGCTATTAATCCAATAATACCATAAATAACATAGCGTAATGTTTCACGTGTAAAATTGGAGTTTTCAGTAATAAGGGGTATTATCATGGGGTATTTTTTATTTAAGCTTCTTTGTTTTTTTAGGGATTTCTTGTATTCTAATTCTTGAGGTTGCTAAGTGTTCTCCATCTTCAAGATCTGCTATAAACCGAACTAAATCTTCCCGTAGGCTGCAATGTAAATCCCATGTGGTAAATGCATCTTTGGCGCTACACAAACATCTAATTTTTATAGATTTTTCTGTTACTTCAGATACTTGTACTACGGGAGGTTTTTCTTCATCCCAAGCATCAGAAGCCTCTAATAGCTCTTTAAATTTTGTTCTAATTTTTTGTACATCTATTCGATAATCTGCATATAAAACAATTGGACGAATTTGATTAGCAGCAGTAATCGACCAATTTTCAAAAGTATTTGATATTATATATTTTAAAGGAACTATTATTCGTCTCCAGTCCCAGGTTCTTACTACCATGTAGGTAAAACGGATATCTTCTACATATCCCCAATTATCTTCTATAATTACAGTATCTCCAATTCTAGCAGGCTTTGTGATTGCTATTTGAATTCCTGCAATAATATTACCTAATGTACTTTGTGCTGCAATACCTAAAATTACAGTTGCAACTCCAGCAGAGGCTAGAAGCGAAACACCTAATTTTTCTAAAGATCGAAATTGAGATAATACCACAGACATACCTATAACAATAATTATAAAAGTAGCTACACGTCTTGCTACCGATATATAGGTTAACATTCGCCTTGCATCGCTATTTTCTTCTAAACTGGTATCGCCAATTTTTTTCTCGGCTACATTTAGCATGAAATAATCAATCATACGCATAAAAAACCATGTTATGGAGCTAATTACAATAATTAGCAGAATGGCATAAATTGTACTTGCAAAAGTACCTGCGAATGAAATTAAATGATTTAATAATAAATAGAAAGTAAGCACTCCTACTGCCAAACTAGCTGGTGCAGAAAGTTTTTTAGCAATATCTTGAATCCATACTTTTTTAGATTTAGAGAGTAATTTTCTAATTATTAGAGCTGTTAATTTTCCAAGGAGGTAACATATAAATGCTATTATTAAGGTACTTACAAATTTCCAAATTGGGATATTCCATAATTTAATTCTAGCCCAGTCTGGCATTATTCGATCCAATTTTCGAGGACCAAATTCTTTATAGAGCGGATCGATATTTTCAACTGTATTTTGAGAAATTAACCAAAATGGTCCATAATCTTTATATTTTACGCGTTGTAAACGCATTATTATATCTCTATTTCCTAATTCTATTTCGCCAAAAACAATACTTCTTCGTGGTTTTCCAGCGACAGCTTGGTTTGTGGTTGTTTGAATGTCTATTTGTCCATCTGGACGATCAGGCAATTCATCCCAATTGATGTTTACCCGCTGATTAATTACAAAATATAATTTTTCAGCAAGTTTAGCGGCATCTTCTTTCGTAATATTATCTGGAAGTAAGTTGAAATTTAGTGCATAAGCCGCTTCTTTATAATTATTATTTCTTGCTTGAAGAATAAAGTGTTCCAAAACCGATTGAGGGGTCTGAAAATTGATTCGATTAGGAGGTAATCCAATACTTTTATTCACTCGGTTTAATATGTAATAGGCTTCATTATATTCTTTAATAGCATTGTTTCTAAAGTCCCCCTTATTTTTTATCGTTGGGTCTTTACTAGGTAAACTTCTACTAGGTTTTTGTGAAGTAGAATCTTGGTAATGTTGAGCCTGAAGCAGGTTACAAATTAAAAAGAAGGATAATATTAAAAAGCTTAGAGTTGAGTAGTTTTTTGCCATACCTTACAAGTTACAGGGTTTTTAGCAAAAGAAATATTAGGGTTTTGTTAAAGCTATATAAATTTAAATGTATAATAATTGTAAATTTTAATAATGATAATGCAACTATTAATGCAGATGAACAACTATAAATAAACGAATTAATCTACATGATGAAATATTTACTACTATTTATTTGTTTGATTACACTACAGTCCTGTATATACTGGGGAAGTGACGATGAAATTGTGGTTGGCAGCGGTTATACGCCAATTACTGTGAGTCGTGAAATTTTTGAAAGTACAATTGAGTTACAACAAAATAGACCGGTTAGTAATGCCGGAAAAATTTATGTGAAAGATCAATTTTTATTTATTAATGAAAAGGAAGAAGGTTTTCATATTTACAATAACCAAGATCCCGAAAATCCAGAAGCGGTTTCATTTTTAAAAGTTCCCGGAGCGACAGATTTAGCGATACGCGGGAATACTATATTTGTTCATCATTATGTAGATCTACTTTCCATAGAATTGAATTTAATCACGAATGAAATTCTAACTATGACTAGAACTCCAGATGTTTTTCCTCAACTGAATTCACCAGATGGTTTTGAAGCAGCGTATTTTGATGTTTCTGCGGATAAAATAATTGTTGGCTATGAACCTAAAAATTAAACGATGAAAAAAAATGTACTTATTTTATTGGTGGTTGTGTTGAGTGCTTGCAGCTCAGATAGTAGTGATACGGGAAATGTTACCGATGGTCAAGGGGGGAGTTTAGCACGTTTTGTTCTTTCCGGTGATTATTTATATACAGTGGGGGAAGAATCTTTAAGTGTGTTTGATGTTTCAGATACTCAAAACCCTGTTTTTAAAGGCGACACCTATATAGGTTTTGATATTGAAACTTTATTTGGTTTGGACGATAAGCTTTTTGTGGGAAGCCGACTAGGAATGTACATTTATGATATTTCTTCTCCCGAAAATCCTTTGCGATTGGCAGAAGTAAGCCACATTAGAAGCTGTGATCCTGTAGTTTCTTCAGGTGATTATACCTATGTAACCTTGCATACCAATTCTGCCTGCCAGGGAAACATCAACCAGTTAGAGATTTATAATACTGAAAATCCGCTTAATCCTGAATTATTAACGACCGTACAAATGAATCAGCCTATAGGTTTAGGTTTATATAATCATTACTTACTGGTAACCGATTTAGATATAGTGAGGGTCTTAGATGTATCTGAACCTCAATATCCAAGCTTTGTTTCGTCTATTCCTGTGAAAGGTTTTGATGTTATTATTAGGGGGGACGAATTATTTGTGATTGGAAACGAAAGCCTTACACAATTTGAGCTTTCTATTGTGGAGGATGAATTGATTTATACGGAAAGAGGTAGTATTGAATTTTAGTCTTCCAAATTTTATTGCTTCAATAAAAAGCTTTTCTTTTTTTAATGAGTAAATTTGAAGCTTAAAATTTTTAAAATTGAATGAAAATGAAAAAATACCTTTTAATTCTTAGCGTATGTAGCCTGCATCTGCTTACGGTGAGTTGTGAAAAACATACATCTCCTGTGAAAGATGGAGCAAAACCGGAACTTATTTCTGATGAGTTTATATTTACCGAAGGCCCAGCTTCTGATAAAGAGGGAAATGTATATTTTACCGATCAGCCTAATAATCAAATTTTAAAGTGGGACGCAAAAAGTAATTCCATTTCAGTTTATATGAAAGATGCAGGTCGTTCTAACGGAATGTATTTTGACGATGATCAAAATTTATGGACCTGTGCCGATGAAAATTTTCAGTTATGGAAGATAAGTCCAGATAAAGAAGTAAGCGTTGTTTTAGACGGTCACGAAAACAAAGCATTTAATGGTCCTAATGATTTATGGATGGATGAAAAGGGTGGTTTTTACTTTACAGATCCTTACTATCAAAGAGAATACTGGGAAAGAAAATCTCCTGAGATGGAGAAAAGAAAAGTGTATTACCTGAGTCCAGATCATAAAACCGTAACACCCGTGGCAGAAGGTTTTGTACTTCCAAACGGAATTATAGGTTCTTCTAAAGATCAGATTTTGTATGTTTCAGATGTTTCAAAAGAAAAAGTGTATAAGTATCAAATACAGGATAACGGTACGCTAACCGATAAAGAGCTTTTTGCTGATATGGGCTCTGATGGAATGACCTTAGATAATGAAGGAAATCTATACGTTACCGGCGATGGAGTTGTTGTTTTTGATAAAGAAGGAAATAAAATAGATCATATTCAAATTGATAAAGATTGGACAGGTAATGTTACTTTTGGTGGAGCCAATGAAGATATTTTGTTTATTACCGCTTCCGATGCGGTTTATAAACTTCCAATGAAAACTCACGGGATTCGATGGAATCATTAATATTAAATAAAAAGAGCTGCCAATTGGCAGCTCTTTTTCAATTTAAAAATCAAACTTAACTAAACCTCAATTTAAAAACAATACTTATTTTCTGCGATTAATTTATCAGCAATTTCAGTTCTTAATTTGACGACGTTCGGGAAATTATCGTATTTCGTAAAACGCTTTAATCCCATTAACATCATTCGTAATTCGTCCCCTTCAGCGAAAGAAATAATTCCTTCTTTGGCTTTGGCGTTGATTTTTTCAACGGCATTATAAAGGTAAAGCTGAGACATTGCTATTTGTTCTTTTTGGGTATCTTCCCCAAAACGTTTCGCGTTCTTTTCGGTTCTTAAAATAGCCGATTCTGCCATATATACTTCAATTAGAATATCGGAAGCAGCCAATAATAATTGCTGATGTTCTTCTAACTGTGGTCCAAATTTCTGCACAGCACTACCGGCAACCATTAAGAATACTTTTTTCAGCTTTTTGATCATTTCTTTTTCTTCCGCAAATAATTCAGAATAATCAGGTTTATCGAAAGACGGAATTCCCATTAATTCTTCTCCTACCGCTTGTGCAGGACCTAAAAGATCTACGTGACCTTTCATCGCTTTTTTCACGAGCATTCCTACCGAAAGCATTCGGTTAATTTCGTTGGTACCTTCATAGATTCTAGAAATACGAGCATCTCTCCAAGCCGCTTCCATAGGGGTATCGGCAGAGAATCCCATTCCACCAAAAATCTGAATTCCTTCATCGGAGCAATGCTGAATATCTTCAGAACAGGCTACTTTTAAAATAGAACATTCAATTGCATATTCTTCTACTCCTTTTAATTCGGCTTCAGAATGAGAATTTCCACTTTCCATACGAAGGTGAATTCGGTCTTCTATATTTTTAGCCGCTCTGTAGGAAGCTGATTCACCTACATAAGCAGAAGTTGCCATTTCGGCTAGTTTTTGTTTAATCGCTCCAAATTGTGCAATGGGTGTTTTAAACTGAACTCTTTCATTAGCATACTTGACGGCATTTTCGGTCACCCGACGTTGTGCATCTAAACAAGCCGCTGCCAGTTTAATTCTACCTACGTTTAAGGCATTCATCGCGATTTTAAAACCTTCACCGCGACCCGCTAACATATTTTCTACCGGAACTTTGGTTTCATTAAAGAATACCTGACGGGTAGAGGAGGAGTGAATCCCTAATTTCTTTTCTTCTTCCCCAAAGGAGATTCCGTTTTCTTTATCGTTTTCTACGATAAATCCGGTGATGTTTTTATCATCTTCAATACGTGCAAAAACGATGAACACATTCGCAAAACCAGCGTTAGAAATCCACATTTTTTGTCCGCTGATGCTGTAATACTTTTCATCATCAGAAAGCACGGCTTTTGTTTTCCCTGAATTGGCATCACTACCTGCGCCCGGTTCAGTTAAACAATATGCACCAAACCATTCTCCGGTGGCTAATTTTGGAACATATTTTTTCTTTTGCTCTTCGGTACCATACAATGTAATCGGCATTGTACCAATCCCGGTATGTGCTCCAAAAGCGGTAGCAATCGATCCGGTAGCTCCCGAGATATAATCGCAAACCAGCATTGTAGAAACAAACCCCATACCTAATCCATCATATTCTTCGGGTACAGCAACACCAAGAAAACCAAGTTCTCCGGCTTTTTGCATAATTTCTTCCGTAAGTGCGTAATCTTTTTTCTCGAATCTTTCCTTATGTGGAACGATCTCACGATCTACAAATTCTTTTACAGAATCACGCATCATCTTTTGCTCCTCGTTAAAATCTTCAGGAGTAAAAACATCGTCGCAGCTGGTTTCTTTTACTAAGAATTGACCACCGCGTAATATATCTTTTTGTTCAGTTGTATCACTCATTTTATTATTGTTTTTGTAAAGACTCAGAGTTTAGAATCAAGATCCAAGACTCGAGAGTCAGGATTATTTTAGTTTATCTATAAATTTTGAAATCATTCGTTATAATTGCTGAATTTCTCAATACTTGGGAAGTTTTCAATTGGTTTATAAGTAAATTCTGTGATTGAAACTTCTTCCTAAATTTTAAACTTTTTAAAATTATGTCTTTTCGCTATTAGCTTCTCTCTCTCTAGTCTAATTTCTAGTTTAGGAATTCATAAACTCCCGCGGCACCTTGTCCGGTTCCTACGCACATCGTGACCATGGCGTATTTGTTATTAAGCTTGCGTTTACGCATTTCGTCAAAAATCTGAACAGATAGTTTAGCTCCGGTACAACCCAGTGGATGACCCATAGAAATCGCACCACCGTTTACATTCACGATATCTTTGTTTAATCCTAATTCACGGATGACCGCTAGCGACTGAGAAGCAAAGGCTTCGTTCAATTCGATTAATGAAATATCATCTTGTTTTAACCCAGCTTGTTTGATGGCTTTCGGAATTGCTTTAACCGGTCCAACTCCCATAATTCTTGGTTCTACACCAACCGCGGTATAACTCACCATTCGGGCAATGGGTTCAAGATTGAGTTCTTTTACCATTTCTTCGCTCATCACCATTACAAAAGCAGCGCCATCACTCATTTGTGAAGAGTTTCCGGCAGTTACACTTCCGCCTTCTGCAAATACAGGACGAAGTTTATTCAATACTGCTTCAGAAGTATCTTTACGAGGTCCTTCATCTTTAGTTACGGTATAGCTTTTGGTTTTCTTTTTTCCGTCGCCATCTACATAAGTCTGATCTATGGTAATCGGAACAATTTGATCTTGAAAACGATCTTCTGCCTGTGCTTTTATGGCTTTTTGGTGAGAATTGTAGGCAAACTCATCCTGATCTTCCCGAGAAACTTTGTATTGATTGGCTACCGCTTCTGCAGTTAATCCCATTCCCCAGTAATAATCTTCATGACCTTCTTTTGCCAGTTTATAATCGGGAACTGGTTTGTAACCTCCCATTGGGATGTAGCTCATACTCTCGGCACCACCGGCGATAATACAATCGGCCATTCCACTTTGAATTTTAGCGGAAGCAATAGCGATGGTTTCCAAGCCTGAAGCGCAATAGCGGTTTACCGTCATTCCGGCTACGTCTTCGGTTTTTAATCCCATTAAAGAGATTAACCGACCTACGTTTAAGCCTTGCTCCGCTTCGGGCATTGCATTTCCTACGATTACATCGTCGATACGATTTTTGTCAAATTCCGGAAGTTTATCCATCATATATTCGATGGTTTCCGCTGCCAGTTCATCTGGTCTTTTAAATCTGAACACGCCTCGGGGTGCTTTTCCCACTGCGGTTCTGTATGCTTTTACTATGTATGCTGTTTTCATATATTTTCCCCCTCTAGCTCCCCCAAAGGGGGAGAACAAAAGGTATTTTTTTAGTTAAACAATATTCATCTAAATCCCTCCCCTCTGGGGAGGTTAGGTGGGGATATTAGTTTCTCAACGGTTTTCCCTTCTGTAACATATGCTGAAGGCGTTCTAAAGTTTTTCGTTCTCCGCAAAGACTTAAGAAAGCTTCACGTTCTAGGTCTAATAAATATTGTTCGCTTACGTAAGAAGCTTCCGATAGGTCTCCACCAGCCATTACATAAGCCAGTTTGTTAGCGATTTTCTTATCGTGGTCGCTAATGTATTTTCCGGCGTTCATCTGATCGGTTCCTACATAAAAAGCTCCTAAAGCTTGTTTTCCTAAAACTTTAATGTCTTTGCGCATAATTGGTTTGGTGTAGCCATTCTCTGCCATTAATAGCGCGTGTTTTTTCGCGATGGTTAATTGGTTGTCACGGTTCACCACCACAATATCTTTTCCTTTTTGCAGAATATTGGTATCATAAGCTTCGTAAGCTGAAGTGGATACTTTTGCCATTCCGATAGTGAGGAAATTTTCGCGTAATCGGTTCAACTCTACATCATCTTTTTGGTAGGTGTCAGAAGCTCTTAAGGTCATTTCTTTAGAACCGCCACCGCCGGGAATTACCCCAACACCAAATTCAACTAAACCAATATAAGTTTCGGCATGAGCCACCACTTTATCGGCGTGTAACGAAAGTTCGCAACCGCCACCCAGTGCCATATTATGCGGAGCAGATACGGTTGGGATAGAGGAGTAGCGCATACGCATCATCGTATCTTGGAAGTATTTAATGGCCATATTCAGCTCATCATATTCCTGCTCTACTGCCATCATAAAGATCATACCGATATTAGCACCTACCGAGAAGTTTTTTCCGTCGTTAGAGACTACCAGTCCACGGTATTCTTTTTCAGCCAGATCGATTGCTTTGTTGATTCCATCAAGTACATCACCGCCAATGGAATTCATTTTACTGCGGAATTCTAAATTCAGAATACCGTCACCTAAATCTTCAACGACAACGCCGCTATTTTGGAATACGGCTTTAGATTCGCGAATATTATCTAAGATGATATAGGAATCTTGTCCCGGAACTTTTACGTGTTCCTTTTTCGGAATTTCATAATAATAGGTGTTTCCTTCTTTTACGGAATAGAAGGAAGTAATGCCGGTATCCACCATTTCTGAAACCCAAGCTGCCGGCTCGTAGCCTTCAGCTTTCATCATTTCAATTCCTTTTTCTACACCAAGAGCATCCCAAACCTGAAATGGGCCGTGTTCCCATCCAAAACCGGCCTGCATCGCATCATCAATTTTGTAGAGTTCATCAGTAATTTCTGGAATTCTGTTGGAAGCGTAAGCAAATAATGCCGAAAAGTTTTTGCGGTAAAACTTCCCTGCTTTTCCTTCATCTTTAATTAAAACTTTATAGCGATCACTAAGTTTATCGATGGTTTTGGTTTGCTCTAATACACTAAATTTCGCGCTTTTTCGATCACGGAATTCCATTTTATCAAGATCAAGCGATTTGATTTCACTGGAACCATCTTCTTTCTTTTCTTTTTTATAAAAACCTTGTCCGGTTTTGCTTCCCAACCATTTGTTATCCATCATTGTTTGGATGAAGTCTGGTAGTGCAAAAAGATCGTGGGCTTCATCCTCGGGAACGTTTTCGTACAAACCATTAGCAACGTGCACCAAAGTATCTAAACCAACAACATCTACAGTACGGAAGGTAGCCGATTTTTGACGGCCAATTACCGGTCCGGTTAACTTGTCGACCTCTTCAATGGTCATATCCATATCTTTTACCATATGGAACAAACTCATAATGCTGAAAATACCAACGCGGTTTCCGATAAAGGCCGGTGTGTCTTTGGCGACCACCGATTTTTTTCCAAGGAATTTTTTTCCATAGTCATTGAGGAAATTCAATACCTCTTCTGAAGTATTGGGTCCCGGAATAATTTCGAATAAGCGTAAGTATCGTGGCGGATTGAAAAAGTGTGTTCCGCAGAAATGTTTCTGGAAATCTTCACTTCTTCCTTCGTTCATAAATTTAATGGGAATCCCGGAAGTATTGGAAGTGATTAAAGTTCCCGGTTTTCTATGTTTTTCAAGTTTTTCAAAAACCTGTTTTTTAATGTCTAATCGTTCTACTACCACTTCGATAATCCAGTCGGCTTCAGAAACTTTAGCGATATCATCTTCTAAATTTCCAGTGGTTATGCGATTGGCAAAATCTTTATGGTAAATAGGAGAGGGCTTGGATTTTAAAGAATTTTGAAGGGAATCGTTGACGATACGATTACGCACTTCTTTATCTTCTAAGGTAAGTCCTTTTTTTTGCTCTTTTTCATTGAGTTCTCGCGGAACGATGTCGAGCAGTAATACCTCTACGCCAATATTGGCGAAGTGGCAGGCGATACCGCTACCCATAATTCCTGATCCAATGACAGCAACTTTATTGATTGTTCGCTTCATAATTATTTTACAGAGGTTTCAGGTTTATAAATTTTTTTATTGTTAACTAATTCCATAATTGTATTGGCAACTTCTATAAACGTGGCTAAATCTTCTTCGCTTACATTGTCTTTTACAGCTTCATCGAATCGTAACACTACATCTTTAGAAAATTTGCGCATTTCTAACCCAAATTTTGTGAGATGTACTAATACACTTCTACCGTCTTTTGGATTTCGTTTCCTAATTATTAATCCTTTCGTTTCCATATTTTTTAAAATACGGCTTAAACTAGTCGCTTCCATTCCCATTTTGGGGCCTAATGCGGTAGATGGTGTTCCTTTTTCAGGATCGATACTTAGCAAAGCAAAACCGGTAGCCATAGTACTCCCGGCTTTACCTGCTTCTTCGTTATACATTTTAGATACAGCCATCCAAGTGGCTCTTAAAACATGATCTATTGTTTTTGTTTTCATTTTATTTGACTCGTCTATTTCAAATATAATAATTTACGTTATGCGTGCATAATAAATTATTGTAAAATTTAATTAATATTTATTATTTTAAGGTGAAACATGATAAAAATAAAAAAGCACTCGTTTAAACGAGTGCTTTTTTTTAATATAATCAACTTTTAATTGATTATTTAATATCCGTAAATTATATTATAAAGATGTTGGTATTGTTTTATTATATTTCGTCTTTTTAGTTTCATTGTTGGCGTTAAATGTCCTTCTTCGACACTCCAAACATCTGGTGTTAATTTGAATATCTTAATTTGTTCCCACTTTCCGAAATTAGTATTATAAAAATCTATTTCTTGTTGAATTCTTTGTACAACCATATCGTTATTTATAATATCGCCATAGGTTGCATTATTTAAATCGATATTCTTACGTTTAGCCCATTCTTTTATAAAATCAAAGTTAGGTTGTATAAAAGCAGCAGGCATTTTTTCACCTTCACCAATAACCATAATTTGCTCGATAAATTGAGATTGTTTCATGGTGTTTTCTAAGATTTGAGGTGCTACATATTTACCTCCCGAAGTTTTAAACATCTCTTTTTTACGGTCTGTGATTTTAAGGAAACCTTCTTTATCAATTTCACCAATATCTCCGGTATGAAAATAATGATCTTCAGTTAAGGCTTGGCGGGTTTTTTCTTCATCTTTATAGTAACCAAGCATTACACTTGGACCTTTAGTTAAAATTTCACCATCTTCAGCTATTTTTACCTCACAATTATCTAGAGGTTTACCTACTGTACCAACTTTAAAGTTATGATTTCGTTGATCGTTAACTGCAATTACTGGTGAAGTCTCTGTAAGTCCATAGCCTTCCATTACAGGAATACCTGCAGCACCAAAAACTTTAACTAGTCGATCTTGTAGAGCAGCACTACCGGAAACAATAAGTTCTATATTTCCGCCTAAACCTTCTTTCCATTTCGAAAATATCAATTTTCGAGCAATTTTTAACTGAAACTCATACCACCAGCCATTAGCACCATAAGGTTGATATTTATGTCCTAATCCTAATGCCCACTTAAACAAAAGTGTTTTTACTCCGCCTAAAGAAGTTCCTTTAGCAACAATTTTATCATATACTTTTTCAAGTAATCTAGGTACAGCTGTAATTACATTGGGTCTTACTTCTTGTAGATTCTCGCTTAATGCATCTATTGATTCAGCAAAATAAACAGAAACAGCATAATATTGATAAATATAGACCACCATTCTCTCAAAAACATGGCATATCGGTAAAAAGCTTAATGCCTTAAAGGTTCCAATTTCAAAGGGAACTCGGTGAGAACTTCCTAGTACATTAGTTACAATGTTTTGATGGGAAAGCATAACACCTTTTGGTTTGCCTGTGGTTCCGGAGGTGTAAATTAATGTTGCCAAATCAGTTGTTTTTACGGCATCCATTCGTTTTTGAAGCTCTGGCTGATTTTCAGTATCTTCTCCTAGTTCTAAAATTTCTTTCCAATTTTTACAATTTTCGATGTCATTAAAACTGTAAACTTCTTTTATCTTAGTATTGGCTTTTACCGAATTTAATTTCTGTAATACTTCTTTATCAGAAACAAAACAATAGGTTGCTTCACTATGGTTTAAAACATACTCATATTCTTCTTCAGAAATAGTGGGATAAATTGGCACATTTTGAGCACCTGTTTGTAATATGCCAATGTCTAAAATATGCCATTCATTCCTATTATTGGAAGAAATTATAGCAATCTTATCATTAGGCTGAACTCCCAAACGCAATAATCCACGGCTTATTTTATTGGCTTGTTCTATATATTCGGTAGTCGAAATATGCTCCCATTCTCCGTTATATTTAGTTGCGAATGCCGTTTTTAAGGGATTATTTTCTAGTTGAAAATATGGAAAATCAAAAAGGCGTTTTATCTCGTTCATGAAGTTTAATTTCTTAAAAATACCTCGCAAAGTAGCAAAATAGAGGTTTATTTCAAATCAAAATACTAAAAAATAAATAAAAAATAAATGATTTTTTAAAATATTATCATTTTTTAAGGGTTTTATTGTTTTTATATCAAGTATCGTGGTAATATAAACTCATTCTAGTTAAAATTGAATTAAAATAATAATTATTTTTCTTTATCATTTTAAAAAAATATATTAAAAAGAAGAATGATGAAAAAAGAAGTCTATTTGTAAACCTTATGCTAGTTCTATTGAGTTGTGGTAGCCGTATAAAAAATGGTTAATTCTGAATAGACAAGTTAGTTCGAACAGATATAATTATTGGTATATTTCTATTAAGAAGGAATTTTTGATTTAGTTTATCGAAAAACAATTTGAAAAAGAATGACACCTCAAAGTTTAGTAAATGAAACCAATCTAAAAGTTCAACAAGAAATAGTGAATAAAATTTTAGCAAATTTTTCTTATTCCTAAAAGAAGTAGAATAACATATATTAAGAATGAATAAAAAAGGAGCTGATTTTTTCAGCTCCTTTTTTATTTAGCAATAATTCTAAGATTATTTATTTTCTAACCATTTTTTAGCGTTTTCAAATGCGCTAAGCCATGGTGTTACTTGATCATTTTTGCGATCTTTTGGATAATATGCCCAATTCCAGGAGAAAGTAGATCTTTCTAAGTGTGGCATCATTACTAAATGTCTGCCTGAATCGTCAGTTAACATCGCCGTATTAAAGTCTGATCCATTTGGATTGGCAGGGTAGCCTTCAAATCCATACTTTCCAACAATATTATATTTGTCTTCAGCATATGGAAAACTGAATTTACCTTCACCATGAGCTGCCCAGATTCCTAATTTGCTACCGGCAAGATTACCAAGCATCACCGAATTATTTTCAGCGATTTCTACAGAAGTAAAATTACATTCGAATTTATGCGAATCGTTATGTAGCATTTTGGGCTTCTCTTCGTGATCAGGATTTATTAAGCCTAACTCAATAAATAACTGGCAACCATTACAAACACCAAGTGATAAGGTATCGTTTCTTTTGAAGAAGTTGTCTAAAGCAGTTTTAGCCTTTTCGTTATATAAAAAAGCACCAGCCCAACCTTTTGCACTTCCTAATACATCAGAATTAGAGAATCCACCTACTGCAGCAATAAACTGAATGTCTTCTAAAGTTTCCCGACCGCTAATTAAATCGGTCATATGCACATCTTTTACATCGAAACCAGCTAAATGCATCGCACGAGCCATTTCTCGTTCCGAATTCGATCCTTTTTCACGAATTATAGCCGCTTTTATTTTAGGCTGAGTAGCATCAATTTCAGGAAGTTTTCCCGTAAAATTTGTAGGGAATTTATAAGAAAGTGCTTGATTTTTATAATTTTCAAATCGTTCTGTAGCTTTTTCTTTTCCGCTTTGTTTTTGATCTAATAAATATGAAGTTTTAAACCAAACATCTCGTAATTCAGTAATATCAAAATTAAGCGTTTCACCACCATTTTTAATAGTTAGTGTACTATTTTCTGAAACTTCACCAATTTTAAAGCATTCAATACCATTATCGGTTAATACTTTTTCAGCAGTATCATCTATTGCTTGGAAAACAACCGAGCTGTTTTCGTTAAATAATAGTTTCACTACATCTTTTTCACCAAGTGCTGAAAGATCAATATTTGCACCAAGGTCTTTGTCAGCAAAACACATTTCTAAAAGTGTAGTGATTAATCCACCAGAAGCCACATCGTGTCCGGCAGCAATCATATCGTTTTTGATTAATCCTTGAAGACTATAAAAAGTGTCTGCAAATTTTTTATCGTCTTGAATGGTTGGCACTTCATTACCAATTTTATTGAGAATCTGAGCGAAAGAAGAGCCTCCTAATTTTAATGAATCTTGAGATAAGTTGATATAATAAATAGATCCAGCATTTTTCTGGAAGACGGGTTCTACAATTTTGGTAAGATCGTCACAGTGTCCCGCTGCAGAAATAATTACTGTTCCCGGAGAAAGTACATCGCCATCTTTATATTTTTGTTTCATCGAAAGCGAATCTTTTCCTGTAGGAATGTTAATTCCCAGACTGATAGCAAAATCAGAAACTCCTTGTACTGCCTCATACAAACGAGCATCCTCACCTTCATTATTACAAGGCCACATCCAGTTTGCAGAAAGCGAAACCGATTTTAAGCCTTTTTCTAGAGGAGCCCAAACAATGTTTGTTAAAGCTTCAGCAATAGAATTTTTAGAACCTGCAGCAGGATCTACTAAAGCCGAGATAGGAGAGTGCCCAATAGAAGTTGCCACACCATCTTTCCCTTTATAATCTAAAGCCATTACTCCAACATTATTAAGTGGTAACTGTAATGGTCCTGCGGTTTGCTGCTTTGCTACACGTCCAGATACGCAACGGTCAACTTTATTGGTTAACCAATCTTTGCTGGCTACTGCTTCTAATTGTAATACTTGTTTTAAATACTCCTGAATATTATCGGCGGAATACACTAGTTTCTCATATTGTCTGGAAACCGTTTTATCAGTCATTATGGTTTTTGGCGAACTTCCAAACATATCTGAAAGATCCAAATCCATTGGTTTATTACCACTTTGCTTGCCTTCAAACGTGAAGCGGTGTGAACCGGTTACATCACCAACATTGTACATGGGAGAGCGTTCTCTATCGGCAACGCGTTTTAGAGCTTCAATATTTTTTTCTCCGATCACCAATCCCATACGTTCTTGAGATTCGTTACCAATAATTTCTTTTGCGGAAAGCGTAGGGTCTCCCACCGGAAGTTTATCCAAATCGATATCTCCGCCGGTGTCTTCAACTAATTCACTTAAACAGTTTAAGTGACCACCAGCACCATGATCGTGAATAGAAACAATCGGATTTTCTTCCGCTTCTACCATACCACGTACTGCATTGGCAGCACGTTTTTGCATCTCTGGGTTAGAACGCTGAATTGCATTTAATTCAATTCCGCTACTAAATTCTCCGGTATCTGCAGAAGACACTGCAGCTCCACCCATTCCAATTCTATAATTTTCACCACCAAGAATTACAATTTTATCACCTTTTTGAGGAATATCTTTTTTAGCTTGATTTGCTTTACCATAACCCACACCGCCAGCTTGCATAATTACTTTATCATAACCTAATTTTCGGCCGTGTTCTTCATGTTCAAAAGTTAAAACAGAACCAACGATTAATGGTTGTCCAAATTTATTACCAAAATCAGAAGCTCCGTTAGAGGCCTTGATTAAGATATCCATAGGAGTTTGGTATAACCATTTACGCTCTTCCATGGCTTTTTCCCAAGGTCTGTTTTCTTCTAATCGGGAATACGATGTCATATAAACGGAAGTTCCAGCCAAAGGAAGTGAGCCTTTACCACCGGCAAGACGATCGCGAATTTCACCACCACTACCGGTTGCAGCACCATTAAAAGGCTCCACAGTAGTTGGGAAGTTATGGGTTTCCGCTTTTAATGAGATTACAGAATCGTAAACTGTGTTTTGATAGAAATCTGGTTTATCGGCAGATTTCGGAGCAAATTGTTCAACATTAGGTCCTTTTAAAAAGGCTACATTATCTTTATAAGCTGAAACAATATCATTTGGATTTTCTTCGGAAGTTTTTCGAATCAGTTTAAAAAGTGATGAAGGTTTTTCTTCCCCATCAATTACGAAAGTTCCGTTGAAAATTTTATGCCGACAATGTTCAGAATTTACTTGAGAGAATCCAAAAACTTCAGAATCGGTTAATTTTCGACCTAATTTTTGAGCTAATCCTTGTAAATAGATAACTTCTTCAGCATTTAAAGCCAAACCTTCCTGTTGATTATAAGCTTCAATATCTTCGATTTCTTTAATCGCTTCTGGCTCAATATCAATTGTAAAAATATTTTGATTTAACTCTGAATATTTTTGAGAGAGCATTGGGTCAAAATCGGTAAACTTTTCATCTACTTTATAGAATTCTTCAATTCTAATAATTCCTTCGATTCCCATATTCTGTGTAATTTCCACAGCATTGGTACTCCAAGGAGTAATCATGGCAGCACGCGGACCAACAAAAAAATCTGCTAAAGCAGATTCATTATATTTTTGCGCACCTCCGAAAAGCCAGTTTAATTTTGAAATATTTTCAGCTGTTAGCTGTGAGTGCGTTTGCACTGAATAAACCTTATTGGTTTGGGTTCCGAAGAATAGGATCATCCTAAAGAAAGTTTTGTGTTGTTGTTGAAAAGGCAAATTTACTTTTTTAAACTGAATATTGAAACTAATTATGAGAAAGCTAAAAATCGATTAATTCCATCGTTAACTAATAAAACTACAGTAAAATTTCAATAATTTTTGGTTTAATTTAAATTCACTTAAATAAAAAAAGCTCCTGAAAAAGGAGCTTTTTAAATATTGAGAATTAGATTTTAATAGGTTCCAATATTATCTACTGTATTTTTGTCGAAAGATTCCCACTCGTTTTCATCGTAAGAAGTAGATGGAGCTGTAACCGTATTATTTCTTCGTAGAGTAACGTCTTTACCAAAATCTTTATCACCTGAAACACCAATTATATCGATAAGTGTTCCGTTATTAAATAATCCAACAGGATCGTCTCCATTGAAATCCATTGGAGCACCGTTTTGTTTGATATCTGCTTCATCTAATAATTGTTGTAAATCAGAATCATTGTTAATTACAACAAATACTTCACCAGGAGCAAGAGTTCCGTTTAATTTTAATTCATCACTCCATTCTCCATTTCCATTAACTTGCTTTTTTAAGCTATAAGCAGAAAGATCTGCAGCTTCATCAGAGAAATTATAAATTTCAATAGCTTTATTGAAGCTACCACCTTCAACATATTCAGAAATCATTAAAACAGCATTTTCGCTACCTTGATTTTCTCCGTCTGTATTATCTCCTTCTCCTTCTCCTTCTCCTTCTCCTTCTCCTTCTCCTTGATCTCCGTTATCTTCTTCAGAACTTTCAGTATATTCTTCAGATATTGGACCACTGTAGTTTGTTGTCCATGTGTTAACAGCATTAGCTTCGCCACCCCAAATAAGTGTAGCTAAATATGGATTATCGATAAATGGATTACGGTTTCCTTGTGCCTCTTCAACAGCATTATTTTTTTGTACTTCTAAAACAGATACAGGATCTACTGCATTCCATTCTAAAAATAGATTACGGTTTCCTACTTTATCAAAACTTTGACCGTAACGTATGTTCATATACATTACAATTCTAGCTACATCTCCTCTCCAGTCGTCTCCAGGATACCAACCGCTACCAGTAGATTTAAAAGATCCTTCTCCTTCAACAAAAGGATCATTTCCTCTATTAGAGTTAATGCTAATATCCGCAGGATAGAAATTATGAATATCAGATTTACCGCTTTCTACTTCTATTTTAGATTTTGGGTAGATATGCTCGGTATTAAATGTTTGTGTTGGGTTATTATTATTTCCCGATTGATATTGGTTTTTAGGTCTGCTTTCTCCAGAATATACTAAAATTACATTATCTGGATTATTTGGATCCTCAGTAGCGTCGTATAAATAATCATGACGTTGGTAATATTCTAGAGTATTGGTGTGTTTTTCTTCTGTTAATGTTGCTAATTCTTCTTTTAATTCTTCAGCAGGTACATCAAAAGAAACGCCATTATAATAATCGGCAATTTCTTCAGGAATAGTAAATAAATCATCGGTTTCTGTTATGGTATTATCATCATCATCACTACAAGAAGTGAAAAAGACCAAAAGAGAAAGAATAAAAAAGATGTTAAATTTTGAAGTCATTTTAAAAATTGGTTTATTGATTTTAATTATTAATGATTCTTTTTTATTTCTGAAATGTCAGAAGTTGTAAGGGGGTGCAAATGTAATTAACATTTTCTAATTTCAATTTTAAGAAATTGTTATGGATGAGTAATTATGAGCTTACAGACTTTTATAATATAAAATTGTTTAGTATAGCCGATAATTGAGATTACTAATTAATTTTAAGTAAGTTATTTTATTTATTAATAAAAAAGCCTGAAAAAATTGGATAATATTTCTTCAGGCTTTTTATATCTTACAAAAATTATATAATTATAGGGCTTTTTCTAGAAGCGCCATATAAAAGCCATCGTGTCCAGTTGATGAAGAAAGAATTTTTCGATCTTCAACTAGTTTGAAATCCTTTCCTTCTTCAGAATTTAAAAATTTTTGAACTTGTAGCTGATTTTCGGATGGAAGTACAGAACAAGTTGCATACACCATTTTACCGCCCTTTTTAACGATTTTGGAATATTGACAAATAATTTCTTGTTGTGTTTTACGAATTTTATCTAAAAATTCAGGCTGTAATTTCCATTTAGCATCAGGATTTCTGCTTAGCACTCCTAATCCGCTACACGGCACATCAATTAAAACTTTATCTGCTTTTTCATGAAGTTTTTTGATGACCTTAGTAGTGTCAATCGCTCTGGTTTCAATATTGTGAGCACCAGCACGCTTGGCACGTCGCTTTAGTTCTTTTAATTTATTTCCGAAAATGTCTAAAGCTATTATTTGGCCTTTATTTTCCATTAAGGCTGCAAGGTGTAACGATTTTCCGCCTGCTCCTGCACAAGTATCTACCACTCGTTCTCCTGGCTGAACATCTAGAAAATCGGCTACTAATTGTGAGGATGCATCCTGAACTTCAAATAGTCCATTTTTAAAGCAATCGGTTTTAAAAATATTAGCACGTTCTACTAATTGTAGTGCATCAGGATAGTCTTTAAGATTTATTGTCTCAAAACCTTCTTCGCTAAGTTTCTTTTTTAGCGTAAGAATATCGGTTTTAAGTTTATTTGTTCTTATAATTACCGGTGCTTGTTTGTTTAAAGCACCAATTTCTTTTTCCCACACTTTTTCACCAAGTTCGGTAACCCCCAACTCATCTAACCAATCTGGGATTGACTCCCTAAATTTTCTAATTTTACTAAGTGCATCAAAGCGTCCTTTAATTCGGCGAGTAGGAGTGTCCTCTAATTGTTTCCAATCGGGTAAAGCAATACTACGTAAAGTTGCCCAAACTGCAAATAATCTAAAGAGGTCTTTTCTTGAAAAAGGCTCTTTAACTTCAGCAATTTCAGCATATAGTCGTTTCCACCTTACAATATCGTAGGTGGTTTCAGCTATAAAACTACGGTCTCGAGCTCCCCAACGCTTGTCGCGTTTCAGAGTTTTCTCAATTACTTTATCGGCATATTGTCCTTCATTAAATATTTCTGAAAGGGCATCTATCGTTGCAAAAACTAGATTTCTGTGTAAGCGCATTACTAAAATTTAAGGCTGCAAAGGTAAGCTTTTTTGTTACTGAAACATTTATATTTACAGGAAATCCAATAAAAATCAAAATAGATGAAGAAAATCTGGATTATGGCTTTATTAGCTGTAATAGCTTGCAAGAATGAAACTAACAAGGGAAATGTTGTAAATGCATCTGAAGCAGATATAGTTCATACCCCTTTTAATAGTGTGAAAATTGAATCCATTTTAGAAAATGATTCATTAAGTATTAGAGCTATAAAAGTAATAGGAAAGAATCTTGCTTTTGCAGCTAATAAAGGTACTTATGGTTTATTCGATAATACTTCTGGAAACTGGAAACTCTCTCAACAAAAAAGAGATATAGTAATTCCGGAGTTTAGAGCAATTGGTAGTACAGCTAATGATTTTTTTATGCTAAGCGTAGGGAATCCGGCTTTATTGTATAAAACAGGTGATGATGGGAGCATGAAATTAGTGTATACTGAAAATAATGAAAAAGTTTTTTATGATGCTATAGCATTTTGGAATGATAAAGAAGGAATTGCCATGGGCGATCCTACAGATGACTGTTTGTCTGTAATTATAACTAGAGATGGTGGAAATTCTTGGCAAAAAGTGAATTGCAATGAATTGCCAAAAGCTGCTGAAGGAGAAGCAGCTTTTGCTGCAAGTAATTCAAATATTGCTATTGAAGGGAATGAGGTTTGGCTTTTAAGTGGAGGTACAAAGTCTAGAGTTTATCATTCTGCTGACAAGGGAGAAAGTTGGGAAGTTTTTGATACACCATTAGTTCAAGGTAAGCCTACTTTGGGTGGTTACAGTATGGATTTTTATGATGCTAAACACGGAATTATAATTGGAGGCGATTATACCAATCCTGAAAATAATACTGGTAATAAAGCAGTGACAGAAGATGGAGGGAAAACATGGAAGCTTGTAGCTGAAGGGCAGGAGCCAGGCTATAAAAGCTCGGTACGCTATGTGCCAAATGGAAAAGGAAAAGAAATTGTTGCTGCCGGATTTACAGGTATTTCATATTCTAAAGATAAAGGCGAAACTTGGAAATCGTTAAGTAAAGAAGGTTTTTTTAGTATTCGTTTTCTAAACGATTCTACGGCTTATGCCGCAGGATCTAAACGTATTGCGAAACTACATTTTAAATAGTATAAAAAAGAATTCCGGAAAACAATAATTTGTTAACCGGAATTCTCACTACTAACTAACCAAAAAACTAACTTTTATATAGTATAAAACTCTTATTTATTATTTTTATTGTCCGATTTTTCTTTCTCTTTTCTAGATCTGAATTCTCTAATCAGTTTTCGATGAAAATCATCTTCTAGTTGAATGAGTTTCACGATTTCTTGTACAGAAATAATTTGTTTTAGATCAGAAAAATATTCTTTTTTTAATTCATAATCTTTTTTCTCCAAATTTACTAATTCTTCTAGATAATTGGTTGCTTCTTTTTGAGTAATACAACCGATATTCTGAATTTTTTTATGCTCTTTATGATAGAGTTCATTCCGAGCTTCTTCATATTCGTTGTATACCGGCCAAAATTTTTGAGCAACATCATTTTTAAGATTTAGCTCTTGAGTAATAAATGCTGTTTTTAACGATTTAATTCGTTCCCACTCATTATCTTCATTTTGAGCGTTAGTGTTAAAAAGCCCTAAAAACAGAACAACTATAAATATTAATTTCTTCACCATATTATTCTAAAATATATGTAGCATATTCTACATTTTGATCTAAATAATCTACAACTGCATCGGGATTCATATTATTAAAACTAGACTCTTCTACTAAATATGCATCTTTAGATAAGGTAGAAAAATCTGTTTTTGAAAGATCAATAAATCCTTTTTCTATATACTGTTCCATGGCGGAAAGTTCAACATCGTCCCAACTAGTAGGATCTTGTTTTTTGAAAGGATTAATTGTAATTATTATAAGCGCGATTGCTGCCACTGCCATAGCAGCATACCATTTCTTTCTATTGAAATTAGGTCGAATAACTTTTGAAGACTTCTTAGTGATATTTTCTGCTAAAAGTTTTGTTTCTAACTCATCAAAATAACTTTTAGGAACTTTAAATCCAGATTCTTTAGGTATTTTTTGAAGAGACTCATTTTTAGTAGAAGTAAATAAAGTATCAACTAGATTCTCTTCGAGCTTATCGAAGTAATCAGTAGGAGTTTTAAATCCTGAATTTGAATGATATGGAATCTTCTTGTTCTTCATTTATAGTTAAGACACCTAAAAAGTGAAAAGGTTTAATTTGATTTTAAAAATTCTTCAATTTTTTTTGCTGCAATATGGTAGGAAGCTTTTAAAGCTCCTTCACTAGTCCCTAAAATAGTTGCTATTTCTCGATATTTCAAATCTTGAAAATATTTCATGTTGAAAACTTGTTGCTGTTTTGCGGGTAAACTAGCAATAGCTTTCTGTAATTTTAATTGAATTTCTTTTCCTTCAAAGTACGGGTCTCCTTCTAAGTTGTTAATAATTGAATCTTGAAGTTCAGCTGAATTAAGTTGTAAATGTTTGGCTTTTTTATTGAGAAAAGTAATCGATTCATTAGTGGCAATTCGGTACATCCAAGAATATAATTTACTATCTCCTTTAAACTGATCGATATTTCGATATACTTTTATAAAAGTATTCTGTAAAACATCATCGGTATCTTCGTGAATTTTTACCATATTCCGAATATGCCAATATAAGCGTTCTTTATATAAAGCAATAAGTTCACGAAACGCTTCTTGCGCCGTGTCTTCTTGTTTCAGCCTTTTAAGTAAAAGATTTTCGGTTTTTTTCAAGGAAGTATTTTTACGATCCCTGTATGGTGTCGGTTAAGCGTATAACTATAATAAAGTAAGTTTATTGTACAGAACTTAAAAAGCAGTTAAAATTTAATCAATTTTAGTTTGAGCTACTAATAGAAAACTTATCCAAAAGACTGCATTTCTACTAATTTTTTATAAGTACCATCTTTAACTAATAATTCTTGATGTTTTCCTTGCTCTACAATTTCTCCATGTTGCATTACAATTATATTATCGGCATTTTGGATTGTACTTAATCGGTGAGCAATTACTATAGAGGTTCGGTTACGCATCATGTTTTCTAAAGCTTCTTGTACTAATTTTTCGCTTTGCGTATCTAGTGCAGAAGTAGCTTCATCTAAAATCATAATAGGTGGATTTTTAAGTACCGCTCTTGCAATCGATAATCGTTGTTTTTGTCCGCCACTTAATTTATTACCGCTATCACCAATATTAGTATCTAAACCTTTTGGCATATGGGCAATAAATTCCCACGCATTAGCTATTTTTAGCGCTTCCATTATTTCTTCTTCGCTAGCATTTTCTTTTCCAAGCGCAATGTTATTACGGATAGTATCATTAAATAATATGGAATCTTGTGTAACCAGTCCCATTAAATTTCGTAGCGAATGTTTAGAAATTTCTCGAATATCGGTACCGTCAATTTTAATAGCTCCTTCATTTATATCGTAAAAGCGTGTAATTAAATTGGCAATGGTAGATTTACCACTACCAGATTGACCTACTAGTGCAATTGTTTGTCCTTTTGGAACTTTCATATTGAAATTTTTCAGGACTAACTCTTTTTCGTAACTAAAACTGATGTTTTCTACTTCAATTTCCTGATCAAAACTTTCTTTTTTAATAGCATCTGGTTTATCTTTTAAATTGGTTTCGGTTTCTATAATTTCCAAAATACGCTCGGCGCTGGCATTTCCTTTTTGAACACTATAGGTTGCTTTTGAAATTGCTTTTGCAGGAGTAAGTATATTATAGGTTAACACTAGAAAACCAATAAAAGTGGAAGGTTCCATCGTTTTATCGATTAATACCATATTACCGCCAAACCAAAGGACTACGGTAATTACCAGAACTCCTAAAAATTCACTAAGTGGCGAAGCTAGATTTTGGCGATGTAATAAAGAGTTTAAAATTTTATTTAAGCGGTTGGTGCTTTGCTGAAATTTTCCTCTAAAGTTTCCTTCTGCATTAAAGCCTTTTATAATTTTTAAACTTGAAAGTGTTTCTTCAACAATCGATAGAAAATGAGCATTTTCTTGTTGTGCACTCGTTGATTTTGCTTTTAATTTTTTACCAATAGAAGATATTAATAAGCCTGAAATAGGAAGAAAAATTAATACAAAAACCGTTAATTTTACACTAATAATAAGCATCCCAATTAGGGTGAAAATTAAAGTTAGTGGCTCTTTAATAAACATTTCTAACATGCTTAAAAAAGATGATTGAATTTCCTGAACATCACTAGTTATTCTAGAAATAATATCTCCTTTTCGTTTTTCAGAAAAAAAAGAAATAGGTAACTCTATAATTTTATTATAAATTTTATCCCGAATATCCCGTAACATTCCGTTACGTAGCGATGCAATAAAGTACATAGCTAAATAATTGAACAAGTTTTTAATAAAAAACAAGACAACTATCACAATACAAATAGAAATAAGGGCAGAAATCTGCCCATATTCCTCTATACGTTGATTTAAAAAAAAGTTAGCATAATTTTGCGCGAAATCTTTAAAGTGAGTTATTTGCCCATCCCAAATTGGTTTGTTTGTAATAGGGTCACTTTCTCCGAAAAGCACATTTAGCATAGGTATAAATGCCAAAAATGATAATGTGCTAAATAGCGCGTAAAAAATATTACTAATAATATTCAGTATTGCATATTTCTTATAGGGTTTTGCAAACTGAAGTACTTTTTTTAAATAACTCATATGTATATTATACTAGCCTAGCTGTAATTCAGATTTAATTCGGCTAATTTTATCTTTTAATTCTTGGTTTTTTTCTTCGAAATTACCAGTATTTTCTAAAGTAGTATTTACGCTAAAATAGAACTTTATTTTAGGTTCTGTACCACTAGGGCGAGCGGCAATTTTAGTTCCGTTTTCGGTATAATAAATTAATACGTTAGATTTAGGAATATCGATTGTAGATTCGGTATGGTCTAGCATGTTTTTAGCTACTGAAGATTGATAATCTTCAACTAAAACTACTTTTTCACCATCGATTGTTTCCCATGGTTTTTCTCGAAGATCAATAAGCATTTGTTTAATTTCTTGCTCACCTTGAATTCCTTTTTTAACTAAAGAAATAAGTTCTTCTTTAAAAAGACCATATTTTTCGTACAATGCTAATAATTGTTGGTAGAAAGAACTGCCTTTATCTTTTAAAAATGCTGAAATTTCACAAGCCAAGAGGGTAGAGGTTACTGCATCTTTATCGCGAACAAAATCGCCTACCATATACCCGAAACTTTCTTCTCCGCCACCAATAAAGTTAAGTTCTGGAAAATCTTTAATAAGTTTCGCAATCCATTTAAAGCCTGTGAGTACTTCTTTATATTCTACGTCGTAATCTTCTGCAATTATTTTAAACATTGGAGTAGAAACAATGGTAGAAGCCATAAATTCTTTATCCCCAATTTTATTAGCTTCTTTCCATTTTTCTAACAAGAACCAAGACATTACAACCATGGTTTGGTTTCCATTCAAAAGTTCTAATTTCCCAGCATTGTTACGTACTGCAATTCCTAATCGGTCACAATCAGGGTCGGTTCCAATAACAATGTCAGCTCCTTTTTCTTCAGCAAGCGTTAGTGCTTTTTTCAAGGCTTCCGGCTCTTCTGGATTTGGAGATTTTACTGTTGGAAAATTTCCGTCTGGTACAGCTTGATCTTCTACAATTGTAACGTTGTTGAAACCTGCTTTTTCTAACACAGAAGGCACCATAGTAATAGATGTCCCGTGTAGTGAGGTGAAAACAATACCTAAATTAGATTTTGCTTCTGAAGAAGTATCAAAGCTCCCATTTTCTACTGATGCATCAATAAAAGCTTGATCTACTTTATCGTTTATTTTGTGAATAAGCTCTTCATTAGTTTCAAAGTTAATAGCATCATATTGCAAGCTATTTATTTCTTCAATTAAATTTTTATCTTGAGGTGGCACTAATTGTCCACCATCTTGCCAATATACTTTATATCCGTTATATTCTGGTGGATTGTGGCTTGCCGTTAATACAATACCACAGTGACAATCTAAATATTTAACCGCAAAAGAAAGTTCTGGAGTAGGGCGTAAGTCCGAAAATAAAAATACTTCTACTTCATTTGCTGAAAATACATCGGCTACCACTTTAGCTAACTCTTTACTATTATTTCTACAATCGTAAGCTATTGCTACTTTTAATTTTTCTTCAGGAAATTCTTTTTTTAGATATTGAGATAGGCCTTGGGTATTTTTTCCTAAGGTATATTTATTTATACGGTTGGTACCAACCCCCATAATACCACGCATTCCACCTGTGCCGAAAGCCGCATTTTTATAAAAGCTGTCTTCTAGCTCAGTAGGATTATTATCGATAAGATTTTTGATTTCTTTTTTTGTTTCTTCATCAAAAGAATCGGAAAGCCAAGCTTGGGCTTTTTCTAAAATTTCTGGTTTGATATCAGACATATAATTTGGTTTTAGTATAGTTGTACAGCTTAATTTGATTTCAAAAATAATATTTTATTACAGGACACTTAGCAATTTTCGGTAGTTTTATGAATTAGATAACGTTCTTTGTCTCGCCGACTTCTTAATATTAGTTCCCCAAGGAAACCGGCAAGGAAAAGCTGTGTCCCAATAATCATTACAGTAAGAGCAATATAAAACCACGGATTTAATGCAACTAAAACATTAGGCTCGTGATGGTACATTTTATATAATTTCGAAAACCCGACGTATCCTGCGGTAAAAAAACCAATGCTAAACATTAAAACTCCCAATGCGCCAAAAAAATGCATCGGTCTACGGCCAAATTTCGATAAAAACCAAATACTAATTAGGTCTAAAAAGCCATTTATAAATCGTTCGGCTCCGAATTTTGTTTTACCATAACGTCTGGCTTGGTGTTTTACTTCTTTTTCTGCAATTTTCGAAAAACCGGCATTTTTGGCTAAAACTGGGATGTATCGGTGCATCTCACCATATACATCGATATTTTTTATAACCTCTTTTTTATAAGCTTTTAATCCGCAGTTAAAATCGTGTAATTTAACACCAGAGGTTTTGCGTGCAGCGGCATTAAAAAGTTTCGAAGGAAGGTTTTTGGCTAAAACAGAGTCATATCGTTTCTTTTTCCAACCTGAAATTAATTGGTAGCCGTCGGTATGTATAAGCTCGTATAACTCCGGTATTTCTTCTGGATTATCTTGTAAATCGGCATCCATTGTAATTACGACGTCTCCTTGTGCTTTTAAAAAACCGGCATGTAATGCTTGAGATTTGCCATAATTTCTATTAAATTTTATACCTTTTACTGCATTATCCTGTTTAGATAGTGAATCGATGATATGCCAAGAACCATCAGTGCTACCATCGTCAATAAAAATGATTTCATAGGAAAATGAATTGGATCGCATAACCTTTGCGATCCAATTATATAATTCTGTTAGCGATTGTTCTTCGTTAAGAAGAGGGATAACTATCGATAGTTGCATTTATTTTTATTTAACCTTGTTGGTTATTACTTTTTTGTATTAAACCAATTATCAAAGAAGCTATAAGGCCCATAAATAATGTTGTTATTAACGAGGATGTTGCAATAAAGAACGGATTCATCATAAAACTTGTAGATTTTATAGACTGGTTAATTTGTTGTTCCGACATTTGACCCATATTAATCATAGCAGCTCGTTGTTGTTCTTTCATTAACTCTATAAATTCAGGGTATATATAGGTGTAATGGAAATAACTATATATGCCAATTAAAAGAGCAGCGATAACAGCTACGCTCATTCCGGCTTTTAATGCAAGAGATAAACTTAAAACATTATTGTTTTGTTTTTTAAAAGAACGTATAGCAAACCAATAAATACCTATGGGAACAGCTATATTTAAAAAACTTATTATATAGTTTATCGGGCTGTCCGTTTTTAAATTCAATATATAAACGAGAACAAGCGTTAAAATTCCAAAAATGGCATAACCAAGTCCGAAAGGATAGGCTACTGATTTTACTGAAGTATTTTTTTCTATCATTTTTCAGGTAAGTTTTTAATGTTACTTACTAATAGGTTAGCAAAGATAGTAAAACGTTACAGAGAATGAATTAAAAAAATATTTTGTAAAGTATTGTTTATTTTTAAATGATTTATGTATATTTGCAGCCTGAAAATTAAAAGATTAAAGCGATGAAGCAGGGAATCCATCCGGAAAATTATAGATTGGTAGCATTTAAAGATATGTCTAACGAAGATGTATTCATTACAAAATCTACCGCGAAGACAAGAGAAACTATTGAAGTTGAAGGTACTGAATATCCATTAATTAAATTGGAAATTTCTAGAACTTCTCATCCTTACTATACAGGACAAACTAAACTTATAGATAGTACAGGACGTATTGATAAGTTTAAAAATAAATACGCTAAATTTAAAAAGAATAGTTAATTTCTTTTTATCTAATTATATCTTTAAAGGCTGCAATTTGCAGCCTTTTTTAGTTTATAGCATATATGTAATTATCACGGATAAAAAATTATCTCTTTATAACTTATTTAAGGTTTTTATTCTTTCTATTTCTGAAGAAACTCTCGTAATTTTACAAAAAATTGTGCGGAAATGAATTATATTTTATTTGATGGCGCTACCAGAGCGCAACTATTACCTTTTACATACACCCGTCCGGTTGCTGATATCCGATTTGGAATATTAACAATGCGAGAACGTTGGGAATACTTATTAGGTTATACTACTTCTACTATAACTGAAGATTATTTGGCTAATAAATGGCCTATGGTAGAAATGGAAGAAAACATCATGATTAATGCAGCTTATTTTCCGACGGAGGAATTGCTTATACAAATTCAGAATTTAAAAAAATCGGAAGCAATTTTCGATAATGATGATATTGTTGCTTTCTTTTCAGAAGAAGACGCAGAAGTGAATTTTGAGAAGTATTCGCAAATAGAAATAAAAGGAGAAGTTATAAAACTTGAAAATAGTTGGGATATTTTTGCTAAAAATGATAAAGCGATCAGTTGCGATTTTCAATTAGTAACCCAAGACAAAGAATCGGAGCCTATTCCATCTTCCAATTATGTAAAAAATGCAGAGAACATTTTTATAGAAGAAGGAGCTTCAGTAGAAAATTGTTCTTTAAATGCTAGTAATGGTCCAATTTATATTGGTAAAAATGCTTTAGTAATGGAAGGCAGTTTGCTACGTGGTCCAATTGCTATTGGAGAGGAAGCTATAATTAAAATGGGTGCTAAAATTTACGGAGCTACTACAATAGGTCCGGGTTCTAGAGCTGGTGGTGAAATTAATAATTCGGTATTATTTCAGAATTCAAATAAAGGGCACGAAGGTTATTTAGGAAATTCGGTTTTAGGAGAATGGTGTAATATTGGAGCAGATTCTAATAACTCGAATCTTAAAAATAATTATGCTGAAGTAAAATTATGGAGTTACCAATCAGAACGATTTGAAAATACTGGATTACAATTTTGTGGGTTATTGATGGGGGACCATAGTAAATGTGGAATTAACACGATGTTTAATACAGGAACCGTTGTAGGCGTAAGCTGTAATATTTACGGAACCGGTTTTCCACGTAATTTTATTCCTAGTTTTAGTTGGGGCGGAAGTGCAGGAATGAAAATTTACCAAACATCAAAAGCATTTGAAGTGGCTGAGCTCGTTTTAAAGCGCAGAGAAGAAGAGTTTACAGAAGAGGATAAAGAAATACTAACGCATGTTTTTGAAGAAACTTCAAAGTTTAGACGTTATTAAACGTTAAATATTAGAAGTGAGAATATATAATTTTGGAATCAATTTTTATGTTTTAGTTATTAGCAGGCAAGCTTTTACTAAAACATAAAATACCAAAAAACACCTATCAAAATAAGCATAAAAACGGCGGTTATCAATATAGCTTTTCGCCGTTTTTTATTGTTTTCAGCTTTAATTCTTTCCCCTAGCTTTTTTAGTTCAGCCTTTGGTAGTTTTTTATCATCTACAAAATATCCTATAGCTTTTTTAGTTCAGCCTTTGGTAGTTTTTTATCATCTACAAAATATCCTAATCCAGATCCTGTATATTTGGCATAACGTTTTAGCTGAGAGGATCGCTTTCTTTTATTATTTTTTAGGCTAATAATAGCACTTAAAGAACTTCCAAAACTCATATTCTTAAACTTATAGGACCATTTCTTCGAATAAACAATTTATGGTCTGGTTTAAATCTGCACTAAATCCAGGATGCGTTTTTGAAGTTTGAATTATAGAACTTCTAGTTGCTGTTAGCCATCTAAAACGGGATGCAATATCCATTTTAGCAATTGGACCTGCATTACTTTCACCTAAACTTATTCGTTTAAAAGAATTTAAATTTTTTTCAATTTCTTTAATATCACAATCTGGGCATAATATTTTTACTTTATCAGTATCTAAAAAGTACCGCATCTCTATAAATTTAGCATTTTTAGAATAAATAATTATGCCTGTGTTAATAAATTCTTCACGTTCAACTTTGGGTACAAGTCTTACTACGGCGTATTCATATAAGTGCTTTTCTTGCATCTTGCGCTTGTTTTGTAAAGATTTCAGAATGAGTTAATCGTATGCTTAAAAAATCCAAATAAATTTCTCTAATTTCTTCTGGAGATTCGTTGGTTCCTTCCCATAAAAGCCATTTCTCAGGTATTAAGTTTACAATGTTTTGTAATACTTCAGAAGTTATTATTTTATTGAATTTTTTATCAGCCTCTTCTAAATATTTAGCTTGTGGTAATAGTACATGATCTTTAATAAAACTAAAAGGTGTTTTAGCAGTTTTCTCCCAATTTGTCCAGGAATGATGAAAATAAAGCGAAGCGCCATGGTCTATAAGCCAAAGTTCTTTATGCCAACTTAACATATTCGTATTTCTAAATGTGCGGTCAATGTTAGTTAAATAAGCATCAAGCCAAACAATTTCTGAAGCAGTTTTCGGATCTATTTCTGTAACTGCTGGATCGTAATTTATAGCACCGGATAGAAAGTGAAGTCCTAAATTTAAGCCTTGACTTCCTTTTAATAAATCCTGAATTTCTTCATCTCCTTCGGTTCTACCAAAAGCTTCATCTAGGTTTGCAAATACTATTTCGGGAACTTTAAAACCTAAAAAACGTGCAATTTCACCACCAATTAAATCGGCAATTAAAGCTTTGCTTCCGTGTCCGGCTCCTCTAAATTTTATAACATACTTAAAGCCATCATCTGCATCGGCAAGAGCAGGTAACGAGCCGCCTTCACGCAGTGGTGTAATGTAACGGGTAACATTTACCGTTCTTAATTCTATAGATTTAGCGCACATAGCGTAAATTTTTTAGCAAATATAATTTTTTAAAGAAGTTGTTTTGTCTTGTTATAAAGCGATTTATAAAAATTTTTGTAATTAATTGATTTGTATTGAACTGAGAGCCAATTTCTATTTTAGTAAACCGAATTTAGATAGTATATTTGCACCCCAAAATCAGGTGAAGCTTAATTTTCGCCACAAAGAGCAGGAATAATGACGGATAAGAAAGTTGCTTTTTACACTTTAGGTTGCAAACTTAATTTTTCAGAAACTTCAACAATAGCAAGATCTTTTGAAAATGAAGGTTTTGATAAAGTAGAATTTAATGACTACGCAGATATTTATGTGATTAATACGTGTTCGGTAACCGAAAATGCCGATAAGCGTTTTAAAACTATAGTAAAGCAAGCTCAAAAAAATAATGAAGATGCTTTTATTGTTGGTGTAGGTTGTTATGCGCAATTAAAACCTGAAGAATTAGCAGCGGTAGATGGAGTTGATCTAGTGTTGGGTGCTACTGAAAAATTTAAAATTACCGATTATCTGAACGATCTCTCTAAAAATGATTTTGGACAAGTACATAGTTGCGAGATAGAAGAAGCTGATTTTTATGTGGGTTCATACTCAATAGGCGATCGTACACGGGCTTTTTTAAAGGTACAAGATGGCTGCGATTATAAATGTACGTATTGTACCATTCCGTTAGCTCGTGGTATTTCTAGAAGTGATAAGTTAGAAAATGTATTAAAAAATGCCGCTGAAATTTCGGAAAAAGGAATTAAAGAAATAGTGCTTACCGGTGTAAATATTGGTGACTATGGAAAAGGTGAGTTTGGTAATAAAAAGCACGAACACACTTTTCTAGATTTGGTAAAAGCTTTAGATGAAGTAGAAGGAATTGAGCGTTTACGTATTTCCTCTATAGAACCTAATTTGTTGAAAAATGAAACTATCGATTTTGTAGCTGGTAGTAATACGTTTGTTCCGCATTTCCATATTCCGCTACAAAGCGGTAGTAACGATATGTTGAAACTGATGCGTCGACGGTATTTACGAGAATTGTATTCCGATCGTGTTACGCAAATTCGGGAAGTAATGCCTAATGCTTGTATCGGAGTAGATGTAATTGTTGGTTTCCCAGGAGAAACTGATGAGCATTTTCTAGAAACGTATAAATTTTTGGCAGATTTAGATATTTCTTATTTACATGTGTTTACGTATTCCGAAAGAGATAATACTCCTGCTGCAGAAATGGATGGAGTAGTGCCACTAAAAATTAGAAAGAAAAGAAGCAAAATGCTTCGTGGGCTTTCTGCAAAAAAAAGGCGTGCATTTTACGAGAGTCAATTACAAAGTGTTCATACTGTTTTATTTGAAGGGGAGAACAAACAAGGGTATATTCATGGTTTTACAGAAAACTATGTAAAAGTAAAAGCTCCGTGGAATCCGGAGCTTGTTAATACATTACATCAAGTAAATTTAACGTCTATTGATGAAGATGGTCTAGTACGTTTCGATTTTGTAAAACAACCAATCTTAGCTTAAATATTTATGCCTACCGGTAATAAATCTTTGTATTTGCGGCGGTTTCTTCGCATAAATTTTATTACTTCTTGGCTAGTAGGCATAACACGTACGTTCTTATTTTCTTTTATATACTCTAAAATAGCGGTAATAAATTTATCGGTATTTTCTTGATTGTCAATTTCTTGCGGTATATTTAGTTTGCTTAAGAAAATTTTACGCTCTTGCTCTGTATACTCTAAAACAATTAGTTTTTCTTGAATTGTTGCTTCAAATTGTCTTAGAAATTCATTGTCGGTAATTTCAAAATCATCATTTTCCATGAGTTTATTATAATTTAATTCATCGGAACTTCTATAACCAGTAATTTACTGTTTGTGTTGAAGTCGATTTTCACCTCTTTGGTATCCCAACAACCTATTGCATCTCTTTTGTGTAAAAGCTGCCCATCTACAGTGATTTCTCCTTCAATTAGAAATAGATAAATGCCGTTGTTATTTTCATTTAAAAGGTACGAATAATTTATTCCTTTTTCAAAATTACCCATAGAAAGAAAAGCATTTTGATTAATAAATAATGAATCTTCTTTTTGTTTGTCTTTAGGAGTAACCAAAGGCACTAGTTTATTGGGTTCTAGAAGATCTTTGAAATTTTTCTGGTCGTATCTTGGTTTCGTATTTTCTTCAGCAGTAAAAATCCATATTTGTAATAAATTTAAAGTTTCGGAGCCCGGATTCCATTCGCTGTGTTCTACGCCCGCACCTGCACTCATAACTTGTACTTCTCCTGATTTAATTTCGGATGAATTTCCCATGCTGTCCTTATGTTGTATGGTTCCTGCTAGTGGAATACTAATAATTTCCATGTTTTTATGCGGATGGGTAGGAAATCCTTTTCCCGGTGCTACTAAATCATCATTTAAAACTCGTAAAAGCCCAAAATTCATTTTTTCAGGATTAAAATAATTGGCAAAACTGAATGAATAATGTGCATTTAACCAACCAAAATTAGCACTTCCTCTTTTGCTAGCTTTATGAAATATAGTTTCCATCTTTCTTTTTTCTTTTATATTAATTTTATTTTTGAAGGTAAATTTACAATTATTTAAAGGGGAATGAATCTGTACTAACATGAGTGATAGTAGCCAAAGTATTGTACACGTGTATTTTATGCCAGGAATGGCAGCAAATCCAACTATTTTTGAGTTTATTAAGCTGCCGAAAGATCAATTTGAAATACATTGGCTTCGATGGTTAATACCTAAAGAAAACGAAAATATAACCCAATATTCACAGCGAATGAATACATTTATTAAACACGATAATGTGGTATTAATAGGTGTTTCGTTTGGTGGTGTTTTGGTGCAAGAGATGAGTAAATTTTTGAGTGTAAAACGCGTAATTATAATTTCTAGTGTTAAATGTAGAGCAGAGTTACCTCGAAAAATGAAATTTGCTAGTAAAACAGGAATTTATAAAATATTACCAGTCGGTTTGCTCGATTATATTGATTATTTAGAAAAAATTGCGATAAATGATTATTTAAAAAAAAGGGCAAAATTATATCGGCAATATTTATCGGTTCGAGATAAGCGCTATCTAACTTGGGCCATCCAAAATATGGTAAATTGGGATTGTGAAACACAAGATCCGGATTTAATTCATATTCATGGAGATAGCGATGAAATTTTTCCAATAAAAAATATCAAAAATGCTATTATTGTAAAAGGTGGTACACATGTTATGATATTGAATCGATTTAGGTGGTTTAATACCCATTTACCGCAACTTATTTTAAACGGAAAATTAGCAGAAAAAGAAAATAATTTAGAATAAAAAAAGCATGAAATTTATAAAATTTGGATTACTAATTATTGGAGCGGTGACGCTTTATTTTAGTTTAATTGAAGCTGCTCAAAAACCGCAACTTTCAAAAAAAGATACACAGGTTTATCAGCAAACTTTTAAAAAGAATGTAGCTGAAAACTATACTATAAAGGCATTGAGCATTCCAGAAGAAATTGATTTTGCAGGAGAACAAGTGCCGTTGCAAGAACCCGATATTCGCGAACGCTTAGACCGAGAATTATTAGTAAATACATATTGGCAATCAAATGCTTTATTATTATTGAAACGTGCCCATAAATATTTCCCGATAATAGAACCTATTTTAGAGCAAGAAGGTGTTCCAAGCGATTTTAAATACCTAGCCGTAATTGAAAGTGGCCTAACACAAGCCGTAAGTCCGGCCCAAGCAGTAGGGTTTTGGCAGTTATTAAGAGGGACCGGTAGAGAATTAGGTTTAGAGATTAACGGAAATGTAGACGAGCGTTATAATATTGAGAAAGCCACCCGTGCTGCCTGCGAATATTTAAAAGATTCTAAACGAAAATTTGGAAGTTGGACATTGGCTGCAGCAGCTTATAATGCGGGTAGAGCCGGAATTGCTCGCCAACAAGAACGCCAAAAAGTATTTGATTACTATGATTTATTATTGGGGGAAGAAACCGGTCGTTATATGTTTCGAATTTTAGCTTTAAAAGAGATTATGAAACATCCACATGAGTATGGATTTCAGTTTGAAGAATCCGATCTGTACCAACATATTCCGGTACGTCACGTAGTAGTAGATACAGCGGTAAATGATTTTCCAGATTTTGCTAAAAAATTCAATATTAATTATAAGATTTTAAAAATTCATAATCCGTGGTTACGAGAAGATCATTTAAATAATAGTTCCAGAAAAAAATATAGTATACAAATACCCGAAGAGGGATATTATAATCGTTAGTAGGCTTTGTCCTAATAGTGTACCTAATAAATAAAATAAATAAGTAGTATCAATTGCTTTTAACTACAATGTAATCGAGGTTCAATGTTTTTAGCCAATTTATAACTTTAGTGTAAGCTTATATAATTTTACGTTTAATAACTCATACTTTTAAAAAGTTAGTAACTAAATTTAAATGCCTGTACCTACCAATAAAACGGAATTGATTTTAGCCATAAAAGATTCGTATGCTAAACTTAGAAACGAGTTAACCACAATACCTCTTGAATTAATTAATGAAAAACAACTCGACGGTCATGTAAAGGGAACGCTTATGAGTGTATCCGACTTAGTTGCTTATCTTTTGGGATGGGGAGAACTTGTTTTAAAATGGGATGAAAAAATCAACAAAAAAGAACCTTTTAGTTTTCCGGAAACAGGTTATAAATGGAACGAATTGGGAAAGCTCGCTCAAAAATTTTATTTCGATTATCCAGCTATCGACTACTCGAAACGTTTAGATCGTTTGGATGAAACAGTGGAATCGATACTACAATTACTTTATAATACTAGTAATGAGGAATTATATCATAAAGCATGGTATGGTAAATGGAGGAAAGGGAAAATGATTCAGCTAAATACTTATTCTCCTTATAAGAATGCAAGAACTCGCGTTCGAAAATGGAAAAAAATGAAAGCTTTTAATAAGTTTTAAATCAATATTTTAAATGAATATATTCCGGTTTTATTTTGTGTTTTTTTTCTAATTATAGGAAACCTTAAAGGTTGGTCTCAACAAGAAGAAATTACTCAACAAGAATTGACAGCTCATATCCAGTTTCTTGCTAGTGATTCATTAAAAGGTCGCTATCCCGGAACTTCAGAAAATAAAATGGTAGTTAATTATTTAGAAAGTGAATTTCAGAAGAATAATATTACTCCCCAGTTACAGGAATTTAATGCGGTTTTAAAGCGTGATAGCTCAACCGTAAAAACTTGGAATATAATTGGATTTATTGAAGGAAACGATCCCAGATTAAAAGATGAAATCATTGTTTTAGGAGCGCATTATGATCATTTAGGTGTAAAAGATGGCCAGATTTATAACGATGCCGATGATAATGCGAGTGGTACTGCAGCCTTACTTGAAATAGCAGAAAGGGTAAGCGTAAATCGAAAATCTTTAAAAAGAAGTGTACTTTTTATTGCTTTTGGCGCAGAGGAGCAAGGTTTGCTTGGAAGTTCTTATTTTGTAAATCACCCAAGTTTTTCTCTAAAACATATTAAATTAATGATTAACATGGATATGGTTGGGCATTTAAATGAGCAACAGCAGCTTTATATGGGGGGGTGCCGGAACCTTTCCCGGAGGGTTAGCGTTAATGCGGCGCTTGGGAAAACCAAATAATTTAAATCCTGTGGTGCATGCCGGTTCTATTGCAGGATCAGATCATGTATCATTTTATAAAAAAGGGATTTCGGTTTTAGGACTTCATACCGGAGGGCATTCTAATTATCATAAACCAACTGATGTTATAGATCATTTAAATCTAGAAGGAGAGGTAAAGGTATGTAATTATATTTATGATGCTTTAATGAATATTGCTTCAGGAGATACTGCTTTAAAATTTATTAAGCAAGATTAATCTTTTTATAAATTAACTTTATAAAACTAATTAGATATTTTCTGCTTTATAAATAGAAATATAGATGAACTCAGATGCCTTTAATGAATATTAGCTAAAGATTCTATACCTTGAAATGGTTGCTTTAGTAAATATTCTTGAATATCATTTTCAATCAAATTAATATTAGCTTCTAAAGCTTCTGCAGAGGATATTGAAAAATCTGCTGCGGGGTATTTGCTAATCCGTTTAACCACTTTTTCTCTATTCAATAAAAAACAGGTTTTAATACCGAAAGAATGTTTTAATTGTTTTATTTCAAAAGCAGATTGATTTTTAGACTCATCAATATATACCACCTTAACAAGTTTATTAAATGGTTTTGCTTGTTTTCTAGCTATTTTTTTAGAATCCCAAAAAAGTACAACAATCTGCAGATCTTCGCCGTATTTATCAGCTATTTTATTTATAGCTGGTATTGCTTGTTTTCCCGGTATACACCAAGAGGCATACGTAATTAGATAAATAGGCTTTTCGATGTTGTTTAACCTAATCGTTTTTCCCCTTAGCGTGGAAAATTTAAAATCATCAAAATAAGTACCTGATAGTTGGTGGGTTACTAGAGAATCGAATAGTTTTTCTGCCTTTTTATATTCTTTGTTTTGGTATGCATAATTCGCCTTTCGGTTATAATCTGGCAAATAAGATTTTAATGCATAAGAAAAAGAAATACTGTCTTTAGTTGAAGATTGTGAATAAGCAGGAGATGCCAATTTCGATAAAAAGAAGCTCAAAATAAATATCGCTATCGGAAACGAAGATTGACGCATAATGACAAAGAAAATAGTTGAGTTGGTTATTATAAATATAACCTAAAATAACTACTTTCTTTGCGGAAATCGATTAAAAGACAAAATAATCGTTGAGGTAATTAAAAGATTTTTCGATTAAATCTTTTTCATCTGTTGCTTCATCATTCTTATTTGGTCAGTAAGCATATCATGCTTATCTAATTTTTTAGCTTCAGCTAATAAATTAGTAGCTTCTCGTTTACGACGTTTAGTCATTGCAATACCTGCAAGATTTAGTTTAGCCATAGCAAGATCATGATCCATAGATAAACCAAGTTTAATAGCTTTTTTAAAGAATTTTTCGGCTTTAGTAATATTAGTTTGAGAAACCATTAAACCATGCAAATACCAATAATAGCCTTGTTGTTTACTAGTTAATGCAGCTTCAGGGTTTTTAATTTTGTCTAACCATTTTTTAGCTCCAGGGAAATCTTGTTTACGTAAACGTAAAAAGGCAAGTAGAATAATTTCATTCTTAAAATATAAAAATATAAAAACGCCAGCTAGAAGTAGCAGCATAATGCCATTTCCTATATTTGTTTCTATAAACTGCCATACAGCTGTAATTATTAATAATCCGGCTAAAACAAGTTTTATATTTTTATTGAACATGGGTTAAATTTTTTTCCGCCTGCAAAGGTAATAAAAACATTTAAAAATATTTTAATTTTGTGTTTGTAAGAGTTAAAAAGCTTTGTATATTTGCACGCAGTTTTAAAATAAAAGAATTTACAGAAGATTAAAGATATAAAAAGATGAAAAGAACGTTTCAACCTTCGAAAAGAAAGAGAAAAAATAAGCACGGATTTAGAGAGCGTATGGCTAGTGCAAACGGTAGAAAAGTACTTGCTAGAAGAAGAGCAAAAGGAAGAAAGAAAATATCTGTATCTTCTGAAAATAGACATAAACATTAATGATAATTATTGTTTTTAAATAAAAAAAAAGGTGTTACTTTTTCAGTAACGCCTTTTTTTATACCCAATAGGTTCTTACATTTATACTATACAATATCACTAAAAATGCCGAAAAACAAAACTCTAAAAAGTATTTTGATTATAGGTTCTGGTCCAATTGTAATAGGCCAGGCTTGTGAATTTGATTATTCAGGAACACAGTCTTTACGATCGTTACGAGAAGACGGGATAGAAACTATTCTTATTAATTCTAACCCGGCAACTATCATGACAGATCCTTCAATGGCAGATCATGTGTACCTTAAACCGCTTACTACAAAATCTATTATCGAGATTCTTGAAGCTCATCCAAATATAGATGCTGTGCTACCAACTATGGGAGGGCAAACTGCATTAAATTTATGTATTGAGGCTGATGATAAAGGAATCTGGAAGGATTTTGATGTAAAACTCATTGGTGTAGATATCGATGCAATCAACATTACTGAGGATAGAGAACAGTTTAAGCAACTAATGGGACGTATAGGTATTCCTGTAGCCCCTGCAAAAACGGTAACTTCTTATCTTCAAGGAAAAGAAGTAGCTCAAGAATTTGGATTTCCTCTAGTTATTAGAGCCTCTTTTACCCTAGGCGGAAGTGGAGCAGGTTTTGTTCATAAAGCAGAAGAGTTTGATGAAATGCTTACTCGTGGTTTAGAAGCTTCTCCAATACATGAAGTTTTAATCGATAAAGCATTACTTGGTTGGAAAGAATATGAACTAGAGCTTCTTCGTGATAAGAATGATAACGTAGTTATTATCTGTACGATAGAAAATATGGATCCTATGGGAATCCATACCGGAGATTCTATTACTGTAGCTCCAGCAATGACACTTAGTGATACGGCTTTCCAGCGAATGCGAGATCTTGCCATTAAAATGATGCGTAGTATCGGTGATTTTGCTGGAGGTTGTAATGTACAGTTTGCGGTAAGTCCAGACGAAAAAGAAGAAATTTATGCGATTGAAATTAACCCTCGTGTTTCTAGATCTTCAGCATTAGCCTCAAAAGCGACCGGGTATCCAATTGCCAAAATCGCTACAAAATTAGCTTTAGGTTATACTTTGGATGAGCTAGATAACCAAATTACACAGTCTACTTCAGCATTATTTGAGCCATCTTTAGATTATGTTATCGTTAAAATCCCTCGTTGGAATTTCGATAAATTTGAAGGTTCAGATAGGACTTTAGGATTGCAAATGAAAGCAGTAGGGGAAGTAATGGGTATTGGCAGATCTTTCCAAGAAGCTTTACATAAAGCAACTCAATCTCTTGAAATTAAGCGAAATGGTCTTGGTGCAGATGGTAAAGGTTCTACAAAGTACGATGAGATTATCGAAAAACTTACCCATGCAAGTTGGGATCGTGTTTTTGTAATTTATGATGCAATTCAGGCTGGTATTCCATTAAGTCGCATTCATGAGATTACCAAAATCGATATGTGGTTCCTTAAGCAATACGAAGAGCTATATATTTTAGAGAAAGAAATTTCGAAATACGATATAAACTCACTCCCAAAAGATATAATGCTAGAAGCAAAACAAAAAGGTTTTGCAGATCGGCAAATTGCTTATATGATACAATGCTTGGAAAGCGAAGTACATAATAAGCGAAAAGAGATGAATATTAACCGAGTTTATAAGCTGGTTGATACGTGTGCTGCTGAATTCAAAGCAGAAACACCATATTATTACTCTACTTTTGAAGCTGAAATTGAAAAACTTAATGGAGAAATATATACTTCTAATGAGAGTATTGTAACCGATAGGAAGAAAGTAGTAGTATTAGGTTCCGGACCAAATAGAATTGGGCAAGGAATCGAATTTGATTATAGTTGTGTACACGGAGTGCTTGCTGCTTCAGAATGTGGTTACGAAACCATTATGATTAACTGTAATCCAGAAACAGTTTCTACCGATTTTGATGTTGCCGATAAGCTTTATTTTGAACCTGTATTCTGGGAACATATTTACGACATCATCCAGCATGAAAAACCAGAAGGTGTTATTGTTCAGTTAGGTGGGCAAACAGCTCTAAAGTTGGCAGAGAAATTAGAACGCTACGGAATTAAAATTCTAGGAACTAGTTATGAAGCACTAGATCTTGCTGAAGATCGTGGTAGTTTCTCTACATTACTTCAAAATAACAATATTCCTTATCCGGAATTTGGAACAGCAGAAAATGCAGATGAAGCCTTAGAGTTGGCCGATCAATTAGATTTTCCAATTTTAGTTCGTCCTTCTTACGTTCTTGGTGGACAGGGAATGAAAATTGTAATTAATAAACAAGAATTAGAAGAAACCGTAGTAGATCTTCTTCGGAAAATTCCAAACAACAAATTGCTTTTAGATCATTATCTTGATGGAGCAATCGAGGCTGAAGCTGATGCAATTTGCGATGGGGAAGATGTATATATTATTGGTATAATGGAGCATATTGAGCCTTGTGGAATCCATTCAGGAGACTCTAATGCTTTGTTGCCTCCATTTACATTAGGAGACCTAGTAATGGAACAAATAAGAGATCACACTCGGAAAATTGCTTTAGCACTTAATACAGTAGGTTTAATTAATATTCAATTTGCTATTAAAGATGATAAAGTATACATTATAGAAGCTAATCCAAGAGCATCTAGAACGGTTCCGTTTATAGCTAAAGCTTATGGAGAGCCTTATGTAAACTACGCGACTAAAGTGATGTTGGGTGATAAGAAGATTAAAGATTTTAATTTTAACCCTAAATTAGACGGATACGCTATTAAACAACCAGTTTTTTCTTTCGAGAAGTTCCATAATGTAAATAAACAATTGGGACCTGAGATGAAGAGTACTGGAGAGAGTATCTTATTTATTAAAGACCTTAAAGATGATAATTTTTATGATCTTTATACTAGAAGAAAAATGTATTTAAGCAAATAATTTAGCTTAATAGATAATTAAAAAATCCTCTGTGTTTTTAAGTTTTCGCTTAAAATTTACAGAGGATTTTTTCTATTCTGATTTTATCAGAATAAAAAACTAAGAGAATTATATACCTTTACGCTTAATTACAGTATTAATAGTTTTATAAAACTATTTAAGATCAATTTTATAGAAATGAAAGAACTTTTTTTAATAGTAGGAGGGATTTATGGAGGTTTGTCAGTTATTTTTGGAGCTTTTGGTGCACACGCCTTAAAAAAGAGGTTATCTGAAGATCAGCAAAAAAGTTTTGAAACCGGAGTACGTTACCAAATGTACCATGCACTTATTTTAATAATTGCGGCTATTGCTTTTCCGTTTAGAGAACTTTCTCAGCAAATTACCGGTTGGTGTTTTATAATAGGCGTTTTGTTCTTCTCTTTTAGTATTTATGGATTAGTTTTGAGCGATTCTATCGGTAAAAAGATGAAATTTTTAGGACCTATAACACCACTTGGTGGACTAATACTTATTATTGGTTGGGTTTTATTTACAATAAATATAGCTGAAATAGCAGTATATTTAAATCCTTCTTAATTAAATTAATAAACACCGCAGCTAGTTCTACTTAATGGAAAACCCTTTTTCAAAGTAAAATTTTCGCTATTTTTGGTAGGATATACTTCAATTAGCTGATCTTCTTTTTTTAAGAAAATTATAGGTCGATTAGTTTCTTTGTCTTTGTTAGAGTAAACGTATTCCGCAAAAATAGTGTCGCCTTTAATTTCTCCAGAAATTTGGCCACGATTTACAGCTTTTTCTTTCAGCATATAAACTAAGCTACCAGAAACTGATTTGTTTATTATTTCAAGATTTAAACTAATTGTATCGGTTACTGAAGCATATAAATAGCATTCTTTTGTAGGAATGCTTTGTTTTTCTGTAGCTTTATAAAGCTCTTCAGGTTGTTCAGTTTTTACCGGAGCAATCTGTTTTTTTTCTTCTTGTTTTTTGCATCCTGTTATAACTAATAGTATACAGCAATTTATAAATACAGCAATTTTCATAATAAAAACTTGGTTAAGTTTATAGCCTTTGTTGTGATTTAAAGAATAATTATTAGGATAATTTTCAGCAAAATAAACAATTAAAATTAATTCTGAAGTATTAAAAATTACATTCAGAAAAAGTTTTAAACTAATACTACATGAATTTTCAAAGCTTTTTTAGAATGATTTCTGAGGTTTGAGAAGGTTATCTTTTCTAAGTTGTGAAAACCTCAAAATAAAGCTAAAATAAAAGCGTTTAAAAGAACAAAAACAACAAAACAATATAAGTTGGGTCTAGTGCATATTTATAATTTAAAATGCCTAATTTTAGCTTGTGTGGTTAAAATTTTCTTATTTCAAGAAATAACCGCTATAGCTTGTTTATAAAAGAATAGCTGTAAAAGTGAATTTACAGATCTAACTTCACTTTATAATCGTCTAAAAGATGAATGTAATTTTCTGAAGCAAAATCGGTTTCATGAAATTCTTTATCCCTAGTGCTTTTCATTTCGCGTCTTTTGATGCTTTTTGTAAATCGGCGTATATCATGATCGTTATTCAAAATAAGTCCCGGGACATTTACCGATTTTCCGTTCTCATCTTTGGCAACCATAGTAAAATAGGATGAATTACAATGCTTTTTTTCTCCTGTCTGAATATTTTCAGCTTCAACCCGGATACCTATTACCATTGAGCTTTTTCCAACATAATTAATAGAAGCTTTCATGGTTACTAACTCACCAATTTCAATAGGAGCTAAAAAGTCTACGGTGTCTACACTAGCTGTTACGCAATAGGCACGTGAATGTTTAGAAGCACAAGCAAAAGCTATTTGATCTAGTAAAGATAAAATATAACCACCATGTATTTTTCCATTAAAATTTGAATGGGAGGGAAGCATTAATTCTGAAATTACTACTTGAGAATCTTCTACGTGTTTAAATTGTAATTTTTCTGTCATTGTGTTCTAAAATGGGGGGATTTTGTTTTTTCTACTTCGGTTATAAAATATTTAGAGTCGCCCCAAAAAAAGAAAGTTGTAAAACGTTCTATATAGTGGAGTTTTACGTATTTACCTTCATTTTCTTGAAGTAATTTTATAACATCATCATCTTTTTTTAATACTGAAAATTGGAAAATTTGGGCACCACTAATACCTTGGCTTATTTCTCCTTCCCAGGTTTTATAAATAACTCCTTTTTTACTGAATTTTATTAGCTCGCCGGTACGTGTTCCTTCGCTATAGGTTGCAAAATAGGCAAATACATAATACAATAAAAAAAGCAAAAAAATGCCACCTAAAATGTAGAATAATACTTTTTTCATAACTGTTTATTTTCTGTATTAGTAATGTGTTGTTCCGATTTTTTAAGAAGTCGAGAATCTATTGTTTTACTTGCCTTGGCACCTAATTTTTTTAATTTTTCAACTTTATTTATCAAATTTCCTTTTCCAGTTAATTTTTTCATTGTTCCCTCATAGGAGTTTTGTACAGTGCCTAATTGCTTGCCGACTTTAATTAAATCTTCGGTAAGATTACTGAATTGATCGTACAATTTACCTGCTTGTACAGCAATTTCAACAGCATTTTCCTTTTGATGTTCATGCTGCCACATCGTTTCAATAGTTCGTAACACTGCTAACAAGGTAGTAGGCGTAACTAAAATAATGTTTTTATCGAAAGCATCTCCATATAAATTAGGTTGTTCGTTAGAGGCTACTGCAAAAGCAGCTTCTATCGGTATAAAAAGCAACACAAAATCTGGGCTTTCCATTTGATAAATATCTTGATAATTTTTATCACTTAATTCTTTAATTCTACTTTTTATCGCAATTAAATGGTTTTTAAGATGAATAATTTTTTCTTTTTCTTCCGTTTCGTTTACATAACGCTCGTAGGCATTTAATGAAACTTTGGAGTCGACAATCATTTTTTTATTACCCGGCAAATTAATTATTACATCGGGGAGAACACGTTTACCTTGTTGATTGGTAAACGATTGTTGTACACTAAACTCTCGATCTTTTTGCAAGCCACTTTTTTCCAGAACTCGCTCTAAAATCATTTCGCCCCAATTCCCTTGCATCTTAGTATCTCCTTTTAGAGCTTTGGTTAATTGGTTAGCTTCTTTACTCATTTGTAAATTCAAATCTTTTAAACCATTAATTTGCTCTTTTAGCATTGCTGTTCGCCCAATGCTTTCTTTATGGCCGGCTTCAATTTTTTCTTCAAAATGTTGAATTTTTTGCTGAAGCGGGGAGAGGATATTTTGTATGTTTTCTTTGTTCTGATTTGTGAATTTTTCGGACTTCTGATCGAGTATTTTATTCGCCAGATTTTCGAACTGAATACTGAATTTTTCTTGTAGGTTTTCTAACTCTGCTTTTTGTTCTTTTTGTCGTTCAAGCAAATGCTTGTATTCGGAATTTTTCCTAGTAAGCTCAAGCTGATAAAAATCCTTTTCTTTTCGTAAAGAATCTTGAGTATTTTTTTCGTTTGCTAATTTTATTAGCAAATCTTCTTTTAGTTCTTTAATTTGTGATTCTTTATCTTTTAAATAGTTGTTATTTAGATTTTTTGAGTGATCTAATTCAAGTATTAGTTTATTGTTTTTTTCTTCTTGTAAATCAAATTTATGTTGAAATTTGAGCTTAGAAATGAGTTTTCCTAGAAGAAAACCAATTGTTAAAGCAATTATAAAAACTAAAAAAATAAGGAGGTATTGGTTCATTAAAAATGGTTATTTATGCCAAATATAAACATTCCTTTTTTAAACTAATTTTAATTGCAAATGGATATAGGATTTGAAGAAATTTACGAGGTTTAAAGCTTATAATAATGCTGAATTTTAGGTCTGTTTTTTTATATGAAAAAAGTATCGAAATACAAAGATTAAGCCTTGTTTTAGTTGCGCTAATTTTTTATTTTAAAAGCACCTGAAGAAGTATCGAAATATACAAGATCTTGTGGAAATAGATCTTGAAAAGCTTCTTTTTTAATTAACTCTTTTGGCGTGTCGATTAATAGTTCACTTGGTCCCATTAAAATAATTTTATCACAAATTTGGAGTGCTAAATTAATTTCATGAGTTGCGAAAATAATCGCCTTTTGGGTCTTTAGAGTCAGGTCCTTCAATAGCTTTATTACGTAAGCTTTATGATATAAATCTAAATGGGAAGTAGGTTCATCTAAAATAATAATAGAGGTGTCTTGAGCAATAGCTCTAGCAATTAATACTTTTTGTAATTGGCCATCGCTAAGCGAGTAACACTTTCTGTCTTTAAGTTCTAGTAGAGCAGTTAAATTAAGTGCATTTTCAATTTTAAAATGATCTTCTTTTGATAGTTTTCCTAACCAATTTGTATACGGTTGCCTGCCTAATGCTACTAACTCGAATACACTTAAGTTTTTTGAAATTGGCTGGTTGGTTAGCACTAAACTAATTTCTGATGCTCTTTTTTTGTTATTGAAATCTAATAAATTTTGTTTTTGAATTTCAATATTTCCTGAAATACTAGGCTGTATTCCTGAAATTGTTCGTAAAAACGTAGATTTTCCAACGCCATTAATACCTACTACAGCAACCAACTCAGACGGATATAATTGAATATTAATATTCTCAGCAACAGTTTTTGTTGTTTTCTTGTCGGAGTAACCAATTTTTAAATCAGAAATATCTAAAATTGATTTTTTCATATTTTCATGTTTCATCAAAATAAAAATTTCTGTTTTTTAATTAGTAGCCAAATAATGACAGGAGCTCCTACGAGCGATGTAATAGCATTTATAGGTAAAGGTGTTTGTAATATTGGTAAATTAGTTATCATATCGCAAATGAGCATTAAAATAGCACCACCTAAGGCTACTAGAGGTAATAAAATAACGTGGTTTGTTATTGAAACTAATTGCCTTATTAAATGCGGAACTGCTAAACCAATAAATGCAATAGGTCCACAGAAAGCCGTGATACTTCCTGCTAACAAACTAGTGGCCAAAATTACCAATAATCGATTTTGTTTAATGTTAACTCCTAAACTGTTTGCATACTCTTCACCTAATAAAAGACTATTTAGATTTTTTATACTTAAAATAGAAAGAATGATTCCTATCACCCAAAACAGCATTAAAATTTCGAATTGTTCCCAAGATAAATCACCCAAACTTCCGAAAGACCAGAATATATAGTGTTGTAACTGTGATGTTTCACTAAAGTAAGTTAAGATATTTACTACAGCACCAGTTAAACTTGCAAACATTAGTCCAATTATAAGGATGGACATAATATCGCGTAACCGAATTGAGGCTAAGATAACACACAGCATTACTAATAAACTACCAGTACTAGCAGCAATAACTAAGCTCCATTGAGAGAATATAATATCAGAAAAATCTCCAGCTATTAACCCTAAGCCCATTATTAATAACGAAACTCCAAGACTAGCACCGCTACTTAAGCCCAAAACATAAGGGCCTGCAAGTGGATTTTGAAATAAAGTTTGCATTAATAGGCCGCTAATAGCCAAACCGGATCCTACTATAATAGCAGTAATGGCTTTAGGGAGTCGATATTCTAGGATTATATAGGTATGGGTATCTATGCCTGTTTCGTTGTTTAAAAGCGCTGAAAAAATGTCTCTAAAGGGAATATGAACAGAGCCAATACTAATGTTGAGCAATAGTAAGCCTAATAATAGAATGGTGAAAATAGCTAAAAGGTAAACGTATTTTCGAAAGTATTGCATTAGTTATCAAGTTCTTTTATAAAAGTAGATGTATAGTCAGGTAATAATTTAGGGTGAAAAATCTTAATTAAATCTTTCAAAATCAAATCCGGACGGCTAGGGCCTAATTCATAGAATAGTATTCCACCAGTTGCTCCTTTACTCATGCTTACTGAATATACTTTTCTATTTTTAACGGCTTTAAATTCATTAAGGTGTGAGGATTGATTAAATAGTTGATTATACGAAGTAAATTGTCCTGTGCTTACCCAAAAATCTGCATTTTTTGCATCGTTTAAAACCTTTTCAAAAGAGAGTTTTAAACTTCCTTGTCCTTCAGTTTCACTCCAAACATATGTAGCATGAGCATCGTTAAAAATATTGGCTTGCCAACTATTCCCGAAAGGTACATACCATTGGTCTTTATACATCGAACCACTAAAAACTGTAGGTTTAGTTTTGGCTGTTTTAGCTAATTTTTTTGCGTTTATATAATTCGTTTTAATAGAATCGAATATAGTTTTTGCTTCTTCATTTTTGTTATATAATGCACCAAAAAATTTTATCCACTCTGCTTTTCCTAATGCCGTAGCTTCTGTCCATTCTCCATTATAAATCACAGGAATACCAGCTTTTTGAATTTTTTGTAGGCTTTTGTTAGTAGCGTTTATAGAAAACCCAATTACTACATCTGGCTGTATATCTATTAATAATTCAGTATTTAAATTTTCATTATTTCCTACATCTTTAATTTTATCAGCTTTTATTAATGTTCTGGTCTTTTCAGATGAGATAAAATCCAAATCCGGAAATCCTTTTAAACTTTCAATTTCATCTAAAGCTTCTATGGCTGGAATGTGCGTAGTAGAGGTAGCCACTACTTTTTTAACCGGAATTGTTATTTCTTGATCGTAATCTAAATTTTCGGGGATATTAGCTTCCTTTTCAGCTAATACATAAATAAACTTTTTTTTAGTATTAGCCCACGGGCTATTTACCGTTATTACGCTGTATGAATTAAATTTTGTTATTGAGAATCCGGTAGCATTTTCGATAGCCATCGCTTTTCCCAAATCTTGCCCATTTTCTTTTTTTGAAGAATGTGTTTCTTTACAAGCAAAACTTATGATAAATAGTATTAAAATCCCGAATTTTTTCACTGCGCTAAATTTAATGTCAAAAGTAATATTATTTATAAATTAAGTCGAAGAAGTTTAATAAATGATTATTTTCGCCCTTGATTTTGGTTCGGGTAACACCGATTAAAAGGGAATCAGGTATGAGCCTGAGCTGTTCCCGCAACTGTAAGCTGTGTTCTGTAAAAGAATACTTGTTAAACTTTAAACCACTGTCGTTTAGATGGGAAGGTGTTTAACAAGACGCAAGCCAGGAGACCTGCCATAATTATAACAAAAACGAGAGGACTTTCGGGAAAAAAAGTCGCTGCTGCTTATGAAACATAAACAATTACTCTTTTTATTGATTTTGAGTATCTATTCTGGTAGTGTAATGGCTCAATCTACTGCAATTACCAAATTAGATACAGTGTTATTGAAAGAAAATAAGCTTGATAAGCTTTCATTAGGACAACAAGTAACAAAATTAACCGACTCTGTTCTATATAAAAACGAACCTTTACTTACCGAAGTTTTACGATTTAATACGCCTATTTTTTTTAAAGAAAATGGGTTAGGAATGGTTTCTTCACCTTCGTTTAGAGGGACTTCTGCATCGCAAACTGCAATTGTTTGGAATGGCATTAATATCAACTCACAATTTAATGGGCAGTTAGATTTTAATACTATAAATACAGCAGCTTATAACGAAATTGCGATTCGGCCCGGAGGTGGAAGTTTAGTTTATGGAACCGGAGCTATTGGAGGGAGTGTGCATTTGACGAATTCGCTTTCTTTTAAAAATGAAGAGAAACATCAGGCTTTATTACGTTATGGCAGTTATAACACCATCGATGCTCGCTACAATTTGCAATTAGCTAAAAACGATTGGAGTGTAAATGTGTCGTTTTCTAGAAATAGTAGTGATAATGATTATGAGTATCCGGATGATAAAGGTAAAAACCTAAATGGAGATTATGATAATAACGGATTAAATGTTGCGCTAGGTTATCGATTTTCGAATAAAAATAGCTTAAAATTAATTAGCGAAATTTATGATGGTAAACGCCATTTTTCGATTGTTCGCCCTACAGAAAATCGAACGAAATATAGAGATATCACTAATCGTAATTTAGTGGAGTGGAATTATGAGTTTTCAAAATTTAAGCAAATTGTAAGAGCTGCTTTTATAAGGGAAGAATATCAGTATTTCGATAATATAAAATCTAATAATCATACTTTTGGCGAGGCTAAAAACTTTATTGGTAAATACGATTTAAATTACAAGGTAAACTCTAAACTGCTTCTGAATGCCATCGTGCAAAATACGTATACCCGCGGTAAAGGTAGCAGTATTCGAAAACAAGATCGGAATATATTTTCCGGTGCCTTTTTGGTAAAACATCAGGTAGTGAAGAATGTGGAATATGAGGTGGGGTTGCGTAAAGAAATCACGAATGCTTACGAGAGTCCATTATTATTTTCATTTGGAAGTGATCTTCGCTTTTCAAAATACTATATGCTGAAGTTAAATGCTTCAAAAAACTTTCGTATCCCAACTTATAACGATTTGTATTGGGATTCAGCTGGAAATCCGGATTTAAGCCCGGAAACTTCCCTTCAGTTTGAAGTTGGTCATCAAGTCACTATTGAAGATCTTCAATTAGGGGTAAGCATGTATTACAATATTGTAAAAGATATGATTATTTGGTTACCCGGAGCTGGTGGAAATTGGGAACCCGATAATGAAGACAAAGTGAAAATGTATGGTTTAGAAACATTTTTAGATTGGAAAAAAGTATATTCTAAAGATCGTGTTTTACAAACAAATTTCACCTACGCCTATACCGTTTCTGAAAATAATGAAACTGATAATCAGTTAATTTATGTTCCATTTCATAAAGCAACAGCTAATGTAACATATCAATATCATCGATTTACGCCATCACTTCAAGTTTTATATAATGGTAAAGTTTTTACACGTAGCGATGAAAGCGAGAAACTTTCCGGTTATTTAATCGCTAACATTGGTACTTCGTATGCTTTAGATAAACATAACACTTGGCAATTAGGCGGACAAATAAAAAATTTATTCAATTCTGAATATCAAAACGTAGAAAACCGGTGGATGCCCGGAATTAATTTCAATATATTTTTAAACATAAACTTTTAATTTAAAATTCTATGAAGATTAACAATTATTTTATGATGCTTTTTGTGGTAGTATCACTTTTAACGTCGTGTAGTAGCGACGATGACTTTATTCAAGATACAAGCAAAGGGAATGATAGTGGTAATGAAGAACCTGAAGAATTAGCTCCTTATCAAAACGGAATTTTGGTTTTAAATGAAGGTGTTAACGATGCCGGTACTGTTTCTTTCATTACGAATGATTTAGAAACTATAGAGAATACTATTTTTGAGAATAATAATAATGATATGGATTTGGGCAATTTTGTTCAATCTATGTTTTTTGATGATGAAAATGCATATTTGATTTCTAATGGTACAAATATTATAACTGTAGTAGATCGGTATACTTTTGAATATAAAGGCATTGTGGATAGTGGTTTAAGTGTGCCTTATTATGGAGTTGCTTATAACGGAAAAGCTTATGTTTCTAATTTAGCTGGGTTTAGCACAGGTGAAGATGATTATATAGCAGTTATTGATTTACAAACATTTGAAGTAGAAAAATCTATTGTAGCGGGAACTTATCTTGATGAAGTAAAAGAAAATAATGATTTAATATATGTTGAAGGTGCTTCTTTTGGTCAAGGTAATTCTATCAAAGTTTTTGACCCTAATACTAATTCTTTTGTAAGAACTATTACTACAAGTACAGGACTGAATTCTTTTGAAATTGATGGACAGTTTATTTATGCGCTTTCTTCAAATAAGCTTCAAAAAATAGATTTAAATACAGGAAACGAGAATTTTGTTTTAGAATTTACAGAAGATTTTGGTGCGGTATCAAATCTTGATATAGAGAATAACATTATATATTTTACTTCGGCTTCTTCTGTTTATTCTATTTCAGAAGAGCTTTTAGAACAACCAGAAGAACCATTACTTACTTATGAAAGTAATTCTGCTTATGGAAAAATGTATGGATTTAATGTTAACGATGGTTTTATATATACTGCTGATGGAGGTGATTTCAAATCAAATGGGAAAGCTAGAATTTATTCTGTTTCTGGTGAATTCATAAAAGAGTTTACTGTAGGTATGGCTCCAAACGGCTTCTATGTTAATGAGTAGTTTGTAGTAAAAATACATCATACTAAAAAAAGCCCCAATTTTGGGGCTTTTTTTAGTATATAAGAATATTATTCTGATGTGCCGGGTAACTCATCAATATACATTCGTTTATAAGTTGGCTTATTAGATTTTCGTTCTTTAAAATCGATAAATTTCTTAGAAATTTCACTTTCCGATTGTTTGCTATATAATAAGCTTCTTTTTCCGGTTATCGCATTTAAAGCAGCTGCTAAAAGTGGTTCAGACGGATCACCCAGCTCTCCTAAGTCATTTATTTTTTCTGTAATTGGAATATCAGGAATTAAACCATCGTATGGCACTACTTCATCGTCTGCATTTACAGATTCGTATACTAAAGGCTGAATAGCATATTTATGGTCTGGGTTTGCATTTACTCTAGTAAAATCAGGAGAATCATAACGAGTTACCGAAGCTTGCGATTTTCCGGTTGTTGTATCACCTACTTTTACCACATTTATATAGGGGGTTAATCCATTTATTACTAATTCGCTGGCAGATGCTGTGCTAGAAATACCAATAACATAGAGCTGATTTAAATTTAAGCTATTAATGGCATTATCATTTATTTTATCAGTAAAATAATCAAATAAGTATTCTGGTTTATTATTTAAATAATAATTTTGGAAATCTTCATTCCATTGCTTTTTAGCAAAAACCTCTTCGGTAAATTGTCCGGTTATCATACTCGCTAAGTGGGTTGCAGAACTTACTCTACCGCCGCCGTTATACCGTAAATCAAGAATTAAATTATCGATGTTTTCTCCTTTAAACTCGGCAAACACTGCATTTAATTCATCATCGAATTCCGCAACAAAACTATTATAAAGTAAATACCCAATTTTGTGCCCTCCGGTTTCAATTACTTTATGCATTAATATTGGATTCTCGGTTAGTTCTTGAGTAACGATTGTAACTTCTTGTCCATTTTCAGTTACCATTCCTTCAGAATTCAAATCAGCTAATGTATAGGTTAATGAATTACCCGAAAAAATTTTCTGATAGTTCTTTAAAGTGATTTGTTCTCCATTTATACGCGTAAATAAATCGCCACGTTTAATAGATTTTCCTTCAGCATTACTACCTGGTACAATATATCTAACCTGGCCTATTAAAGCATTCGAATTTTCTGAAATATAATATAAAATATAATCTACTCCTGTGGTTTTTGATATACCACTAATACTATTTTCAAGCTCTATATAATTGTCGGTTATAAAACTGAAACGATCTTTAGGCACCGTTAAATTCTCAAATAAGTTTTCGGGTGTAGTATAACTTCTTAAAAATTCGTTGTATTCATCTTCGGTTTCAAAATAGCCATCGGCCAATCTTGGCTGTTCCGATTTGTAGAGGTAATATTCACTCATGGCTCGGTAAATAAAATCGTTTATTTCTACAAATTCCGGATCGTTAATTACATCGTCCATATCTTCTGCACACGAGCTCAGCACTAAACTAGCCATAGCAAAAAGAAAGAAAAGTTGTTTTATCTTCATGTATAATATCTATAATTTGGGTTTAAATACGAAAATAGGTAACAATATTCTATTTAAAAATTATTGTAACAAAATTATATTAGGGTCGTCGTAAAAGAAAAGGAGCTAACATTAACCATCAAATTATGAAAGAAAGTACTTTTTTAGATACTATTTCTCCTTTTAAAGATAAGATTTTTAGGTTGGCATCTCGGTTACTAGTTTCAAAAGAAGCTGCAGAGGATGCAACCCAAGAGGTTATTATTAAATTATGGAAGAAAAAAAAGAAAATTAATGAGTATAACAACATCGAAGCTTTCGCCATGACTATTACCAAAAATTATTGTTACGATCAGTTAAAACTTAAGCAAAATAATAATTTGCGGATAGTACACACTAATTACGATAGTCATGAAATATCAAGTCAGCGTAAGTTGGAATTAAAAGATGATTTAGAATGGATTTCTGAAATTATGAATGAATTACCAAAGCAACAGCAAACCATATTTCAGTTACGAGATATAGAGCAATATAACCTTGAAGAAATTGCTAAAATTATGGAAATGAAGAATACAGCAGTTAGAGTGGCTCTATCACGAGCTAGAAAAAAAATAAAAAATGAATTGATAAAAAAGCATAGCTATGGAGTTAGATAAAATTAGCAAGCTTTTAGCAAAATACGATGAAGGGGAAACAAGCTTGCAAGAAGAGCAAGAAATTGCTAATTATTTAAAATCCCAAGAGGTACTCCCACAACATCAGATGTATAAATTACTCTTTAAATTTTCAGAAGAGAGTAAAGAAAAGAAATTAAAAACAACTATAGAATTACCTAAAAAAAGCAAGTTAAAACCACATTCTTGGTGGTATGCAGCAGCAATGGTAGTTTTAGTAGTCAGTATTTATATATTTTCTAATAACTCGCCACAAAAACCAGAAGTTGCGCAGTTAACTCAAGAAGAGGTTACTTATCAGCAAACTAAACAAGCGCTACAAATGATCTCTCATTATATGAATGAAGGTCGTAAAGATTTAAAATATTTAAAAGAGTTTAATAAAGCTACTAACCAAATTATAAAAACAAAATAAAAAATTATGAAACGAATAATAATTTTAATAGCACTAGGCTTAATGCCTATACTCTCGACAGCACAAGACTTTCGAAAGTATGAAGATATGAAAGACGTAGATGCGGTGATTATGACTAGCAAAATGTTTAAAATGTTGGCTAAAGTAGATTTAAGTGACAATGATCCGGAAGCCAAAAAGTATATGGATATGATTGAGCATTTAAATGAAATTCGCCTATATAAATCAAACGCATCTACTGTGCGAAAGGAAATGGCTACCGATTTTAAAGCCTATTTAAGTAAAGGTTCTTTAGATGAGTTGATGCGAGTTAAAGAAAGTGGAAAAAACATTCAGTTTTTTGCAAAGTCCGCTCCTAATAATGATAATGTTGTACAAGAGTTATTGATGTTTATGGATGGAGAGGATGACGGCGAACCAATATCGGTAATTTTAAGAATAACAGGAGATATCGATTTATCGCAGCTTTCTAAATTAACAAAAGATTTGAATGTTCCCGGAGCCGATCAATTAAAAAATGCTAAAACAAAATCATAACCATCATGAAATTACATAAATTAATAACATTTTTATCAATAGGATTATTAGCAATAGCTTGTAATAAACAAAAGAGTCTACAAGAGTATTATGTTGAAAAACAAGACGATAATAAATTTATAGCTGTCGATATTCCAACAAGTTTATTTGCAAATCTAGATAATTTTGATGCTGAAGAGAAAGCTATTATTGAGAGTGTACGTAAAGTAAACGTGCTAGCTCTTCCGCTAAAGAACGATACAGCATATTTTGAAAAACAAAAGACAGAGTTGCAAGACATTCTTAGGAATGAAGATTATCAATTATTAATGAAAGTAGGGAATTCTGATCAGCGAGGTTCATTATATTTTACTGGAAAAGAAGATGCTATCGACGAGATAATAGCTTTTGGCTACAGTAATAAAAAAGGAATGGGTGTTGCTCGTATATTAGGAGACAATATGAATCCTGAAAAAATAATGAAGCTTTTAAAATCTTTAGATAAAGAAGATGTAAATCTAAAAGGCTTAGAAAGTCTGGAAGGTATATTCGATCATTCCGATAAAAATTCAAAAAATCAAAAATCTGGAGTTTCGGTTAATGTTAAAGTCGATACTGTTACTACCGAATAAAATTATGGTATTGATAATAAAAAATCCCTTTCTAAATTTAGAAAGGGATTTTTTATTATTTTTTCGATTTCTATTAAATAATCGAAATTTGATGTTTTTTAATTTTATTTTCTTCTTCCGAAAATTCTCAATAAGAATAAAAATAAGTTTATAAAATCTAGATATAAGGTAATAGAGCCTAATAGAGCTAATTTTTGTCCGGTTTCAGAATCTTCTAAACCAGCACGGTACATTCTTTTTATTTTTTGAGTATCGTAAGCAGTAAGCCCTACAAAAATAAGAACTCCGGCGTAAGTTACCACCCAGTACAAAATTTCATTAGAAAGAAAAATATTTACAACCGAAGCTATTATAATACCAAATAACCCCATTATACATAAGTTCCCGATAGAGGTTAAATCTTTCTTAGTAAAATAACCATAAGCACTCATAGCACCAAAAGTCCCTGCGGTTATAAAAAAAGTAGAGGCTATAGAGCCAGAAGTATAAATTAGCATAATTAGCGAAAGCGTAACTCCATTTAAAACAGCGTACAAGACAAATAGGGAAGTGGCAAGACTAACTGATATTTTTCGGATGTTCGATCCAAGGTATCCAACTAAAAGAATTTCTCCTATTAAAAGTCCGTAAAAAACTAGTCTGTTTGAAAATACAAGACTTAACAAGGCTTCACTTTGTGCTGAAAAATATGCAGTAACGCCAGTAATTAATAGCGCTAAAGCCATCCAATTATATACTTTATTGATAAAAGCTGTTTGTCCTTGTTTTATTTCTGAATCGGAAAGAATCACCGACTGTTGTGGATTATTTTCTTCTGAAAATTGATAATTAGAATTCATCATTTTGTTAAGGTTTCCGTTTAAATTTTCATGTAAACTTTAATTTATAGTAATCAAAAATTGTTATTTGAAATATCAATTTTTAATATTGAAAGTTATATACCCGTATAATTTTGAGGAGTTATAACGCGTAATTCTTTTTTTACAGCTTCATTAACGTCTAATGTTTCAATAAAATCAGCAATACTTTTTTTATTGATTTTCTCGTTAGTTCGTGTTAATCCTTTTAAAGTCTCATAAGGATTTTTAAAGCCTTCTCTACGTAAAATTGTTTGGATAGCTTCTGCAACTACAGCCCAATTTGCTTCTAAATCGGCATGTAATTTTTCTTTATTCAGTAATAATTTTCCTAATCCTTTTAAAGTAGATGTAAATGCAATAATTGTGTGCCCAATAGGAACTCCAATATTTCGAAGCACAGTACTATCGGTTAAATCTCGCTGTAAACGGCTTACTGGTAGCTTAGAAGAAAGGTGCTCGAAAATAGCATTGGCAATTCCTAAGTTTCCTTCACTATTTTCAAAATCGATCGGATTTACTTTATGTGGCATTGCAGAACTTCCTATTTCTCCCTTTTTTATTTTTTGTTTGAAATAATCCATAGAAACATACGTCCAGATATCTTTATTTAAATCAAGGATAATTGTGTTGATGCGTTTTAAAGCATCAAACAAATTTGCCATATGGTCGTAATGCTCTATTTGCGTAGTCGGGAAAGAATGTTTTAAGCCTAAGGTGTTTTCAACAAAAGATGCTCCAAAATTTTTCCAGTCAATGTTAGGGTAGGCTACAAAATGTGCGTTAAAATTACCAGTAGCTCCACCAAATTTTGCAGCATGCTTGCAATTATTTAAAATTCTTTGTTGCTCTTGAAGGCGAACAACAAAAACTTCAATTTCTTTACCTAAGCGAGTAGGAGAAGCTGGTTGACCATGTGTTCTTGCCAACAAAGGTATTTTTGCCCAGTTGGAAGCTAATTCTTTTAGTTTATCTAATACTTCTTCTAACACCGGATTGTAAACTTCTAAAACTGCATCTTTTAAAGAAAGCGGTACAGCGGTATTATTGATATCTTGAGAAGTTAATCCAAAATGGATAAATTCTTTAGATTTTTCTAGACCTAGTTTTTCAAATTCGTTTTTTAAAAAATACTCAACTGCTTTAACATCGTGGTTAGTAGTTTTCTCGATCTCTTTAATAGCCAGTGCATCTTCAGAAGAAAAGTTTTCAAAAATGCTTCGTAACTTCGGAAAAATACTTTCTTCTACTTCCTGTAATTGAGGTAATGGAAGCTTACAAAGAGCTATAAAATATTCAATTTCAACTTTTACACGATATTTGATAAGGGCTTCTTCACTAAAATAAGCAGCTAGTGCTTTAGTTTTAGAATGATATCTTCCATCTATAGGAGAAATAGCTTCTAGCGATGTCATTTTTTTATTTTAAGAATTAAAGTGTAAATATAACGCTTCGAAAGCAGCTGTAAAACGAGAATTTTCAATTTCTTTAAAATTAATTTTTGATTTATTGAAAATCGGTTCCCAAATTCATCGTTTCCTTAAAAAAGATTTGTTTCAGTTTAATGCTTACTATATTTTTCTAGGTCTTTTACAAGTTTAGGAACTCCGGTTACTGCCTTTTCAGCATAAATTTTTAGATTTTCGCTCGGTTTTACATTTGGTTTAGGATCTACAAAGTAAATAGGTGTGTTGGCTTGTATAAAATCAATAAGCCCAGCTGCCGGGTAAACTTGCATTGAGGTGCCTATAATCAATAAAATATCTGCTTTAGAAACTTTTTCAATCGCAACATCTAACATTGGTACCATCTCCCCAAACCAAACTATATGAGGGCGTAATTGAGAATTGTGCTCACAGGAATCACCAACTTTCAAATCGTCTTTCCAATCTAGAATTACTTTTTCATTAAAAGTGCTTCTTACCTTTAATAACTCGCCATGCAAATGGGTAACATTAGAGCTGCCTGCTCGTTCGTGTAAATCGTCTATGTTTTGTGTAATAATATCTACTTTAAAATGAGCTTCCAATTTAGCCAACGCATAATGAGCTTTGTTTGGAAATACTTTTAAGAGCTGACGCCTACGCTGATTGTAAAAATCGAGTACTAATTCTTTATTTTTTTTCCAACCTTGAGGTGAAGCTACTTCCATAACATCGTAACCTTCCCATAGCCCATCAGCATCTCTAAAGGTTTTTATACCACTTTCAGCACTTATTCCTGCACCTGTCAATACAACAAGATTTTTCATTCTCAGTTTCTATTTAAACTATTATAAAATTAATAAGGTTTAGAATATTGGAAAAATTTTCTTCAAATTTTCTTTTTTGGATAGAATACTGGGCTTTTTTGCTAATTTTGGTTTTATGACAGACCATTCTTTAATTGAATATTTACGTACGTTTTTAACAGACAGTCGTAAGCAACTTTTCGATCACGTTTTAAAAGAGCGTACTAATCATTTTACAGTTGCCACGCAAGATGTTTTTCAGTTGCATAATACAAGCGCAGTAATTAGAAGTTGTGATGTATTCGGAATACAGAATGTTCATATAATAGAGGAGCGTCTTACTAAACAGATAGAACGAGAAATTGCGATGGGAGCCCAAAAATGGGTTACCATAAATAGGTATCAATCCACAAAATCTTGCATCAGTAATTTGCGAGAAAAAGGATACCAAATAGTAGCTACTAGTCCGCATACAAATTCAGTTACACTAGAAGATTTTAATGTTAGTAAACCTTCAGTTTTTTTCTTCGGAACCGAAAAAGAAGGTTTGTCAGAAGAAATTTTAAAGGAAGCAGACTGTAGTTTAAAAATTCCGATGTATGGCTTTACAGAGAGTTTAAATATTTCTGTATCAGCTGCAATTGTTTTACAGCATGTAACTCAAAAAATGCGAACAACGCCTAATGTGCACTGGGAGTTAAGCCCAGAAGAGTTAGATGATTTGCAATTAGAATGGTTAAGAAAGTCGATAAAAAATATCGACCAAATTATTTTACGCTTCGCAAACAAGAACTAATTCTTTTTAATTATAATTTTTAATCAATGACGCTTTTCTTTTATATAGTAATTGCAATAGTCACTTTTTTTGCCTTTTTACATGCTTGGACCAAGAAAAGTTTTGATGTAAGTAGAACAATTGTAATTAATGCTCCTATAGGAGATGTATATGCTTTTGTAAGGCAATTAAAGAATAGAGGAAAGTGGATGCCATGGTTTAAAAAGAACATAGGAACTGTGCATTTTAAAGGAGTGGATGGTAAAACCGATGCAATGATGTATTGGAAGGGAAGAACCCAAAAAATAGGAGAGGGCACTGAAAAAATAATAAAAATAAAACCGAATAAAATTATAGAAACGAAGGTAATAATGATAAAACCTACAAAATTTGTTGCACTAAGTTATTTTGGTTTCAAGGAGATTGATAATAAACGAACTAAAATGGTTTGGGGAATCCGTGGATTTTCAAAATTTCCGCTGAGTATTATAAATATTTTTTTTAGTGTGGATAATATATTTGGCGATCATATAGAGGAAGGTGTACAATCAATAAAAAAGTATTTTGAAAATAAATAAAAATAAAGATTAAACGAATGCTTAATCTTTATTTCTTTTAAGTAGTTTATATTCTTCCCAACATCCGCTAATAGCGTCTAAAATTTGTAAATCGTTAGCTGTTTCTACAAAATTTTCAGAGTAATTACACCTACTTAAAATTTCTCGAATATCAGCTTTAGAAATTTGTAGCATCGCCGTTAAAGTTTCTCGGTTGTATTTAGAGTTCAATAAATCTCTAATAGCTTTGTCTTCTTTAACTTTTCGGAGTTTCCGCATTTGCCGCTCTTTTGAACTAAAAATATTGTTCAGGGCGTCTGCTGGATTAAATATAGAGCCAATAACTTTGTTGATGGCATTGGGTGAAGAGTTTCCTGCTTCGTAACCAGAATTGAGGCCAGAGATACTATATCGTCTATTTTCGTAAATAGGAATATTTCTGGCGTCAATTTCTAAGTATCCTGTTAAAGTTACCTCGCCCACTTTTACTTCCTCAAGGGCAATTCCCACTTCTGTCATTTTTACTTTTACATTTCCGTATTTTAACCAGTCGTTTGTAACACGCACTCGTATCGATTTAAATCCTAAATAGGAAAAGTATAATGTATCGTTTACGGCAGCTTCTATTTCAAAAGAACCTTCATCGTCGGAAACATCACCTTTTACCTGATTTAAATTAACCACATGTACATTTTCAAGCTTTACATCATTAGCGGCATTCATAACCGTTCCTGAAATATTAGCATCTTGAGCCTGTATAAGTTGGCTTGTTAAAAAAAGAAGTAAAGTGAAAAATAAAAAGCGCTTCATAAAAATGGTAACCTTAATTAAATAATTCCTATAAAAAATAATGCCATTTATAAGGAATTACAAAACTATTTTTTTGATTTTCTTCTTTTAAAAGAGTTCTCTATATTTTTTGATCTATTTCCAGAACGTCCTTTTTTTGAATCTGAAGAAGAATTAAAATTTCTTTTTCCTCTACCACCACTTTTTTCACGTCTTTTTCCTCTTCCTCTTCCGCCGCCAGAATCTTTAGTAACTTCAACATTTACATGTCGACCTTGGTGTTCGTAATCATCAAATAAAGCGAGTACTTTGTCCGTTTCTGAAGCTTCTGTATTAAAGAAAGAAAAACTTTCTTTTACATCTACTTTGAATACATCTTCTTTGCCTAAGCTTAGTTTTTCTTTTAAGAAATCCTTTAAACTCATCCAATCGAAACCATCTTTTTTACCAACATTGATGAAGAATCGAGTAGCGCTTCCGTTTCCTCCTCCGTCTCTAGAAGAATCTTTAGCGTTTACAGAACTTAATGAATTGGATTCTTTATAATAGTTGAAGAAACGAGTGAATTCAACAGAAAAGAATTTTTTAATTAATTCTTCTTTGTCAAAATCTTGTAATACTTCATTAATCGTTGGAAGATATGATTCTATTTCCGGATTAATTTTAGTTTCCTTAATCTCGTTCGCTAAATGTAAAAGCTGAGTTCTGCAAATTTCAGACCCACTAGGAATCTCTTTTTGAATGAAAGATTGTTTAATAATCTTTTCAATACTTTTAATTTTTCGAAATTCACTTTTTACGATAATAGCCATAGAAATACCAGTTTTACCTGCTCTTCCTGTACGACCACTACGGTGAGTATACGTTTCAACTTCATCTGGAAGTTGGTAGTTAATTACGTGCGAAATATCATCTACATCAATACCACGTGCAGCAACATCTGTAGCAACTAGCATCTGGATTTGATGACTACGGAAAGATTTCATAACCAAATCTCGTTGATTTTGGCTTAAATCTCCATGTAAAGCACCTGCACTATATCCATCTTCGATAAGGCGTTCAGCAACTTTTTGTGTATCTCTTTTTGTACGACAAAATATTACAGAGAAAATATCTGGATTTGCATCTGCAAGACGTTTTAATGCATTGTAGCGGTCTCTTGCATTTACCATATAATACTCGTGAGAAACATTTGCCGTACCTTCATTCTTCTTACCTACAGTAATTTCTAAAGGAGATGACATAAATTTCTGTGCAATTTTCGATACCTCTTTAGGCATTGTAGCCGAAAATAACCACGTGTTTTTTTCTTTAGGAGTATGAGATAAAATGGATTTAATATCTTCATAAAATCCCATGTTTAGCATTTCATCAGCTTCATCTAATACACAGTATTCAATTTTAGAAATATCTGCTAATCTACGCTTTATCATATCTTGCATTCTCCCAGGAGTAGCAACAATAATTTGTGCACCGCGTTCTATTTGTTTAGCCTGATCGCTAATGCTAGCTCCACCATATACGGCAACTGGTTTTAAACCCGGTTCGTATTTTGAATAATTTTGAAGCTCATTCGTAATTTGTAGGCATAATTCTCTCGTAGGAGATAAAATTAGAGCCTGAGTATTTTTTGACTTTGTATTTATTTTTTGAATTAGTGGAAAACCGAAAGCCGCCGTTTTTCCTGTACCAGTTTGGGCAAGCGCCACAAGGTCAGTTTTGTTTGCAAGTAAAAGAGGGATCGTTTTTTCCTGAACATCACTAGGGCTCTCAAAGCCCATATCTTCAACTGCTTTTAAAATAGATTCTTTTAAACCTAATGCTTGAAATTTACTCATTATAAAATTTAATAAGCTGCAAATGTACGTATAAGTTCACAGCTTCTCACATTATTTTTTTATTTAGATAAATATTCGATGAGTTGTGCAAATGCTTTCCCTCGGTGACTGATCTTAGATTTAGCTTCCATTGGCATTTGGGCGAATGTTTTTTTGAAGCCTTCCGGACAAAAAACAGGATCGTAACCAAATCCATTTTCGCCATATGTTTCTTTAGTAATTTCTCCTTTACAAATGCCGGTAAATAAATTTTCTCGGTCTTTTAAATTTAAAGCAATTACTGTTTTAAAATGTGCTTTTCTATTTATTTTATCTTTTAATTCATCTAAAAGCTTAACGACGTTTGCTTTATCGCTTTTTTCTTCTCCTGCATAACGTGCTGAATAAACTCCTGGAGCTCCGTTGAGTGCATCAACTTCTAGTCCGGTATCATCAGCAAAACAATTATAGCCATAGCGATGCCGAACATATTCTGCTTTTAAAATTGCATTTCCATCTATTGTATCGGCAGTTTCGGCAATATCTTCATTACATCCAATATCATCTAAGGATAATAATTTAATATGTTCAGGAAGCATTGCCTGTATTTCTTCAAACTTATGCTTGTTGTGAGTCGCAAAAACTAATTCCATTTTTTGTTATTTATGGTGATAAGGTTCATTTTTTAAAATTGTAAATCCTCTGTAAATTTGTTCGGTTACAAATAAACGAACCATTTGGTGAGAAAAAGTCATTTTAGATAATGATATTTTAGCATTGGCTCGTTGGTATACTTCATCGGAGAAGCCATAAGGCCCTCCAATTACAAATATAAGTTGTTTTAATCCGCTGTTCATTCGCTTTTGAAGATAGTCAGAAAAATCTTCTGAAGAATATTGTTTTCCGTTTTCATCAAGCAAAATTATAAAATCAGAAGCTTGTACTTTATTCAAAATAAGTTCTCCTTCTTTAATTTTTTGCTGATTTTCATCTAAATTTTTTGCTTTTTTTAGATCCGGAATTATTTCTAATTCAAACTTCGTATAAAACTGAAGCCGTTTTAGATATACGTCGATAAGCTTTTGTAATTCTTTACTATCTGTTTTTCCTATACAGCGTAATTTTATTGTCATTCGTTTTATTTAGCGTATACTTTCCTATTTTTACAAAAATAAGTAACAAATGATCTCAGCAGCACAATTCGATAAAGAAATTGAAAATATTATTAGTAATGCTATTCGGGAAGATGTTGGAGAGGGCGATCATAGCTCGTTGGCCTGTATTCCATCGTCTAGCAAAGGAAAAGCTCAATTATTAGTAAAAGACAACGGTATTTTAGCAGGAGTAGCTTTTGCACAACGTGTATTTGAAAAAGTAGATCCTAATTTAAAGCTAGAAATTATATTAAAAGATGGTGCTCCAATTAAAAATGGAGATGTCGCTTTTTATGTAGAAGGAGCTTCGCAATCTATTTTAAAAGCAGAACGTTTAGTTTTGAATGGTATGCAACGTATGAGTGCTATTGCTACTAAAACTAAAGAGTTTGTTGAAAAACTAGAAGGAACAGGAACAAAAATTTTAGATACACGTAAAACTACCCCTGGTATTCGAGCTCTTGAAAAATGGGCCGTAAAAATTGGCGGGGGAGAAAATCATAGATTTGCATTGTACGATATGATAATGCTGAAAGACAATCATATCGATTTTGCTGGAGGTGTTGCAAAAGCTATCCAAAAAACTAAAGATTATTTAAAAAGAAATAATCTTGACCTTAAAATTATAGTGGAAGCAAGAGATATGCAAGAAATTAAAGAGATTTTAAACGAAGGTGGCATTTACCGAATTTTGATTGATAATTTTAATTACACAGAAACAAAGCAAGCCGTAAAACTTATAGGAGACCAATGCTTAACAGAATCTAGTGGAGGAATAACTTTAGAAAGTGCTAGAAAATATGCAGAATGTGGAGTTGATTATATTTCGAGCGGTGCTTTAACACATTCGGTTTATAATTTGGATCTTAGCTTAAAAGCTATGTAAAAACATGTCTATTTTAAAGCAATTAAGAAACTATACGAGCACATTTTTAAAATGGTTAATTAAAACAACCAGTGCTATAAAATTGCCCGGTTTAGAAGGACTTTCTTTATATAATCTATGGAAAATATATTCCGATGGAATTATAAAAGGAACTTTTTCTACTCGGGCTAGTTCTATTGCGTATAGTTTTTTTATGGCGCTTTTTCCATTCATTATTTTTGTCTTTAACCTAATTCCTTATATCGATATTGCCGATTTTAAGATTAAGTTTTTAATTCTAGTAGACATTTTATTACCTACAGAGGCGCAAGGCTATTTTGGAGAAATTTTTAATGACATTGTTTCCAGACAGCGAGGAGGTTTATTATCCTTATCGTTTTTTCTGTCTATTTTTTTAATGACCAATGGCGTAAATGCAATATTTACCGGTTTTGAATTCTCTTACCATACTAAAGTAAACCGATCGATAATAAAACAATATTTGGTTGCATTAGGAGTGTCGCTTTTTTTAGTGGTTATTTTACTAATAGCAGTAGGGATAATTGTTTACTCTCAGTATGCTATTGAAGGCTTGTTAGGTGAAAACCCTTTTAGCAATTATATAGATAAAGCCTCTGTTATAACTTATATCTCATTTATAGCACTAATTTATACAGTAGTTGCTATACTCTATTATTTTGGAACCAAAGAAGCTAAACAATCTCGTTTTTTTTCGGTAGGAGCTTTTTTTACTACAATACTTATATTAGTCTCTTCTTTTTTGTTTGGCTTGTATATCGAAAATTTCAGTAATTATAATGAGTTATATGGTTCTATTGGTGCTTTGTTAATTTTGATGGTTTACATTTGGTTAAATTCTAATATTTTATTGTTAGGTTTTGAACTTAACGCATCTTTAGTAAAATTGAAAGAAAATTTTGAATAACTTAGGAATCTCAATAAAATATTATGAAAAAATCAATTTTAACAGTGGTATTCCTATGTCTTTGTGCTTCTTTAACAGCGCAAGTTGAAGTAGGAGGAGTTACTTTTCCTAAAAATTATAAATCAGCAGATGCTAATTTAGTATTAAATGGGGCGGGAGTACGTGAAAAATTATGGATAGATTTATATGTTGCAGGACTTTATTTAGAAGAAAAAAGTACCGATGCAGACGCTATTATTAAAAGTGAAGAACCAATGGCTATTAAGTTACAAATAGTATCACGATTAATAACAAGTGAAAAAATGAGTAATGCAGTAGAAGATGGTTTTGAAAATTCAACAGGAGGAGATACAAAGCCTATAGCAACCCAGATTAAAACATTTATGGAATTTTTTAAAGAAGAGATCAAAAAAGGGGATATTTTTGATTTGGTTTATAAACCTGGTACAGGAGTTGTAGCATTAAAGAATAACGAGAAAAAAGGAGTGATTAAAGGAAAAGAATTTAAAGAAGCTCTTTTCGGTATTTGGTTGTCCGATAAGCCAGCCGAAGATGATTTAAAAGAAGCGATGCTCGGAAATTGAAAAAATAAAAATGAATAATTTATTTAAAATAATACCCTTTCTACTTTTTTGCTTTGTAGTAAATTTTGCACAGGCACAAGAGATTTTTGGTAATTGGGAAATGACCAATGACGAAGGGCGTGTAAACTGTATTATAAAGATTTTCAGTAAACAAGATGGAGAGGTTTGTGGTAAAGTACACCGGATAGTTAAAGAGAAACATCGAGACCGTATTTGTAAAAACTGTGAAGGCGAAAAAAAGAATAAACCAATTGAAGGCTTAGAACTTATTTACGGATTACATAAAGATGGAAAAGAATATTCTGGAGGTGAATTAATTAATCCTAAATCGGGTAAAGTATATAAATGTAAAATTTGGTTAGACGAGGATAATCCAAATAAATTAAAAGTACGTGGTTATGTGGCATTTTTCTACAAAACTATGACGTGGAATCGCCAACAATAAATTATCAATTTTAATAACGTAAAAAACCATTCTTAAATCGAGAATGGTTTTTTATTTTTACCATTTTTTAGAATTAAACATTACTATGCCTAATTTTGTAAACATAATCCTTCCTTTACCTTTAGATAAACGTTTTACGTATAGTATATCGGAAGCAGAATCGGTATATTTAAAACCGGGAATGCGAATTGCAGTTCCTTTTGGTAAATCAAAAATTTATACCGGAATTGTTGCAGAATTACATCAAATACCCCCGGAAGTTTACGAAGCAAAACCTATTAGCCAGATTTTAGATGAATACCCTATAGTAACCCAAGAACAATTAAACTTTTGGAGGTGGATTTCTTCCTATTATTTATGTACAGAAGGCGAAGTAATGCGCGCCGCTTTACCTGGTGCATTCATGTTAGAAAGTGAAAGTATAGTCCAGTTAAAAAAGGATGCTGAATTTGACGAATCTGAATTGAAAGACGATGAGTTTTTAGTAATAGAAGCACTTCAAAATCAATCTTCTTTAAAAATAAAAGAGGTCGAGTCTATTTTAGATAAAAAGCGAGTTCTTCCTGTTCTAAATCGGTTACTATCAAAAGAAATTATTGTATTAAGTCAAGAAATTTATGAGCAATATAAGCCAAAACGAGTTCGGTATATTAAACTGAATCCGGAATTCGATTCCGAAAAAGCACTACATTCATTATTAGATAAATTATCTAAAGCACCTAAGCAACGAGATATAATTCTTAAGTTCTTTACCTTAAAAGCCCAAACAGCCAAGCCTGTAAGTGCTAAAAATTTACTGAAAAGTACGGGAGCATCTTCTTCAACTTTAAAAAGTTTATTACGAAAAGAAATTTTTATTGAGTACCACTTAAATGAAGATCGTCTGGATTTTGATGCTGAAATTACGAGAAATCATATTGAATTTAATGAATTTCAGTTAAATGCTTTTCAGCAAATAAAAAACGTTTTTCAAGAGAAAAGTGTATGCTTATTACACGGGGTAACCTCTAGTGGTAAAACAGAGATTTATTTTAAACTGATTGAAGAAGTTCTTAATCAAGGAAAGCAAGCCCTTTATTTATTACCTGAAATAGCCTTAACTACTCAGCTAATAAATCGGCTTCAAGATTATTTTGGCGATAAAATTTTAGTATATCACAGCAAATATTCTATGAATGAAAGGGTTGAAGTATATCAAAATGTTTTAAAAAGTAGTGGAGAACCCAAAGTAGTTATTGGAGCCCGTTCTGCTATATTTTTACCTTTTAAAAATCTGGAATTAATTGTAGTGGATGAAGAGCATGAAGCCAGTTTTAAACAATACGATCCGGCACCTCGTTATCATGCTCGCGATTTAGCAATAGTTTTAAGTCATCAATTTAAAGCGAAAACAATATTAGGCTCCGCTACTCCTTCTTTGGAATCCTATTTTAATGCAGAACATGGTAAGTATGGATTTGCAGAATTAAATAGACGTTATGGAAATGTATTAATGCCTGAAATAGAAATTGTAGATATTAAGGAGAAGCATCGGAAAAAAAGAATGAAAGATCATTTTTCCGACCGTTTATTAAAAGAAATCGAAAATACATTAGCCGAAGGAGAACAGGTTATTTTATTTCAAAATAGAAGAGGGTTCTCTCCAATTTTAGAGTGTAACACCTGTGGTCATTCGCCACAATGCCCAAATTGTGACGTTAGTTTAACTTACCACAGCCATAGCAACCAATTACGATGCCATTATTGTGGGTATAATATAGCAATGCAAAAACGCTGTATGGCTTGCCATAGTGAGGATATTTCCACAAAGGGATTTGGAACTGAGCAAATTGAAACTGAATTAAGAGCGCTGTTCCCAGATCATAAAATTGGTAGAATGGATCAGGATTCTACTCGGGGAAAATATGGTTATGAAAAAATTATAACTGCTTTTGAGAATTTAGAAATCGATATTTTAGTTGGAACACAAATGCTAACTAAGGGGTTGGATTTTAGGAATGTAAATTTGGTAGGTGTTATGAATGCAGATAACTTATTAAATTTTCCAGACTTTAGAGCGCATGAGCGTAGTTTTCAATTAATGCTGCAAGTTGCCGGAAGGGCAGGAAGAACCAAAAAAAGAGGTAAAGTTTTAATACAAAGTTATAATCCGCATCATCAAATTATACAACAAGTTTCTACAAATGATTATGTGTCGATGTATAAGGAGCAGTTGGAAGAGCGTTATACTTATAAGTATCCTCCTTACTATCGTATTATTAAATTGAGTTTAAAATCTAGAGATTATAATAAAACTAATGAAGCTGCAGAATGGTTAGCGAAAGCCATGCGTAATTCATTCAAGCAAAATGTATTAGGGCCAGAATTTCCTCCTGTTGCACGTATACGGAATGAATATTACAAAAACGTAATGTTAAAAATTCCTCAGAAGCAATCACTATCGAAAACAAAATCTATAATAGATAGAATTTTGATTAGTTTTAACTCGATAGCAGTATTTCGAAGTGTTCGAGTAATCGTAAATGTAGATCCTATTTAACTACATAGAACTTAGTGCCTCCGCAAGTTCTTTCTTCTTATGCCTACTTAGTGGTAGTTGTTCACCGTCTATTTCTATATTTTTACTATTATAGTGCTCTACTTTATCTAAATTTACGATATATGATTTATGAGTACGCATAAATTTATCTTTAGGTAATTCTTCTTCGAAAGATTTCATAGTAGAGAGTACCACAAAATTATTTTCATCGGTAACAAACTTTACATAATCACCTAAAGCTTGTATATATTTTAAACGGTTTAGGTAAATTTTTCTATTTTTTAGGTTGCTTTTAACGAAAATAAAATCTTCATCATCAGGTGTTGTAGCTTGGTTTTTAAGCTTATACATATTTAATGCTTTGATGATAGCATCGTTAAACCTATCTTTTCTAACGGGTTTATGAATGTAATCCGTAGCACTATAATCAAATGCTTTATAAGCATATTTTGTTTTTCCGGTAACAAAAATAATTTGTGGTTGGTTGTGTAGACCATCTAATAATTCAAACCCGGAGAGAATAGGCATTTCGATGTCTAAAAATATCAAGTCGATATCAATATCCAGTAGCCCATTTTTTGTTTCAATAGCGTTATTATATTCTGCAACTAATTTAAGATTGGGGTGATCTTTAATTAACTTCACTATAGAAAGTCGTTGCAATCTAGAATCGTCTACTACCGCACATTTTAATAAAATTTCTTCCACAGTTGTTTACTAGTTTTAGTAACAATATTACCTAATATTATTAATCTACGCAAGGTAGAGCATTATTACTTGAACAAAACTAAACCGTTTTTCATTTTAAACAAAAAATGTTTGAATATAAGAAAAAAAGTGTTATTTTTGCAGCCAATTTTAATAAAATATAAATTTTATGAATCATTATGAAACTGTTTTCATCTTGAATCCCGTTTTATCTGATGATCAGATAAAGGAAACAGTTAAGAAATACGAAGAATTTCTTGTTTCTAAAGGAGCTGAGATGGTATCAAAAGAGAATTGGGGACTAAAAAAATTAGCATATCCAATCCAACACAAAAAAAGTGGGTTTTATCACTTATTTGAATTCAAAGCTGCTGGAGAAGTAATAGAGCCGCTAGAATTAGCTTTTAGAAGAGACGAGCGAATGATGCGTTATTTAACTGTGAAGTTAGATAAGCATGCAGTTGCCTGGGCAGAAAAAAGAAGAAAAAGAATTCAAGAAAAAGCGTAAGGTATGGCTACATCTATTGAACAACAAGCAAAAGGAAAAAAAGACGGAGAGATTAGATATCTAACTCCTCTTAATATAGAAACTACAAAAACTAAAAAGTACTGTCGATTTAAAAGATCTGGTATTAAATATATCGATTATAAAGATCCAGACTTTTTAATGAGTTTTGTAAACGAACAAGGAAAATTACTTCCTCGTCGTTTAACTGGGACTTCTTTAAAATACCAAAGAAAAGTGGCTGTTGCTGTTAAGCGTGCACGTCATTTAGCATTAATGCCATACGTTGGTGATTTATTAAAATAAAAAGAAGCAATAATGGAATTGATACTTAAGAAAGACGTAGATAATTTAGGATTTAAAGATGACGTTGTAACTGTAAAGAATGGTTACGGTCGTAACTTTTTAATTCCTCATGGTTTTGCTGATTTAGCTACACCATCAGCTAAAAAAGTATTAGCTGAGACACTTAAGCAAAGAGCTTATAAAGAGCAAAAGCATATAGACGAAGCTAAAAAACAAGCTGAGAAATTAAATGATTTAGATATTTCACTTACTGCAAAAGCAGGTGCTGGAGATAAATTATTTGGTTCTATTACTAATGCAGATCTTGCAGGAGCATTATCTAAAGCAGGAGTAGATATTGAAAAGAAATTCATCAATATCGCAGGTGGTAATATTAAGAGATTAGGACAATACGAAGCTACTTTACGTTTTCACCGTGAAGTAATCTCAAACCTTTCCTTTAATGTTGTTAGCGAAGCTTAATTAGCTATAATAATATTTGAAAAGCCTACTCTTTTGAGTGGGCTTTTTTTATAAAATTTTTTGAAATGAAATACGCAAGACTTACTAAAGAACAATTAGAAGAAATGCACCAAGAATTTATTAATTTCTTGGCAAGCCAATCTATAACTGCAGAAGAGTGGGAAGATATTAAAATTAATAAACCTGATGTAGCTGAACAGGAATTAGATGTTTTTAGCGATTTAATTTGGGAAGGTGTACTAAATAAAGTAGAGCATTTAGAGCATTTTTCAGCACATCAAATTTATCTATTTCATATTACAACTGCAACTATCAACTTAATTGCTATTAAAATAGAGAATGAAGCTATAGATGTAACCACTAGAGATGGATACAATTGGTTAAGAAGCAACTTAATGGATGATACTGTAAATATTTATACTTCAACAAAAGCAATTAGTGACGATCGAAATAAAGATATTTTTGCTTTAATTAAACAAGGAGCAATTATAACCAAAGGAGAGCTGTACCAATATTTCAATAATATTGTAAAAAATTAATACCGTATAATAATCTGTTTTCAGTTTATTTAAATAAAACTAATAGAATATTATTTATATTTTATTCATATCGAAGTGATTCTATTGGGTTTTGAGAGGCTGCTTTTATTGCCGGATATAAACCAGAGAGTAAAGCAACTAATAAAGTTACAATTGTTGCTGAAATCATAGCCAACCATGGAGTTGTAAAATTAAATCCGGCTAAGGCAGACACTGCTATACCGATTAATACTCCGAAGATGGTACCAATTATTCCTCCAAATTGCCCAATAATTAATGTTTCCATAAAAAACTGAACAGCGATTGTTTTCTTTTTTGCTCCTAATGCTTTTCGGATACCAATTTCTCTAGTTCTTTCGGTAACAGATACTAACATAATATTCATAAGTGCTATCGAAGAACCAAAAATGGTAATTAAAGAAATGGTCCAAGCAGCAATATTTAAATAGTTAGAAAGCTTTGAAATTTGGTTTAATAAACTATCACTTCGTTCTAAACCAAAGTTATTTTCTTGTATTGGTTGCAGATGTCTAATATTTCGGAATGTCAAAATGGCTTCATCTTGTGCTCTTTCTAAAAACTGTTTTTCGCTGGTTCTTACACTTAAATTGTAATTAATATTTGGACTACTGAATATAGAACGAGCATACTGCAATGGAATAAGTACTCGTAAATCTTCATTATTATTAAAAGTAGATCCTTTTGCTTCCAAGATCCCAATTATAGTAAATTTAGCACCGCGTACACTTATTTGCTTCCCTAAAGGTGAGCTTCCTTTAAAAATCCCGTTATCTTTAGCAAAATCACCACCAACAACTGCAACATTATTATTATTTCGGATATCAAAATAGTTGAAATCGCGACCAGTTTCTACAGTTAATCCAGAATTAGTAATATAATTTTCGTTAACTCCTAATACATTTATTTCTGGATCAGTTTTTTCATTTTGCCACTTAATTTCTGCAGTAGAAGTTCCTGTAAATGAAATAGCCGTAGTAGTGTATGGATATTGATAGTTTTTTTCAAATAATTTTACTTCTCTATAAGAAATTATGGGATTTACTTTTTTTATCTCATCGCCACGTTGCGAAGTAAAATCGTATTGCTGAATATTAAATGTATTAGCTCCCATTGAAGCAAAATTACCACTTATGGTATTTTCTAGTGCGCCCACTGCACTAAGAATACCTACTAGAGCTGTTATCCCGATTGCAATAATCAAAACAGTCAAAATAGTTCGTAATAGTTGTCCTCGAATAGAATCGAATGCTATACTGATGTTCTCTCTAAGGAGTGTAAACATAGTTTTAAATTTCAATAACTGTTCAATTAGACTACATTTTGAATAGAATGTTACTAAAAAAAGTAAAATTGTTTTCGTTCAACCAAAAATTAAGATATTTGCAATCTAATTTCGACTAATTTAAAAGAGTTTTTTCAGAAATATACTATGGCACAAAAACCATCAATTCCAAAAGGAACTAGAGATTTTGCACCACAAGAAGTGGCCAAACGTAACTTTATATTTACTACCATACAAACAGAATTCAAAAAATTCGGATTTCAGCAAATTGAAACGCCTAGTTTTGAGAATTTAAGCACGTTGATGGGAAAATATGGAGAAGAAGGGGACAGGTTAATATTCAAAATCTTGAATTCAGGAGATTATTTGAAGAAAGCAAATCAAAAAGCATATTCTGAGAAAGATAGCTTACAACTAACTAATTCTATTTCTGAAAAAGCATTGCGTTACGATTTAACAGTGCCTTTTGCACGTTACGTAGTCCAACATCAAAATGAAATTAACTTTCCGTTTAAACGCTATCAAATTCAACCTGTATGGCGTGCAGACCGTCCACAAAAAGGCCGTTTTCGCGAATTTTACCAATGTGACGCAGATGTAGTTGGCAGCGATAGTTTATGGCAAGAAGTAGAGTTTGTACAATTGTACGATGCCGTATTTTCAGCTTTAAAATTAGAAGGAGTAACTATAAAAATTAATAATCGAAAAATTTTATCTGGTTTTGCAGAAGTAATTGGAGAACACGACAAATTAATCGATTTTACAGTAGCTTTAGATAAACTAGATAAAATAGGAGAAGAAGGAGTTGTTACTGAAATGCTTTCTAAAGGAATTTCGGATACTGCTATTGAAAAAATTAAACCTATTTTTGGTTTAAAAGGTGATTTTGCTGAAAAAATTACAGCTTTAAAAGAAATTTTAGCTACATCTGAAAGCGGGTTAAAAGGAATTGAAGAACTAGAGTTTATTCAAAATGCCATAGCAGAAATGCCTTTAAAAACTTCGAATCTTGATTTAGATGTTACTTTGGCTCGTGGACTTAATTATTATACTGGAGCTATATTTGAAATAGCCGCTCCCGAAGGTGTGAAGATGGGATCTATTGGAGGTGGAGGTCGTTACGATGATTTAACTAGTATTTTCGGTTTAAAAAATATAAGTGGGGTTGGAATATCATTTGGTTTAGACCGAATTTACTTAGTAATGGAAGATTTAGGTTTGTTTCCTAATTCTGTAGAAGAAGATGTGAAAATTCTTTTTGTGAATTTTGGTCAAAAAGAAGCATTATATGCCTTTAAAGGATTACAAAAATTACGAGAAGCAACTATAAGTGCCGAAGTTTTTCCGGATGCTGCAAAGATGAAAAAACAAATGAATTATGCGAATAAGCGTAATATTCCGTTTGTAATTTTAGCTGGAGATGAAGAAATGAAAGCCGGAACATACACTCTAAAAAATATGAAGACCGGAGAACAAGAAACTTTATCAATTTCAGAAATTATAGCTAAATTAAGTTAGTGCAGATAAGTTAACGAGTATAAAAAAAGACCTCATAAATTGAGGTCTTTTTTTATATTATAAATTGAAAATATAAATTCATTATTTTTGTTTACTAGCTGCATTTAATTTATCCATATCTGTTTGAGATAATTTTGTAGCAGTAGCTTCTTCAAAAGCTTTTAAATGAGAAGATTTTGTTGCACTTGCTATAGCAGAAGTAATTCCCGGACGGTTTAAAATCCAGGCTAAAGCTACACCTGCATTAGAAATACTGTGTTCTTCAGAAATTTCATCTAAAGTTTTTAAAACCTTATTTCCTCGTTCATTTAAATAATCTTTTACCATATTTTTACGGTCCCGACCTTCAAGATCATCTTTAGACCGATATTTCCCGGTTAAAAAACCACTTGCTAATGAAAAATAAGTAGCAATACTCACATTGTTATCTTGGCATAAATCTAAAATATCTCCTTCAATTTTATTTCTAGACATCAAGTTATATTCTCCCTGATAAATTTGATATTTTGGTAAATCTTTATCTTTTGCTGCATCAATAGATTCTTTAAAACGAGCAGCACTTAAATTAGATGCACCAATATATTTAACTGATCCCTTTTGGATAAGTTTTTGGTAAGCCCCTAAAGTTTCTTCAACAGGAGTTTTCTCATCATCCCAATGGGTGTAATACAAATCAATATAATCGGTTTGTAATCGTTGCAAAGAATCTTCAGCAGCACTTAAAAGGTGTTTTTCTGAAATGTCATTTTGTCCTTGCCCCATATCTGCGCCTCCTTTAGTGGCTAGGATTATTTTATCGCGAACGCCCCGATCTTTCATCCATTTACCAATAATTAATTCAGATTCTCCGCCGTTATTACCTTCAGCCCATCTAGAATATACATCTGCAGTATCTATAAATCGATATCCTTTTTCAAAAAGTTCATCGAGCATTCTAAAAGATTCTTTTTCATCTAGAGTCCATCCAAAAACATTACCACCAAACATAATTTGTGGAGTTTTTAAATCTGTATTTCCAATTTTCTTTAAATCCATAATTATTTTTTAACAAATTTATCGAATCTTAATTAATGCATCAATCGATCTACTCGATTTAATATTAGATTAACTTCTATAAAATATATTTATCTTTAAGCATTGTAGCGGTATATTCAATAGTTCTTTCTTGATATAGGTAATTAGAATATCAGTTTCTTGCATCCTTCAAAATCTCAAAAGGGTAATCATATAGTTCTAAAATTTTAATAGCATTTCCATTTTTTGGTTTTCCCGATTTGATTTTATGATCAAAAATTAATTCTTCATCTTTTATGGTTTCTGAAAAATGATATAAATCGAAATTTTTATCCCTCAATAAATCGGTTAGCTCTAAATCGTGAGTTGAAACCATTACAATATGATTTTTAGAATTTAAATACGATAATATGGCTTTTCCTGCTGCGATTCTTTCTATAGTATTAGTTCCTTTAAAAAGTTCATCTAATATAAATAAGCAGAAATCTTCTTTCTGCGATGTGTCTATTATGGATTTAATCCTAATAACTTCTTCTAAATAATAGCTCGTATTATTTACTAAACTATCAGAGATTCTAATTGATGAATAAATTTTGAAAAAAGGGATTTCTAATTTTTTAGCAAACGCAAAATTTAATGTTTGTGCTAAAATTACATTAATGCTAAATGTCCTAATAAAGGTTGTTTTACCCGACATGTTAGATCCTGTTAATAGCAAACTTGTATTAGTTAATTTTAGATTATTAGCTACACAATTTTCTATTAATGGGTGGTAGATGCCTTTAGCAAAAACTGCTTTTTTGTTACTAAAAGTTGGTTTGCAATATTTAGAAGTATTCACTTGTAGAGAGGCACAAGATATTGCGGAGTCTATTTCACCAATTAATAGAAAAAGTTCTGTTAGATCTTCTTTTTTGTTTTTTAGCGATTTTTGAAAATTATAAAAAAGAATTGGTTCTATATTGAATGTAATTTTTATTATTTCTGAAATAAACCAAAATAGAAGCGCATATTCATTGTCTAATTTTTTCTCCCATTCTATAAATCTAATCTTCGATAAGATAGATTTAATATTTTTTAGGCAATTGAAATTCTTATAGAAAGAATTAATTTCTTTAGAAGCACTTAAGTTTTTTGCTACTTTATAAGCAGTTGTTAATTGACTAACGCCATTTAAGTATAATTGGATAGAAGACTTGTTTTTATAATGAAAAACAAGATTTATAAAGAATAATGGGATTAAAAATAAAACCCCAATTGGATTAAAAAAGGATAAGATAATAAATGATATTACAGCTATAGAAAGAGATCGAAATAACCATATTTTCCCTGTATTTTCTATAGTTTTTGAATGGAATATTTCTTCCAGATAATAAGCTTTATTAGATGATAATTTTGATAATTCTAATTGAGCATTAATTCGTAAAATTTGGTTTGATTTAAATATTTCGGTTAATTTTTCAAATTGTTTTAAATCAGAAATATTAGTGATGGTTCTTAATTTGTAATAAAGATATTGTTGCCCAATTTTCGATGTAGTACGATCTAAAAATTTGAAGAGTTCATCCATATCCAAATCTAGCCAAGTACTATCGGATATTTTTTGATGTACGCTCTTACCGGATTTATGATTTTTAAAAAATTGATCAATTAAATCGAAATTGAAGTATTTTTCTTGTTTTGGTTTTCCCCAATTCTCTATTAAAGATTTTTTTGTAGCGTTAATTTTCGATTTCTTTATTTTGTTATTTATAAGATAAATAGCAATTAAAACGATAAAGAAACCTAGAATCCAATTCATATAAAATGATAGTTGATAATTAAAGTTACAGAAATAGTATTCCTGCAATGCCAGAAATTATAATTAAAAATATAGGATTCAATTTTTTCATTTTGAATTGAATAGCAGCAATACCTATTCCTAAAAAGATAACTTTCCAATGAATATTAGCTATATTATTCTGGATAAATGTATTTTGAGCGATTTGTAATCCTGCAAAAAAAATAAGAGCCATTGTAACCGGTTTTAAACCACTAAAAATTCCCTCTTTTAAAGGATGATTCTTAAATTTCATGAGAAATCTAGATAACAATAGCATTATTATAACTGAAGGAGATGCTAAAGCCAAAGTTGCAGCAATACCTCCAGGAATTCCTGCTACGCTATTTCCTACGTATGTAGCCGAGTTCATAGCAATTGCTCCGGGTGTCATTTGAGCAAGGGAAAGTACATCCATAAACTGATTACTCGACATCCAACCATGTTTCTCAAATTCAACAATAAACAATGGAACCATAGCTAATCCTCCACCAAAACTAAAAAGCCCGATTTTGAAAAAAATCCATATTAATGTGATTATATTTTTCACCCTTTTTGTTTTTTCGTGTTATTCATTTTGGTTAGAATATAGCCTGCAATTCCCCCACAAATTATTATTAGTATGGGATGTACTTCCATAAATAAAGCAAGCACTGCTATTAAAAATAGAACATAACCAATACTTTCTTTTATTCCGGACCTCATCATTTTGTAAACCGATTTACAAATCATTACAAATAAACAAGCTCGGATCCCAGTAAAAGCTTTTTGCACAATTTCATTTTCAAAATGCCTACCAGCTAAATAATAAATTGTTGTTATAATTACTAATGAAGGTATAATTATTCCTAAAGAAGCTAAGACTCCTCCTAAGGCTTTTCCTTTAGTGTTTCCTATATGTGTTGCAGTATTAATTGCTATGGTACCCGGTGTCATTTGGGAAAAAGCTATAATCTCTAAAAGATCTTCACTAGTAATCCATTTTCGCTTTTCGATAAGTTCTTTTTCTAGCAGCGGAATCATCGCGTAACCGCCACCAAACATAAAACTTCCTATTTTTAAAAATGAAATAAATAATTGAAAATGAATATTTCTATTGGGGTGTGAAACAGATTTATTTGATGTTTTCAAGATCTTCAATAGTTTGCAAAATTATTACGGCTACAAAAGTACTATAAGCCAGTTGTGAGGCAAATTAAAATAACATTATATCTCTATTTAAAAGTATTAGATAGATTTATGTAAGCCATAAAACTAAAAAACTATCTCTTATTTAGTGGTTTTTGAAAATCGTATTATAAAGATGCTTTTAGAAACACTATAAATTATACCCCGCTTACTATTATGTAGATTTTTTTCGATTACCTAGAAACAAGGTTTATCACCATATGGATCTTCATCATGATCGATGGTGTACTTAAAGACTTTACCATCTTTTCCTCGGATATAGGTTACATAATCCCAAACACCCGAATGGATAAGTTTATATTTTCCGTTAACTTTACCATTATATATTTCATCGTAGTAACTAGTTATAGTAGGATGCGCGCCACCTTCACTATATTCCTCTTTCTTGAATTTAAGTGCAATAGTTTTATTTTGACCTTCATATTTTATTTTTTTTGCTCTGCTTTTATCGTCAAATTCAATCCAAATTCTTTTAGATTTGTTAGAATCGGAAGTGTAACAAATATATTGCGCATTTTCTGTTAGCGTATCGGTTTCTTCGTTTTTAGTTAAGGAATCCTTGTTTTTAGTTTTTCTTTCGATTGTTTGTTGATTACTTTCTATTTCTGGATTAGCTTCATTTTTCTTGTTTTCTTTACAGGAAACAAAAAATACTGAAACGATAGCTAGGAATGAAAAGATATTTTTAAAGTTCATTTTTTTATTTAGATAAGATTAATTTTTATACCATTTAAAACAAAATAACAGATAAAAGGCTAATCAGTAAAAAGTCCATTTTATGGGAACAGATTATCCCAAACTTTTAAGTTTTTGAAACAATATAGGCAGGATATAATGCTACAACTAATGGATCATCTTATTTTTGCTGTTTTTTTAATATTTTAATTATTCGATTATACATTATCTCTGACATATTCCAATTATAGCCATCAAAATTTACTGTATTTGTGTATTGTATCACGACAACATCAATATTCTTATGGTATTTTGCAATAGTTTGGTATCCTGGTATTAAACCCGTGTGTCCATATTTATAAATAGAAGAATATATTTCTTGTTCTTTTTGATCTCTAAATGCTGAACCATCGTTTAATGCTCGAATAAATTTACTCAAATCTTCTGCTGTTGCCAATATTGAGCCAATATTATCTGTTTTTAAATCTGAATTATAACCTACGTAATAACCACTCATCACATCATCAATATTTACATTTTGGATTGATCCAAAAGTGTGTTTTAGATTCAAAGGCTTTAGAATTTTGTCTTGAATGTATTGGAAATTATCATATTCAAGAACTCTATTCATTATTTTTCCAAGCAATAAGTAATTTGTATTAGAATATTCATAATCTTCATCAGGTTTAAAATTGGCGGGTTTGTTCAAGACCAAAGCAAGTTGTTCTTCAGAGGTTTCTTTAGGTGCAGCCCAATACATATAGGTATTTGTAAAATTTGGAATACCACTTCTATGCATAACCAACATCCGTAAAGTTATTTTATCGGCATATTCTATTCTACCGTTCAATTCAGGTAAATAATCAGCAAGTGTTTTGTCTAATGATAATTTTTTGTCTCGTACCAATTTGGCAATAGCCACGGCATTATACAACTTACTTACACTGGCAATTTTAAATAATGCATTGGGGTCTGCTGGAATTTTATTTTCTCTGTTTTTGTAGCCCGAAGTATATAATTTAGATTGATTTCCTTTTTTATTTACACAAACAATAATACCATCAAAGCCATAATTTCCTGCTTTATTTACTTGCTCTTGAACTGTGCTTGGAAGTGGCAAAATCCAAGCTTTTACAATTGGCCAAGGAACAAAATATAAGGAGATTAATGTACCTAGAAGTAATACGATCCTTCTTATTCGTATTGATTTATTTTTTACCATTTTAATTTTTGATGATACCAAGCTTGAATCAGGATTATTTTCTAAAGCTTTTTTATTTATATAAATATTTAAAATAAATAAATTAAATCTGTTTTTGCCAACATCTGCTCTTTATTATTCGCCAATATTTTACGTCTAATTTATCTATTTTTTGA
>NZ_JBLXIB010000008.1:0-19590 GCF_048269745.1 Zunongwangia sp. | reverse complement strand
ATATATCTATATAATAGAAAGCGTTTATATTAATCTTTAGGATATATAAAATATGATTTTAAACGAATTAAATGTTTTATAAAATTAAAAATGAAGTTTATGTTTCCAAGCTTTGCCAATACCTTCTTCATAGGCATTTTAAGTTTAATATATTTAATAAACGATCGTTCGGTAACATTTAAAGAATTTTATATTATATACCTGTTTTTAATTTTTTAAATATCTTCGAAAATTTCAGAATTAGTTATTTTAGCTGCTAGAATAAGGTTCCCCCTCTATATCTACCATCGACTGATGTGTATAGTCTTTTGCAGTTTTTGAATCTAACTATAATTCTTTTTTAATAGTTTCAAAAGCATTTAACCACTCATTAGTTCCCTTTTCTTGTTTAAGACCAAATAGATTGATACCTGTTTGCATGGAAAGCGCACGAAAGATACTAGTACTATAACCATTATCGTATAACACTTGTATTTGATCGATAGCCTCTTTAATCGGATTTTATGAGATTGCCCGGTGTCGCGAAGCACTTGAAAAATATTTCCTTTCATCTATTTAGCAAGATATTCTAAGACTACTTCAGCTATCTGCTTTTTTCCTACTTGGCGATGATATAAGCTTACTTTTTTAGCCCAGTGACAGTAGTAAACTACACGGTTTACGATTGATATAATTAATAAAAACTATTTATTGTTAATAGAGCTAACTTATATGAAGGAATTTTATACTCAATTTCCTTCTTAGCAAGGATTTTTATTCCATAAATTAAGGAAGACTTAAATTATAATATTTTAACTACTAAAGGTGTTTATTAAAGATTAATGAAAATAAAGAGTTTATTTAAAAATATAGTTAAAATAGATTGCTATTGGTTTAGGAATCACTCTCAAAGTAATTAATAAATTAGGGAAAATATTAAATAAAATAATCTAGTCAACTATTATTTTAGGCATTTTTCTAATAAACTGTATAAATCTTTAGTCTTATAAGGTTTAGATAGAAAATCATTAATAGCGTAGCCTTTTATCTTATCTTCTAACTCCTGCACTTCAGTTGCAGATAAAATAATAATCTTAATTTCTTTATTAAACTCCCTAATCATGGAAGTTGCTTCCAGACCGTTAAGTGTAGGCATATTGAGATCCATAAATACAAGATCAAAAGATTCTATTTTTAGCATTTCTATACCTTCTAGAGCGCTATCTACAGATTTTGCTACCATCCCGTACCTTTCAATATATTTTTTGGTCACCAACTGATTGATATGATTATCATCAATAATCAGTATTTTTTTTCCTGCAAACTCAGGTTTTTTGGTATTTAAAGAAGGGGGTGGGGAAACTGTTTCCATTTGATCTGTTGTTTCAAGCTCCAGTTCAAAGTAAAAATTAGATCCCTTTCCTGTTTGACTTATCAATTGAATTTCTGAATTCATTTCTTTCAACAACTTGGTAACGATGTTTAAACCAAGTCCGGTACCTGCGAATTTGGTTGTTTTTTTTGAGCTCTCAAATTCTTTAAAAATTTCTTTTTGTTCTTCTTTAGAGATACCAATACCATTATCTTTTACCTGAAATTTAAGCTTTATTCTTTTTTCTTTCTTTTTAATAAGGTTAATCAATATCTGAATTTCGCCATCATTAGTAAACTTTAATGCATTTCCGATAAGGTTAATTAATATTTGGGATAACTTTATTTTATCGCCTATTAAAATTGGGGGGATTTCTTTATCGATTTTAATTTTTAATTGATTGTTATTCCGTTTCCTCATAAATTTCAACGAAATATCAATATCCTCTATGAGTTCCTGTAATCCAAATGGCTTATTCTCCAGTTTAATAGAATTCTGTGATTCTATTTTATTTAGTGTAAGTACATCGTTAACTAGGTTGAGCAGGTAATTGGCTGAGAATTTTAAAGACTGGAGTTCTTTTTTATGAGAAGAGAGTTCTGGAGCCAAGAATAAATCGTTAGACAAACCAATGATGCCATATAATGGTGTTCTAAGTTCGTGACTAACGGTAGAAAGAAATTTGGTTTTAACCCTTGCCATCTCTTCAGATTTTTCTTTGGCATCAAGATATTCCTCATTTTTTCTTTGAAGCTTCTTCATGAGAGCTGTTCTTTTTGTCCTTTCAAAAACAAAAAACAGCAATACCAATAATACGAATACCAATAAGGTTACAGAGGCAATGAGTAATATTCTATTTTTTTCCGCTTTTGCAGAAAAAATTTTATTTTGAAGTTCTTTATTTTTAATCTGCTGTTCTATCTTTTCAATTTCCAGACGATCCTGTAAAGTTTTATTGGATTCTTCCAATACACTTTTCAGCTTATTCTCATATAAAGTATCTAACACTTTAAAACTCTCATAAGCTTCCTTGTACTCTCCTAATTCAGCCTGGCTTTGCAGGTATCCAGAATAGGAAGATAACATCTCTTCAGAGCCTTCGTTGTTTTTAAGATTTTCTATATCAAGCTTAAAATTTTTCTTTGCCGCTTTAAAATCTCCGGTTTGGAAGGCATATTCTGCCTCTAAAAAATAAAATCTATCATTTGAAAACGGAGGTAATTTGGGGAAATCTTTATATGGAATATTATAAACTTTAGCTGAGTCTATATACGGTCTGGCCAAATCTGGCTTCTGGAGGTTAACCAAATATGCTTGTGCAATATTTAGGCTACTGGTAATTAAATTATAATAATCATTGGCTTTTTTAGCTAAGGATATTACTTCTTTATTTAATTGTACAAAGTCTTGATATCTTTTTTCTTTAATATAAATATTCGCAAGGTCAATTTTTGAAGCATTAATCATTAGCGTATCTTTCATGGCCTCAGCCATCGTTATATTTTTATTGATATAATTACGGGCTGCTTCTATATTTTCTAATTTTAGGTAGTTATGAGAAATATAACTTCTGGAAATCGCAAGCCTTAAAGAATCTCCTATTTTCTTAGCCAATTCCAAATTTCTATGACTGTAAAGGATTGCAGCGGGATAGTTCCCATTTTCCATTTCAATGTCAGATTTTTCAAGGTTACTTTCTATATAGTCAATTATTTCCTGCTTGGTAGAATCTGGAGAAATGGTAATTGACTGCTCATTTTTTTGAGCATATAGGGAAACCGTAAACATCCAGAGCGCAAGAAATGTAGGTAGAAACTTCATTGGGATTTAAAAATTTATGCTCATACATTAAGGTAACATTTTTAAAGATAGAATTTAGGAGGGATGCTTTGATTTAAACTATGAATTTAATAGTAAAAAGAATTTATCTGAACTTAGAAAAAGACGATTATTTAGTCCTTTTTTTTAGATTCTTTAATTGCTTGTGCAAGAGGCTGTTATTTGATAAAATATTAAATGCAAATTTATTTGATAAACTGCTTACTAATACTGGTGGTATTTAAAAATAAGAAAGATTACTTAATTGAGTATATTTTTATAAAATTATTAAAACTCAAAATGAATTATATTAACTTATAAATTACACAAATTCTGTTAGTATACTATTTATTTATAGGTGATTAGAAGAATAATTCTTTAAAAATGTTACCAAGATGGAAACCCCAACACATTATTTTTTTAAAATTCTTATTCTAAGAGATTAGTTTTAATAGAAATCAGGTTAAGTCATTTTTCTAAGGCAGTAGTTATAGATTTAGCAGTCAAAAAATAGGAAGTTTCTAATTGCAAGCTATAAAGATGTCTATTTTGTTTACCTAATGAAAATTATGGAAGTCGACGGCGATATGTTTTATAAAGAAGTAAATTTTATCGTAACCATAAGTACCATAGGAAAAATTTTTAAAATTGCTGTGGAGAACTCAGGAAAAAAATGTACTTAATCTAAGTAGTATTGAAGCCAACACCGACAAGGCAATTGGTACTCTTTTTTTCTTCACAGAGTAAAATCTATTTTAAGGAAACTTCTTGATTATATTACCATTAAATTTATTCGTCCGTAATTTTCTTTATTAGTCTGTTTTCTTTTATATATGCTATAACAATATCGATAATTTCACCTAAAATATTATTTATATTCTCTATTTTCAATAATCCCATAATCTAATAACTAGATAAATTTTGCAGATACCTATTTTTTATAACTTAGATTAGTTTATTAGGTTTTTCTTGTCAATAGTGAGCTACCGGTTAATTTTAAACTTTAATTGAAAATCTGTATAAGATTAAAATAATCTTATAGTCATTATGAATATAAAAATTAACGCAACCGATTGCGTAATTGATTATTTTATAATACATTTATCATATCGAAAAATTAACCTATCAATTTTTGTCATTCTAACATGATTTAATTGTTTTAATTTAAAATTCATTAATATGCAAGAAAAGATTACTAACTATGTAAGAAGCTTGGGTAAGAAGCCCAAATTTTCACTTTTACTTTTCTTATTGGTATTTACTGGCGCTTATGCCCAGAATATAACAGTAAGTGGAGAAATTGTCGACGCAGAGGGAATGCCTCTGCCTGGAGTAAATGTTTTTATTATGGGGACTACCCAAGGGACAACAACAGACTTTGATGGAAACTATACAGTAACTAATGTTCCTTCCGATGCTACTCTAAGTTATAGTTTTATGGGCTATGAGACCCAAAATATAGTAGTTAAAGGTAGAACCAATATAAACGTCACTATGCAGAATGATGCTCAGGCATTAAGTGAAGTAGTGGTTATAGGGTACGGAACTCAAAGTAAGGAATCTGTAACTGGATCGGTGGTTTCATTGAAAAGTGAAGAATTGACTGAAGTAAAGACTGCAAATTTTCAGGAAGCACTTATAGGACGTGCTGCTGGTGTTAATATTTCTACAAACAGTACCAAGCCAGGGGCTTCTCCTCAAATTCGTATTCGAGGTACACGTTCTCTTTCAGGTGATAATGATCCATTAATTGTACTTAATGGTATTCCTTTTTCTGGAGGTTTAAGTGATATTAGTCCAAATGATATTAAAAGTCTTGATATACTTAAAGATGCATCAGCCACAGCAATTTATGGTTCCAGAGGAGCCAATGGTGTTATTCTTATAACTACAAAGTCTGGGAAACAGGGGCAAAAAGCAACATTTTCTTATAATACATACTATGCAGTAAAGGATGTTTTTGCTAAATACCCAATGATGAATGCAGCACAATTAACACAGTTAAGAGCAGATGTTGCAGCTCATCCTAATCAGAAAGGGACCCCTCTTTTTCCAATTGGAAATGATGAAGATCTAGCTAATGATACCGATTGGCAAGATCTTATATATGGAACAGGGCTTCAAACAACTCATGATATTAGCGTAAAAGGTGGTTCTGAAAAAGGTTCTTATAATATAGGAATTGGTTATTTTAAAGAAACGTCGGTTGTGCCGAAAGAATCTTTTCAGCGGTACTCATTAAGAGCTCAGGTTGATCAGGAAGTAGGTTCTTTATTCAAATTTGGGTTAAATTCAGTAATGAATTTCAATAAAACTAGTAGTATTGTAAATCTATATGGAGCATTGGTAGCTTCACCACTCTTAAGCCCATATGATGAGAATGGAAATTTCTTAGAGACTGTAAGGCTTCAAACTAGGACAGATGACCTTTGGATCCCTACTGAGAATGAGATCAATAGAATAGGGGATGGAAGAAAAAATCAACAATTAGATTATGGTTCATATAATAATATTTATGCTGAAGCCAAAATACCTTGGGTTAAGGGTTTGAAGTATCGACTTAATATTGGTTTAAATTTTAGAACCGATAGAGATGGTAATTTTACTGGAGAAGGAGTTTTTAGTTATAATGAAACAAATCCTTCATCGGCAAGTTATAATAGTTCCAATACTAGAGATTACGTTATTGAAAATCAAATATTATTCGATAGAACATTTGCAGAGAAACATCAGGTAAATTTTGTTGGATTATTTTCTTCACAAAAAACTGAGTACGACAATGTAGGTCTATCTGGAAGGTATATTCCTAATGAATATTCACTATGGTATAATTTAGACTCAGTGATTACTGATAATCTTACAGATTATGGTACAGGCTATTCTTCTACTGGCTTATTATCTTATATGGCTAGAGTAATGTATCAATATGATAGTCGTTACTTGATGACGGCAACAGTTCGTTCTGATGGCTCCTCTAGATTAGCTCCAGGGAATAAATGGGTTACTTATCCTGCCGTTTCTTTAGGTTGGAATATTGGTAACGAAAATTTTATGTATGATTTAGATTGGATAAATTCATTGAAAGTACGTGCAGGTTATGGAGAAACTTCCAATCAAGCAATTGCCCCTTATTCTGTGCAGGGTAGTCTTAGAACTGTAAATTATAATTTTGGAGATGAATATCAAACAGGTTATTATATAAACCAAGTAGCTAATCCAAACTTAGGATGGGAGTTTTCTAAAACTTACAATTATGGTCTTGATTTTGGATTATTCAACAATCGACTATCTGGAACTGTTGAATATTATACAACTAAAACTAACGATATTTTATATACACAAGGTCTTCCTTCAACATCAGGAGTTCGCAGTATTACCAAAAATGTTGCTTCAACTGAGAATAAGGGGTTTGAAATATCTTTGAATGGTACTATTATAGATAATCCAGATGGTTTTACATGGGATGCAGGAATTAATATTTACCATAATCAAAGTGAAATAACTAGTTTAGCCTCAGGAAGAATGCGGGACGTAGGAAATCTTTGGTTTGTAGGATCTCCACTTAATGTAATTTATGATTATGATAGAATAGGACTTTGGAATGAATCTGACCCAGATTTTCAGTATTTGAAGCAATACGAGCCAGGGAATAGTGCAGCCGGAATGATCAAAGTAAGATATACAGGGGAATATAATGAAGATGGATCTCCTGTAAGAGCTATAGGTGCTGACGACAGGGTAATTATAGATCCTACTCCAGATTTTCAAGGTGGTTTTAATACTCGTTTGGCTTATAAAAACTTAGATTTAAGCATGGTAGGGACTTTTCAGCACGGAGGTACACTAGTTAGTACTCTCTATTCATCTAGTAGTTATCTAAATTTACTAACAGGTAGACAAGGTAACGTTGATGTAGATTATTGGACTCCAACAAATACAGGTGCTAAATATCCAGCTCCAGGAGGCCTTCAAAGTGGTGATAATCAGAAATATGCCAGTACATTAGGCTATTTTGATGGTTCATATTTAAAAGTTCGTTCAATCACTTTAGGGTATAATTTCGAACAAGACTTTCTAGATAATATTGGACTAAAACAATTACGTGTGTATGCATCTGCTCAAAATCCGTTTGTGTTTTTCTCACCATTTCATGACGAATCTGGTTTAGATCCAGAGATTACAAACTCTGGAGTAGATAGTAATGGTAATCGTCAGAATTCAGCTGTTAATACATCTAATATTTCTAGAGGTATACCAACAATTGGAACTAATATTCCTTCAACTCGAAATTACTTGATTGGTTTAAACATTTCATTTTAAAAAGAAAATATGAGAAAATTTAGAATTATACCTATAGCCGTATTTTCAATAATATTGGCATTTGGTTTGAAATCTTGTACAGATGATATATTGCAAGAAGAAACAAGAGGAGTATTTACTCCGGAATTTTTTAAGACAGAGAATGGTGTTCAGGGAGGATTAACATATTTGTATCAGAATATGAGAAATGTGTTTGGGTTTGCTTACTATTTAAACCTGACAGAAACTGGTACTGATGAATACGTTCCCGCCCAAAATGCAAATAATAACTTTTATGATTTAGACCTTGCAGGACAAGGAAATCTAAGTTCAGAAAGTGGATACTCCGTTGGTGTTGTTTGGGACAATTCTTTTCCTGCAGTAAATATGGCTAGTGGAATTATAGAGAACGCAGCAGCTGTAGGAATTGATAATTCATTAATCGCAGAAGCAAGATTCTTCAGAGGATTTAACTATTTCTTATTAGTTCAGAATTATGGAGGTGTACCTTTGGATTTAGGTTCTGGAGAATTAGCGTATAACAGTAATCCACTTAGAAAATCAGTACGTAATACAGTACCTGAAGTTTACACAAAGGCTATTTTTCCTGATTTGGAAGAAGCCATAAACGATTTACCAGCTCAACCTCGTTTAACTGGAACGGTAACTAAAAATGTTGCTAGGCTGTTTCTATCAAAAGCTTATTTAACCTATGCTTGGTGGTTAGAAAATCCTAATAATATACCAACCTATCCAGAAACACCAAGAACAGATCCAGATAGTCATGATGCCTCTTACTATTTTCAAAAGGCTTATGATTTAGCTGTGGAAGGAATTGAGAATCCAGGACCTTATCGTTTACTAGATTGTTTTTATAATGTACATGTAGCAACAAACGATCGTAATGAAGAAATGATGTTGTATGCAGATCGTACTGAAGGAAGCGAGATATATAATGGGGCAAATTTAGGATATAGTGGAACAGATGGAAGTGCTAATACAGCAGTTTGGATGGTAACATCAAACTATACAGCGATGAGTTTAGATGGTATATCACCTGTACAACGGGAAGCTGCCCAAAGCTATGGTAGACCATGGACAAGAATGGCACCACCTATTGGTGTATTGACAAAAACTTTTGAAGAGAAAGATTTAGATTCACGTTATGATGCTACATTTGTAACCAGCTATAGAGGAAACTGGGATAAAGGTGGTGTTGATAAAGCTACCATAAAAGGAGCTAATGATATGGAAATAGCACCCGGAGATGCGGTGATTTCGTTTTTAGACGAACCTAATCCAAATGTTAATTATGTGAATGGTGCTGGTATTGGAGGTGGAGTACTTCCAGGAAGAGCAGACTACGTTATAAACCCAAATGAAATCACTAAAGCATTTTATCCTGGATTATGGAAATTAGGGACTTACCGTACTGATAATAATGGCGGGTTAGGATCTCCTAATGGTGCAATAACTAGGCCTTTCCCTATCGCAAAATTTTCTGAATTCTATTTCTTAGCTGCTGAAGCTTCTGTAAAAGGTGCAACTGGAAGTTACAGTGCTTACGATTTAATAAATGTTATCCGTGCACGTGCCGGTAAGTGGTGCTATGATAATGGGGAACAGGAAGAGCGCATAGAAGATAACAGTGCTGCTATGGTGAATGCAACTCCCGATGTTATAGATATTGACTTTATCTTAGCAGAACGTTCCCGTGAATATTTTGGAGAAGGCTATCGTTGGTATGATCTAGTTCGTACTCAGAAATGGAACGAATTAGCAGAGACTTATGAAATTGGAGGAAGTAATGCAACAGACCATAGCATAAGTAAAACTACAAGAACTATTGAACCTTATAATTATTTAAGACCTATACCTAGAGGTCAGTTAGATAATATGGACATGACACAAGCAGAAAAAGATGCTTATCAAAACCCTGGTTACCAATAGAATTGAGTTTTATTTAAATGAATAGAAAAGAGAGCTTGTAAAGGCTCTCTTTTTTTTGTTTTATTATAAGAGAATAAAGATCTCAATGCTGGATTTGATTTCGCTACTTAATTTTAAGGTTTAATAAGTTGTTTCTGTGGAATATGCAATGAATAAATCTTATGAAATAATATATAAGCTGTGATTAAGCTTTGTGCCATGTAAATTTTGGATCCTTCACGGAGGTTTTAATCTCTCAATCTTACTGATTAATGAGGACACTTTGGAATTATAAAGAATATTTTTCCAATTCATAACATGGTGACCTGAATCGGGATAATTTATGTTTTCATCAATCCAAACATTCAATAAGTGACTTCTTAATTCTTTACCCGGTAATCGAGATTAAATGTTTCGAGGCTTAACCTGAGGTAGTTTACTACCATGTTTTTTCTATACGTTAAAATTTAAACGCTTATTAATAATGATAGTCATTTAACTTTTAATTATGGATTTTACTTATACTAAATGCCAATCTAATTGCTTATAGCCGTATTTTCTTATTTTAAACAGAATTTTTTTAGGTATAAAGAAGAGTAACAAAAAAGCCGGGATAATTCCCGGCTTTTATTCTAATCAAACTAACTAATTGTATACTAAATTTACAATTATTCTTTTGGCGCTAAGTAAGTCTGTAGCGGTTTTGATGTATTGGTTTCAATAATAATTTGCTGTAAAACAACTCCAGGATCTACTGCATAAACCTTTAGTTGATGCACTCCTTTTTCTAAATTCAAATCTTGAATAACTTTAGTAATATTATTAGTTACAGAAATACCCCAGTGATCTTTAGTATCCTTAAGCAAATTCAGAGTTTTTAGCTCACCACCATCTATGGAGTAAGCAAATTTGAGTCCGCCATTATCAAGGAAATCTAAGCTTGGTGAGATTAAAAAACTCATTTTTGCTGTAGTGTTTTCTTTAATCGAAAATTGATAAGTTAGGCTTGCATTTTCAGAAGCTTCTTGAGTAAAACTGCTCTCTGGCCTTAATGCAATGTCTCTCCGACCTAAATCAGGAATTATTTCCCAACCTTTATTTTCCGAAAATTTGTTTGCAGGAATGCTTATTATTCCTTTTTTAGCCACAAAACCTTTAGGAGTAAAACTAAATGGCTGATAAGAAACTTCTATTTCTACTTTTTCGTCATCAGATTTTATAATAAACTTATCTTTTGTACCTTTTTTCGGTAATTTTTCAGTAACTAGTGCTAAAAAAATACGCTTCTGTTCACCAATTTCAGCTTTAGTTTTAGAAGCTTTTAGCCATTTAGGCAATTTCTTTAGTTTAACTTCTAATTTTTCCTTTCCTTCGTTAAAAATTTCAACATAAGATTCAGTATTGTTTTTATCGAATACTGGTAAACTAAGGTTCGTGTTTTTTGGAAAATAATCTTTGCTATTCGGTATAGCCACACCTAAACCAGCTGCTTCGGGAACTTCGATATTAATCGTTTCCGGCTTAATATTTTGCTTAGGATCGCTCCAGGATGAGTAACCAATATGAGGCTGAAAAATCATATTGTTCCACTTACCTTCTTCAATTTTATTATATTCTGAAGTTAATTCTTCATCTTTATCAAAATACTTTGAAACCTTTTCTGCAAAGGCATTGGTGGTGTTTCGCTGTTGTTTCGCATAAAGCTTGTTTTTAGCCAGTGCGATATACATTCTGTTTAGATTTGCGGAAGCTTTTACCGGATGTAACACCAGTTGAAAATAAGCCGATTGATATTTTGGAGCTAATTTTTCAGCAATTTCATCTGCTTTTTCTTCTAGCTCATTAAATTCATTTAGGATTTCTTCAGCTTCATTAAACTGCGTTAGACTATAGGTTCTTTCAGATAGTAATTCGGGTTTTCTTCGGCTGTTATAGGTGGTGTATTTTTGTAGCAATTCTCCAATTTCAGACGCATACTTTTCTCCAAACTGAGCGGCAGCCCATTTTTCAGGATAAGCTTTTAGTTCTTCAATTTTAAGAGCTTCCGGGTTCCAGGCATAATCTAAAAAGAAACTAATGGGATATTCCATAGGTTTTAAATCGCCAACATTTACAATCCAAATCTTACGTGCATGATAGGCGTAAGCTAGTGACATCTGCTCGTAAACTCTGGAAATTTGAGAGGTATTTATCCATTTATAACTTCTGGGTCCACCAACATAATCAAAGTGATAATAGATCCCATAACCTCCCCTTCTAGTACTATCTTTAAGTTTAGGTAGCTTTCTGATATTTCCCCAGTTATCATCGGAAAGTAACAAAGTTACATCATCAGGTACACGCATTCCCTGATCGTAATAATCCTGAACTTCCTTATAAAGTGCCCATACTTGCGGTGTTTCATCAGCGGGTTTTTGGGTAACATCGCTTATAATCTCGCGTTGATCTTTAACAATGCGCTCCAGTAAACTAATAGCGGTGCCTTTAGTCATTGGTTCGTCGCCATCTCCACGCATGCCTACAGTTACCAGACTTTCACGATCGCCCATTCGTTCAATCCCTTTGCGCCAAAAGCTTTTTAAAGTATCGGCATTGGTTTCGTAATTCCAATCACCGCTACCATAGCGTCCCCATTCTGCTTGGGCGCGCATCAGTGGTTCATGGTGAGAGGTTCCCATAACGATGCCATATTTATCTGCTAAAACACCATTTTCAGGATCATCATCATAAAAAGCTTTTCCCCACATTGCAGGCCACATATAATTTCCTTTTAAGCGTAGAATAAGTTCAAAAACGGGCTCATAGAACTCATGATTAAACTTACCGTAATTTTCAGTGACCCAACTGGATAGGGCGGGAGCTTCATCATTAATAAAAATACCTCGATACTGAACTTTAGGGCCGGTGCTAGTCAACCCATTTTGGTCAATATATAATTCATCTGCTTTTTTTACCGGTACATCTGCCCACCAGTACCAAGGAGAAACACCAATTTGCTTTGACAGTTCGTATATACCGAAAATAGTTCCGCGTTTATCACTACCAATAATCAATAAATCTTTCCCTATTTTTTTAATGGTATAAGCCTCCCATTTTCCCTGAATTTTAGAAACGTCTATGTTTTGATGCTGAATTAAACTATCGATCATTTTATTTTTACCAATAGTCCCGATGATCACATTTCCGTTTCCTTTTACTTCGGAAAGGAATTCCGGTATTTTTCCGGTAACTCGCTCAATATCTTTTTGAAGGTTTTTTGCGGCAATGCTTACTCCTTCAAAATCTGAAGTATCCAATACTAATTTTGAAGTCTTTTTACTGCTTACTAAGTCAAATTTGTCCTCGCCAGATGTATGTGAGACAATATTTTTTTGTCCATACATTAAGCCACTTAGCAGAATACAAAGCACTGAAAATAAATGCTTGCTAGTTTTTACTGAATTTGATAATTGAATCATAAACTTGTTTTCTCTGGTAATTTTCATCAAATAATAATGGATAGTTTTTTCGGCCTTCTACGGGATAGTGATCCAACCAGGAATAGCGGTCTGCAATATTCCAAAATGTTATTCCGGTAAGCTTATTTCTATACTCTTTAAACACTTTAAAGAATTTTTGATAAGCTTCTATTTGGGCAAGTTTACGTTCTTCGGTAAACTCATCTGATTCGTCCGGATGTCTTTCACGTTGTTCTTTTTCCCATTTATAAAGCGAAACATCGAGTTCGGTAATCTGCACATCTAAACCGGTTTCCGTATACATTTTTAAAGCCTGTTGTAATTCTTCTTCACTTGGACTAAAAACAGACCAGTGCCCTTGTATACCAATTCCGTTTATTGGTGCTCCTTCAGCCTTCAATTTATTAATAAGTTTTAAAGTACGGTCTCTTTTTTCCGGAATAATAATATTATAATCGTTATAAAATAACTTGGCATCTGGGTCGGCTTCATGAGCAAATTCAAATGCTTTAGTTAGAAAATCATCTCCAATAATTTCAAGCCATTTTGAATTTCTTAGAAAGTTATCAGGATTATCGTCAATTGCTTCATTCACTACATCCCAAGCATAAATCTTTCCTTTGTATCGGCCAACCACCGAATCGATATGAGCTTTCATTCTGTCTAACAAAACCTTTCTGCTAACATCGTTACCGTTGTCATCTTTAAAAATCCAGTTGCCAGTTTGTTGATGCCAAACCAGGGCGTGTCCGCGTACTTTAAGCCCGTTTTCCTGAGCAAATGCTACTATTTTATCTGCAGGAGCCCAGTTAAATTCATCTTTTTTTGGATGAATAACACCCATTTTCATCACATTTTCAGGTGTTAGACTGTTATATTCGGCTAAAATTAATTCTTTTGATTTTCCTTGAAGTGAAGCTGGAGAAACAGCAACGCCCATAGGGAAATCTTCGGCAAAATAATCCTTAAGCCCTTTTTCTTGTTTGGGTTCTTCTGTAGAAGTAATATCCTTTGATTTTTGCTGATCTTTACAAGAAATAATGCCAAATAGCAGCAATATTAAAAGATAGCGTAATTGTTTTATTTGTTTCATGTTATTCTTTATTTAAATCAAATTCAGAGTGATGACATATTGTTATGATTCATTTCAAAGTCTAATATTCTTTTTATGAATTTACTCGATAATCGAGATTAAACATTCAATGCTTGCCCTGAGATAGTTTACTTGCGATGTTTAAAACCCAATTGAATTACCACCATCGATAGGTAGCACTGTTCCTGTGGTGAATTTTGAAAGATCTGTGGCATAGTAAAAAACAGCGTCGCCAATATCTGCAGGTTCACCTAATTTACCCATAGGAGTTCTTCCTAGTACTTTATTTTTACGCTCTGGGTCACTGTCTAAAGCTTTGCTAGACATATTTGTTTTAATAAACCCGGGAGCCACACAGTTTACTCGTATACCAAATTTAGCCAAATCTACTGCCATAGCTCTGGTCATTCCTTCAATAGCAGTTTTACTGGCAGAATAGGCAATTACATGTGGAATCCCATATTGCGCAGCCATTGAACTAATATTGATAATACTTCCTTTGCCATTTTCCTTCATTACTTTCGCAACTTCCCGACTTATCGCAAAAACACTGGTAACATTAGTATGCAGGATCTTCTGAAACTCTTCATTTTCGACTTCCAGAAATTCTTTTTTCATATTAATTCCGGCATTGTTAACCAAAATGTCGATTTTGCCTGCTTCTTTAGCAATTTCAGTAATTGCAGTAGGGATTTTATCTAATTCGGTTAAATCTAAAATAAATGGTTTTGCGTTCTCACCAATTTCTTCGCAGGCTTTTAAAGTTTTTTCTTTGTTTCGGCCAATCAAATAAGTGGTAATCCCCTCATCACAAAGTTTTTTTGCCGTTGCAAATCCTAGTCCGGCATTCCCACCGGTTATTATGGCTGTTAAATTCGAGTTCATATAATTTCTTAATTCCATGAAGGGCTTATACCGGGAGCATAAGGAAGCTTCAATGATTTATAATAGTTTAGGTCTTTTGTCATTTCAGGAATAAAATCTGGGAAATCCATTTTCGAAAATTGCTGAAAATAAAGCAGGCAGGCATTTCGCCATTGTTTAGCTTCTTTTAACTGGATATTTAAGAGCATATTTGTTTTTACAAAAACCTGCGGATTTACATATTTCTGCATTTTTTGCCAGGTTTTCTGCATATCCTCAACCTGTTCAACTCCTTTTTGATAATGATCTGCAATTTCATACCAAAGTGTTTTTCCATTTTTCATTTTATAGTCCCATGGTAAATGATGAAACCAAAGCAGATATTTGTCCGGTGTGGTTGCGGGATCACTATATTTTTTCTGAATTTCCGGGGCGTATTGCTCTAAGGCATTGCTTCCGCTTGAAGTTCTGTCGAAACCAATTCCGTCTGAAGCTGCTTTATGATAATATACAGATGTCCAATCTGGTCTTGGCATATCTTTAACCCACGGTCCTGGACCCTGATGATGATTTGCTGCCATTATATGATGTAATCCAAGCGGAGTCATATAATTAACCACAGCTTCTCTAGATTCGAGTAATAATTTGGTCATAGGATCTACAAAATCGCTTTTATCTGTAAAGGTCATTTTAAGCCAATCTTGTGCTATGGTTTTAGCACTGGTTTCTGGATTCCAAGCCAGTCTACCGAAGCCATACCAGTTTGCCTGACCAAAAGGATGGCCAGTCCAGTTTTTTGCCGTTCCTATATTAGCTACACCGGCCATTCCGGTAAGCTTTTTGTTGCTTAGTTGTCTATCAATTATTTTGGCTACTGTGCTTCCCTTGCCTTGCGCATAGGTGTCTTCTTCCAGAACTTCTTCGAAAAGTTTAGGTAGGAAAACTAAATGAGACATTCCGCCAAGATATTCCTGTGTGATCTGAAATTCCATCATTAAAGGAGTATTTGGCATGGCGCCAAATAAAGGATGGAAAGGTTCTCGTGGCTGAAAATCGATAGCTCCATTTTTTACTTGAACCAATACGTTATCTTTAAATTTTCCGTCAAAAGGTTTAAATTCTGAATAGGCCTGTTTTGCGCGGTCTTCAGGTTTTTCTTCAGAATATACAAAAGCACGCCACATGATAATTCCGTTGTGAGGAGCAACAGCTTCAGCAAGCATATTAGCACCATCTACGTGAGATCTTCCGTAGTTATTTGGACCTGGTTGTCCTTCAGAATTAGCTTTCACTAAAAAGCCTCCAAAATCGGGAATTTCGGCATAAATCTCGTCCGCTTTATTTTTCCACCATTGCTTAACTTCAGCATTAAGCGGATCTGCTGTTTCTAAATCACCAGTTTCTATAGGTGCAGAAAATCTTGCGGTTAGATAAACCTGAATTCCATAAGGTCTGAAAACATCAGCCAGCGCTTTTAATTTTTGAATATACCTTGGACTTAGTACCAAAGCATTAGAGTTTACGTTAGTGAGTACGGTACCATTAATCCCTATAGATGCATTAGCTCTGGCATAATCAATATATTCCTGCTTTATCAATTCAGGTAATAAATACCAATCCCAGATAGAAAAACCGGCATAACCACGTTCTATGCTTCTATCCAGGTTATCCCAATGGTTTAAAAGTCTTTTTTGAATTTTAGGAGAATCCGATATCGATAATTTTGATAGGTCATTGCGCAATTGCATTTGCTTAATGAAATTGAAAACTCCATATAATAAGCCTTTCTCGGTTTTAGCGGAAATGATAAGTTTAGGGGTTTCTTTTTCTGAAATATACTGAAGAAAATAACCTTCATCGTTTATTTTAGAGCTGTCCGGTAGCTCTTCTCTAATTGAAGCGTCAAGTTTATCTAGTGTAGCAATAATTAGTTGTGGTGCTTTAGCATCGAATTTTGGTTCAATATCCAATAAACCTTTAAAAGCTTTTTGGATTTCTTCTTTTATGACAATTCCGGTAGGGGAATTTAGGTTGAAATAAATATTGGAAACCTGACTTTTATAGGTATCTCTAATAGCTTGATCTTCAATTTTATCATATTGCAACCATAAATCATATGGCTTTTGACTAAAAGCAAAGTTGCTAATTATTAGCAAAAATATGCTGAGTATGTTTTTTTTCATTTTGTAAGTTGATTTGTCTAAACAAACGATTGCGGACTGAAAATTATGTAAAAAAAGAGTATAAACAAAATAATTTACGCAATCGGTTGCTTTTAATTTGATTTTATGTTTTATTTGTTTATAAACATCAATATTTCATTTATAATAAAATTAACCTGTAAATATTAGTAATAATGAAAAAATATATACATCTATTTGCTTTCATATTTATACTGTCTTCATCTACAGTAATGAATGCTCAGGAGGCCAAAATCGATAAATCTGAACTTGATTTTTACAATACAGATTTATCTATGGATGAGCGAATAGACGATTTAATAAGTCGGCTTAGTTTAGAGGAGAAAGCACAACAAATGCTAAATGCCAGTCCCGCCATTGAAAGATTAGGAATTCCTGCTTATGATTGGTGGAATGAAGCTTTACACGGCCTTGGAAGATCTGGGGTTGCTACAGTTTTTCCTCAGGCCATTGGAATGGGAGCGACTTTTGATAAAGAGCTAATTTTACAAGTATCGACAGCAATTTCAGATGAAGCACGAGCGAATTACAATAATGCGGTGAAACATGGTTATCATCGAAAATATAGCGGATTAACATTTTGGACGCCTAATGTAAATATATTCAGAGACCCTCGCTGGGGTAGAGGTCAGGAAACCTATGGTGAAGACCCTTATTTAACTTCGAAATTAGGAGAAGCCTTTGTAAAAGGTTTACAGGGTGATAATGATAAATATCTAAAAACTGCTGCTGCTGCAAAACATTATGCAGTACACAGCGGTCCTGAAAAGTTACGACATGAATTTAATGCAGATGTAAGTGAAAAAGATCTTTGGGAAACCTATCTGCCGGCTTTTAAAACTTTGGTAGATGCAAATGTAGAAACCATAATGTGTGCTTACAATAGCACCAATGGAGAGCCTTGTTGCGCCAATAATCGTCTTATAAATGATATTCTAAGAGATGAATGGGGCTTTAATGGGCATGTAGTAAGTGATTGCTGGGCTTTGCAGGATTTTGTAAGTGGCCATAGTGTTGTTGATTCTCCAGAGGCCGCAGCGGCTTTAGCCTTAGAAGTAGGTGTAGACTTAAATTGTGGCGATACTTATAATTTTTTAGCTAGGGCGGTACAAGATGGTTTAGTTTCAGAAAAATTGGTTGATAAGCGTTTGCATAAATTATTAGAAACTCGATTTAAATTAGGTTTGTTTGATCCTGAAGATAGCAACCCATATAATAAGATTGGGGTTGAGGTAATGAATAGCAAAGAACATAGAGTTTTGGCAAGAGAAACCGCTAGAAAGTCTATCGTTCTTCTTAAAAATGACGGAGTTCTTCCTTTAAAGAATAACCTTTCAAAATACTTTATAACTGGACCGAATGCTACGAATATTGAAGTTTTATTAGGTAATTATCACGGAGTAAGTACAGATATGGTTACTATGTTAGAGGGTATTGCAAAAGCTATAGAACCTGAAAGTCAATTACAATACAGAATGGGAACAAGGCTTAATATTCCTAATGAAAATCCTCAGGACTGGGCTTCTCCAAATGCCGGTAATAGTGATGCTACGTTTGTAGTGATGGGAATTTCCGGACTTCTGGAAGGCGAAGAAGGAGAGTCTATTGCTTCTCCAACTTTTGGTGATCGCATGGATTATAACTTACCTCAAAATCAGATCGATTATTTACAAAAAGTTAGTGAGGCGGCGGAGGATCGTCCGGTAGTTGCTATTGTAACTGGTGGTAGCCCGATGAACTTAGCTGAAGTACATAAACTTGCCGATGCGGTATTGCTGGTTTGGTATCCTGGTGAAGAAGGTGGGAACGCTGTTGCCGATATCATATTCGGTAAAAATTCACCTTCAGGTAGATTGCCGATAACTTTCCCAATGAATATTGAAGATCTTCCTGCCTACGAAGATTATACAATGGAAGGTAGAACTTATAAATATATGGATATAGCGCCAATGTATCCCTTTGGCTATGGCTTAAGTTATACCGATTTTGAGTATTCTGAAATTAAATTATCTAAGGATAAAATAAAGAAAAAAGAATCAGTAGATGCTCGTATTAGTGTAACAAATACTGGTGATTTTGAAGCCGATGAAGTGGTGCAGGTATACTTAAAGGATGTAAAAGCTTCTTCTCGTGTACCTAATTTCGAACTGGTAGCTTTTAAAAATATTCATCTTAAAAAAGGAGAATCAAAAGAACTGACTTTTGAAATTACTCCTGAAATGTTAAGTTTTATTGATGACAACGGAAAGGAAAAGCTGGAAAAAGGAACTTTTGAAATTTATATAGGTGGTAGCAGTCCGTTGAAGAGAAATGAAGAACTAGGAAAAAAAGCGCTAAAAAAGATCCAATTTCAGCTAAAATAAGAATATGAAAACCTTTATAACAGATAATTTTTTGTTGGAAAATAAATATGCTGAAGAATTATACCATCAGTATGCCAAAAAACAACCAATTATCGATTATCATAACCACCTACCTCCCGCGCAAATTGAGGCCGATACACAATTCGAAAATATTTCTCGTGTTTGGCTTAATGGCGATCATTACAAATGGCGTGCGATGCGAACCTTGGGGGTC